>JALNVF010000034.1 GCA_023231445.1 Treponema sp. | reverse complement strand
AATGACTGCTTACGGAATTTACATGTACAAATTCAAGGGAAGAAGTTTTGCATTTAAATTTATCATGGCGGTCATGATGGTTCCCGGACAGGTTTCTGCCTGCGGCTTTATCCGTCTTATGATGAAAATGCACATGATGGATAACCTTGCAGCATTGTATATTCCGGCAATTGCAGCACCTATTGTTTTCTTCTATATGTATCAGGCCATGGAATCGACGCTGCCGTTCTCTATTGTCGAAGCTGCCCGGGTAGACGGATGCAATGAATTCCGTACTTTTAATTCAATTGTCATCCCAATGATGAAACCCGCTATCGCTGTTCAGGCAATCTTCTCATTCGTCAGCTCATGGAACAATTACTTTATGCCGGCTCTGCTTATCAGTCAGAAAAATAAGAAAACCGTTCCTATTCTTATTGCCCAGCTCCGCAGTGCCGATTACCAGAACTTTGATCTTGGTACAGTCTATATGGAAATATGTATCGCGATCATTCCGCTTCTAATCGTATATCTTTTAATGTCGCGTATGATAATCAGCGGTGTAACATCCGGCGGCGTAAAAGAATAATAATACTGCCCGGCTTAAAAACCGCAGTACCTTTTATATAAGGCTTTTATAGTTTTTTCATACACTCTTTCCTGTTTACTCCGGCTGTAATCCGCAGCCGGAGTTTTTAATCGGATAATGTAAAATTTAATAAAACTCCGGTATTTTCAAGCCTCTTACAGACAGAAAGAGAATCCATAGAAGACGGCGATTTCACAAAATATTCAAGGACAGTACGATCTTTTTCCAGAGAACGGGACATATTCATGTCGCGCATCACAAATCCGCTGCTTACAAGTACATCTTTCACAAGTTCCAGATTTACGCTGCTGCCGCTGTACTCAAGACGGATCGTCTTAGTCTTTTCAGCGGGGAAAAAATGCCATTCGACTTTCTCAAGCATAACAAGAGAGACTATCCCCGCCGTAAGAACAATTGCTGCCGGAAGAAAAAGACCGGCACCGCATGCAAGTCCCAGTGCCGCAGCGGTCCATATAACTGCAGCAGATGTAAGACCACGGATATTCAACCCCTGCCGCATGATCGCACCTCCGCCTAAAAAGCCTATACCGGTAACAACTCCGGCCATAATACGAGTCGGATCTCCGGAATGAACAGCAGATACAGAGGCTGCATATTCAGAAAGTATTCCCATAAGCGAACACGACATACTGATAAGAATAAGCGTCCGCATACCGACTGTGTGCTGCCGTTTTTTCCGTTCAAGACCAAGTAACAGACCGCAGAAAAAGCTGGCCGCTATACGAACAGCACTGTCTATATAAAACCCCTCAGCAGCACCCATATTTCCCCCTTAGTGAAACAATGAAAAGAAACCGGATGACCTGGTACCAGCTTTTATCCAGTTTACAGCCTGTCTGGCCCCTGGTTTATTTTTCAAATTGTCTATTGCTCCAAGATATTCAGAGAGCCATAAAGAAAGGGTATCGTCTTTTGCCGCAGTTTCATTGTTCATATCGCACGAAATCAGTAGCACCGTAACATTCGGTCTGTCTCCGGCAAATGCAGCAACATTCTCGGCAAACGCAGCATATGCAGCCTGTGCGGCGCTTACAAACGGTCCCGCAGGTGACGCCGTATTATTATGTAAAGCAGATGAATGCAGAGATTCTTCCATAGATAGATGGCGCTTCAGTAAAAAAACAAGCTTCCCGTTCTTTTTCCGCTGTTCAAGCCTGATAACAGTTTCCATCGCAAGATATTCATAACCTAAAATCATCGTATCCAGCGCACGCGTACATTCTTCAGGAGAAAAAACAGTAAACTGAGACGTATACAGACCTGCGTCAAAATAGAGAACAGATTCATCAATACAACCGAATAAATTTTCAGCTGCAATTATAACTGAACGTGCAGAAATAGACGACGGCCTGTTCCATGTTACAACCGCAATTTTACCGGCAGCATCAGGCGCATTACCCGTTTCCGTACTATTCGCAACAATAACATTATTTCCTGTACCAGCCATACCGCTGGCAAAATCTCCGCCGGAAGGCAAATCTTTTCCGGCTATCAGAATCGTCTTTTTCATACCTGAAAATTATATCATAATGGGACAATAAGCAAAAGCTCAAAAGCTGTTTGCAAAGCACAACGCCTGTGCTATACTGCATCCTATGAAACTCTGGTTAAAATATCTGATTGGTATAGTTCTTGGCATTGCATTTTCACTGATTCTTCCATTCAATTCCGCCGGCGTAAACAAAGGCCTCGCGTTTATTACCGACATAGTCATACGTTTCGGACGATATATAGTCGTTCCCCTGTTGTTTTTTACCGCAATGACGTCTATTAATAAATTGCGCGACACACGGATGATATTAAAAACCGGTATATGGGCGCTTATCATCATTATAGTGTCGGCGCTTATCCTTACCCTTATAGGTCTCATTTCCATACTGATAATCAAACTTCCCCGCATCCCTATTACGGTAGACAAAACCACAGATACAGCAGTATTAAATCTTGCAGACATGGTACGGGCACTGTTTCCGTCGTCCGCATTTGATACACTGAATAACGGTTCCCTGCTGCTGGCTTCATTTCTTTTTGCATGTTTTGCGGGAGGTGCCTGTACAGGAGACCAGATTACATTCAAGCCTATCATTACGCTCGCAGATTCACTTTCGAAACTCTGTTATAACATCGCCACGTTATTTACAGAAGTTCTCGCCATCGGCATGGTAGCGGTTATGTGCAGCTGGACCATTCAATTCCGTTCCATTCTTACAGGGGGAACATTTCTTCCTCTTATACTAATGCTGACATGCGATTTCATTATCACGGCATTCGGCATTTATCCTGCGATTCTTTATTATGTCTGCCATGATCCTCATCCGTTCAGGGTACTCTATGCAAGCTCCTGTTCTATTATTGCAGCTTTTTTCAGCGGTGATTCAAATCTTACACTCCCCATTAATATACGTACAGGAAAGGAAAGTCTCGGAATCCGGAGGCGTATCAATGGAATTACGTATCCGCTGTTTTCAATATTCGCGCGGGGTGGAGCTGCCCTTGTTACTACAGTCAGCTTTGTTGTAATATGGCGCTCTTATGCAAATCTTTCAATTCCTTTCAGCGATATTCTGTGGATTATGTTTATGGCATTTATGCTGTCATTCCTTCTTGGAGGATTTCCTTCAGGAGGCCCGTTCATTGCACTGACCGTACTTTGCACTATGTACGGACGCGGATTTGAAACAGGATACCTGCTGCTTAAACCGGCAGCTTCGATTATCTGTTCCTTCGGCGCCGCATTCGACGTTCTTACCGCCATGTTCGGCAGCTATATTGTAGGCGTTAAGACAAAAATGATAGAACACCATTCCATTCAGCATTTTATCTGATAAACGGTTTAAGGGGTTCCCTTAACGTATAAAACCACGCTGATTAAATTATGAGGATTTAATCAGCAGTCCATATCCAGAGACTACTGCTATTCCGGTTAAGAACGCAGATTTTCTTCTTCAAATTGTGCTGCACCAACAGGGCGTCCGAATAAAAATCCCTGGAATTTATCCGGCTTAATATAACCTATTTTCTGAATATCAACAGACGACTCAATACCTTCCAGACAGACTTTCATACCAAGATCGTGAGCCATTTTTGTTACATATTCAATGATTTTCTGATCCTTCCCGTCGCCCGTTACTGCTTTATGCACAAATGTATAATCAAGTTTCAACGTGTCCGCATGCAGATTCTGAATATACCGCAGATTGGAATATCCCGTTCCGAAATCATCAATATCAATCTGAACACCAAGAGCCGCCAGTTCCATAATCATTTTCTGAACCTGCTCACTGTCTATGTGACCGCTTTCCGTCAATTCCAAAATAATATTCCGTGGTGCTACATGTGTTTTTTCCAGAGCAGCCTGCACCTCATCAACAAGATTCGTCTTTTTCATCTGCACATATGAAATATTAATACTCATATGAAAATCAGGAAACGTTTTATTCCATGCTGAACACTGAGCGCAGGCCGTCATCAGAACCCAGCGCCCGACAGGGACAATAAAGTTGCTGCGTTCAAGAATCGGTATAATAGAATCGGCACCAATCAGTTCTTTGTTTTTACCTTCCCAGCGCAGCAAAGCCTCTGCTCCGATAACGTACTTCTCCTGATTTTCACGGCCGGACGCAGCCAGTATTTTTCCGGCATCTATTACAGGTTGATAGAACAGCCGGAATCCTTCAAAATTCTGACTGGTGGAAATCCGGAGCATATTCTCCAGTTCAAGTTCATCGAGGTGGTTATTATATTCAACAGCATTAAATAAATATAAATTATTTTTCCCCGACCGTTTCGCCGTATCAAGTGAAAATGTTAATTTTTTTAATATCTCAGGTAAATCACTTTTATCCTTATATAAAGCAATGCCGCCTGCAGAAATAGTAAACATATATTTGTAAGCCAGAGAATATTCCGCATTTTGAATTTCACGTTTTAAATTACTGTAAATGCGGCGCATCATATCGGCTGATCCCTGCTGTAAATTCATAATCAGAAATTTTCCCCCGGCCATCAGATACACTCTTGTTCCATCAATACACTGCAGACGGCATGCCCCGGCTAAAATTTTAAGAATTTTATCTCCGGTCTCAAACCCCTCACTTTCATTGAATGAAGTAAAATTATCAATATCAATCTCCATGAGAAATCCGGAAGCATTCCTTTTCCGTCAGAAACAGATTTGTAATCAGCGAAGGCCTGCTTTTCCGATTCAAATCCCGTAATTTCGTCAAACACAGGCTGTTCAATAAAACTAATGCATCCTGCAAGAATCTTATCACCACCGGAATCCGGCACATGTATAAGTTTTTCACGAATCTGTACAGGCACAATGCAGCCGTTCTTATCAATAAGATGGTATATAGTCAGGCGGGCTGTCTTAGTCTCTGAAGTAATACTACCGACATTGTGAATCATTGTATTCCGTTCATCTTCCCTCACAAACATACTAATCTGTTTCAGGGCATTCGTAATACGTGTCGATGGAAGGTTAAATCTGGTAAGCATTTCATTTGAAACAAAAACAGCATCGCTGTCTATATCATATGCAAAGACAAACGAATCCGTACAAAATTCAAGGAGTGAAATTATTTCCCTGACTTCTTTTGAATCTATTGCCGTAAAACTTTTATCATTTTCCATAAACTTTTTATACTAATAAATCAGGCACTTCAGAAAATTACTTAAAAACCCGTATCAGTTTTGAAGTAATAACCATAATAACCCACTATAATATAGTATATATTTTTTATTACATTTAAGCAACAAAGCATAAATACATACAGCATTTTGCTTTTTCAGGAACCTGTGTTATACTGAAAAAACGTAATTGTACCGGGGGCTTCTTTTTGAATCCACGTCTGGCTGAAATTATAGCCGCGAGAAAAACTTTTTTCATAATGCCTGATCAGACTCTTTTCCCTGAAAACTATCTGGAGGAATATCTTATACACGGATATGAAACGTACTTCATTGAAAATGACAAGGCCTGCTCCATTGAAAAAAAAGTCGATATTATCCGCAGAGTTTTTCAGGATTCAATTCTTTTTTTTAACATTGATGCCTCCGTTTCCGGAATAGAATGGCCGCAGTTCATCGCATATCTGCAGAAATTATACGGAGACTCGATTCTCCTCGGAGTCGTCTATGCAAAACGACAGACGCTGGAAGAACGCCTGGCACTGGAAAAATATTATTTATATGACATAGGGATAAAATGCGGATGTGTTCAACTTGAATACCGGAAAAAAACAAATTTCGGAATTGTTGAAAAAACACTTTATGCGAATCAGGGAATGGGCAGAAGAAAATACGTACGTGCCCTCTGTGACAACAACAGTGGTCTGACCTTTTTACAAAACGGGAAACAGTATACCGGCATCATATACGATATCAGTCTGAGTCATTTTTCCTGCACACTTTCTCCTGACTGTCCGGTTAAAGAACATGAAAAATTATACAACATTCAGCTGAATATAAAAGGACTGCATATCAGAGCAGATGCCGGTCTTTATATGAAGCGGCGATCGAGTGACGGAATGCTTTATATCTTTACATTCATCAACAAACAGGGAGAAAACGGACTTGACATATTTGTAAAACAACTGCTTGTACCGAAATTATATGAAATTATGTCCGGAAACTGCAAAAACATTCTTAACCGCCTTTTTTATAAATCGGCAGAGGCAAAAGGTGCAGCCAAGCCTGTTTAACTTGAACTACTTTCCGGATTCACTTGCAAGGCTGCCGTTATTTTCGTAAAATGACTTCCTATGGAATTTACACAGGAAACAATTGATGCCTTAACCGTCAATGAAGTTGGCATTATGAAAAAGATTGCTGACGAACTGAACATCAAGGTCCAGCAGGTCAGTGCTGTTATCAGTCTGGTGAACGAAGGATGTACCATTCCGTTCATTGCACGGTACCGCAAGGAAAAACACGGTTCGCTCGACGAAGTACAAGTACGCGACAGCGACCATTTGTTTAAAACATATAAAAACCTTGAGGACCGCCGGCTTGAAATTGTGAAGGGTATCTTTGCTCAGGGAAAGCTGACAGAATCGTTGTATAAGGCAGCTACCGGCGCAACAACTCTTACTGAACTTGAAGACCTCTGGGCTCCGTTCAAGAAAAAGAAAAAGACACGGGGTATGGCTGCAATCGAAAAAGGGCTTGACCCGCTCGCAGACGCAATACTTGAACTTGACGATGCCGCTCTTGAAGAAAAGGCAAAAGATTTTATCACAGAAAATGCGGAAAATCCGGAACTGTCCGTAACCTCGGTAGAAGATGCGCTTGCAGGTGCAAAAGATATCATCGCTGAACGCGTTTCTCAGGACACGACAAACAGGGAAGACGTGCACAACCTGTATATGGCTTCGGGAAATATCATCACAAAAGGAACCGGCGACGAAAATGCGGCAAAGACGTCCGTATATCAGATGTACTGGGATTATACAGAACCGCTTAATCAGGTTAAGCCCCACCGCATTCTGGCAATCAACCGGGGCGAACGGGAAAATGCGCTCGAAGTAACTATCGACGTCGACGTTGATTCCGCAGTTGACCTGCTTAAAAGGAAAGTACAAATTCACAACAAATATCACGGCGACGCAATAGAAGACGGCGTCGTACGTCTGTTATCTCCTGCCGTCGTACGCGAAATACGCAGCAACGAAGCTGACGGTGCAGACGAACACGGGATAGGCATATTCAGTGAAAATCTGAAGAACCTGCTTATGACCCAGCCAATAAAGGGAAGCCGTGTTCTCGGTGTGGATCCCGGTATCCGCACCGGAACAAAGTGCGCCGCGCTCGACGAAACCGGTAAATATCTCGGATATTTCCTGATCAAACAGGTCGCTGACCCGGACGGTGCATACAACGCGATCAACGAAGCAATCGACAAGTATGATATTCAGGTTGTCGCCGTAGGAAACGGCACCGGCAGTCAGGAAGTACAGGCAATCGTAAGTAAAGTGATTACTGAAAACTATAAAGACGTACGCTATACCGTCGTAGACGAATCAGGAGCTTCAGTCTATTCTGCAAGCGACATTGCCCGTGAAGAATTCCCGGACCTTGACCTGACAATCCGCGGAGCAATCAGCATGGGGCGCCGCCTTCAGGATCCGCTCGCCGAACTCGTCAAAATCGATCCGAAGGCCATCGGCGTAGGTCTGTACCAGCACGATGTAAACCAGAAAAAACTTTCTGATATGCTCGATGAAGTCGTCGGCTCTGTCGTAAACCAGGTCGGCGTCAATCTTAATACGGCCAGTTATTCACTGCTCAGATACGTTTCCGGCATCACCTCCTCTACTGCAAAAAAAATCGTTGCATACCGCGATGCACACGGAAAAATCACAAGCCGTGAAGAGCTTAAAAAAGTAAACGGACTCGGACCGAAAGCGTTCGAACAGTGTGCAGGATTCCTCAAGATTCCGGAAAGCAGCGATCCGCTCGACAATACCTGGGTTCACCCGGAAAATTACGAAGCCGCCCGCGAAGTACTCCCGTTCGTTCAGAAAAACGAGCAGGTTTCAGCCGCACTGAAAAAACAGCTTGAAGAAAAATACAGCATCGGAGATATGACACTCGGCGATATCGTTGAAGAACTCCGGAAGCCGAACAGGGATCCGCGCGACGGATACCCGGCCCCGATCATGCAGAAAGGAGTTGTTCAGTTTGAAGACCTGAAAGAAGGGATGAAAGTTACCGGAAAAATCAAGAATGTCGTAGATTTCGGCGCTTTTGTCGACATTGGTCTGCATGAAACAGGACTCATTCACGTAAGCGAACTGAGCGACAGCTTCGTTAAGGACCCGATGGAAGTCGTCAAAGTCGGCGACATCAGGGAATTCACGATCATCGGCCTTGACACCGACCGCAGGCGGATAAGCCTGTCGCTTAAAAGCGATGCCGCAAACCGCATAGGGCATACCGGTATGGGCGGTGCAAAAAATGAAAGTCCAGCCGGCGGAGAAAGCGGCGGCACACGCAGGATAGTTGTCGTAAAGAAAGGTGCTCCTCAGAACGGAGGCGCACGCAGAGACGGACAGCATACTGACCGGCCCCGCAGCAGCGGCCGCCAGTATCAGGGCAGCGACGACGGAATGACCTACAATCCGTTCGCCCAGCTGTTGAAAAAGTAATACAGCCGCGCGCATCAATTACATAAAATACAGCGCAGCGTAAACGGTCACAGCTTACGCTGCGCTGTATTGTTTTATTCTCCTGTAGTACGAATACCGGTCCGACTGTGCCGTAACAGTGTTCCGTATGTGCCCGCAGCAGGGTCCTGTATGTGTCCGCTGAAGCCTGTACACACAGTACGCACTACATTCCCCGCAGTACCCGTAACCGCCCCCGGAAACAGTCGTATACCGCATTACCCGCTAACAAGGAAGATGCCTTCCCGCAAATTACGACGCATACTACCCGCTAATCAGGATGGTCATCACCCGCTAACAGGGAACGACCTCTTTTTAAATAAAAATTAATATATTCTTGAAAATCCGTGTTATACTTACAATATGAGAAAAAGACGTAATTACCATCACTGGAAGTGCGATCCGGATCTTCCGAGAGGCCAGGTTCGTGTTACACTGTACAAAAGCAATCTTGCACCGGAAAAGACATACGGACTTATAGACCGCAGAACGCTTTCCATTCCCGATATCATCAACCGGATTCAGGACACAAACACCGGAGTTACGCAGGGAATGATGCTTCTCTGTGCACGGATTTTCAGGGAAAAAATCCTCAGACTGCTTTCTGAAGGATATTCCATAAATCTGTTCGACACAGGCATTCTGTATCCCGCTGTAAAAAACGGTACAGATATGACTGTACAGAAATCAAACTGTACAGAGGCCCGGTTTAAAGTATCTCAGGAAGCACAGGATGCGGCACGGCGTGTACGGATTGCAGAGGTAGATGTTTCTGACACAAATCCGCATATCTCCAGTGTAGAAAGCGCACCACGTTCAGACGCAGAAGGTGTTCTGCTGCGCAACCGCATCGTCATTATCAGAGGATGCAGGCTCAAACAGGGAACTGATTCATCGGGTATTTATTTCGTACCGGAAACAGAACAGGGAATACCGTCTGTCAATAAAGATTCATGGCTGCGCGTTCCATACTATACGATTATCGAAAATTATCCGAAATCACTCAGGTTCTACATTCCGTCCGGTACAGAAACAGGAAAACGGTACTATATCCGCGTAGAGTCCGATGTATCGCTTAAAGGAACTATCCAGAAAAAAGTAAATACCGGAATGAGCGCAGCTTCAGTAATTATACAGGCGGAATAACACAGGGAACTACAGTTCATGCTGTTCTTCCGTTTGAATCTCCATACTGAAAAATTATCCGGATAACAAAATGAGATTTACAGTACATTCATATCCCCTCCGCAAAAACGACACATTGTGCGTAATTTGTTGTTTTTTTTATAAAATCATGTTAAATTATATTTAGAGGGTCTGTACTCCCGTGTTGCAGATTCACCGTATCTTCTATAATTATTTAAAAATCGTACACGCGTGGTCATTTTTTTATTATCGGGCATATGCCCAAAGGAGAGTTCAATATGAACATCAAACACCTGAAAAGCGGCATATTTTTGTCTGCAGGAATACTTCTGTTTATATCCTGCAGTAATATGTCAATTCCGCAGTCCGTATCGGTAAAGACAGATGCTACATATTCAGCTAATTTCGGCAGTTATTCTAAAAATTTATCCGACTATTTTTCGGCTGATTCTATAAAAGAGCAGATTGCAAAAAGCAGTACGTCGTTTTCGGTCTACGATTATAATCCTGGCAGTAATGCAGCCGTGCAGCATTTTCTCATCAAATATCCTGCAATGGATAAATCAATTGATATTTCCGATCAGCTGGACAGTATTAACATTGGAACAAATCTTGACTCAAAAATGGGATTCAACCAGTCATTTACTGTCCCAAAAATTGATCAGACTTTCTCAAATACCGCAGAACAGGATATTTATTCAGCAGTAAACAGTAAATCGACACTTACTGGTAATGGAAATATTATGGTACCAGACAGAGGCAGAAGTATATCAGACTCAACTGATACCGTCGGACTCACAACAGTAGACATAAATATTTCCGGAATAACATTTACATCCATTTATTACAGATCAGGCTCGCTTGATATAACGCTTAAGCCGGATTCATTACCCGCAGCAGGATTTAAACTGCTTCTTACGGCCACACTGTATCAGGACGACGGGACAACGAAAATATCATCAAGCAGTCAGACTGATGTTTCAACGGGAGGCACACTCAGTATACCGCTTTCAACTAATCCGCTCACTTCCAGTATGAAATTGAAATTTACCGGTTCCGTTACGGGAAGTACAGCAGCACTGTCTACACCAAACCTTTATACCTATGCGGTATCGGCTGGTCTTACGGATGCAGAAATGAGCAAAATAACAGGCCTTAAGATGACTCCGGAAGAACTTGGTCCTGCTGCTACTATCAGTTTCAGTCAGACAGTAAATGCCGGATCAACATCATCCTCACTGGTTTCTGCAGAAATCGGCGGAGGGAGCCTTATTCTTCAAACCCTGCTGCCGGAGGGGTGGTCAGGAGTTTCTGCAACATCCGCATTTTCGCTCTCAGGAGGGCTTACTGCAGCATCAGGAGATTTTACAGATACGGCAGGAACCGGATACCTGATAAACAAGAATCTTGCCCTTGCAGGAAAGACATACACTCCTTCTGATATTTCCATAAGCGGGAGTACCACCCTGAACTTTGATCCGGATACAGGAGCAACAATTATCTTCCCTCAAAGCGGTACTGTTGATATTACGACAACAGGCTCATGCAGTATTACAAGTTTTACATCAGCTACGGTAAATCTTGGTAATGATGTACAGACATCATACACATATGAAACAGCAGTGCCGGATGAACTGAAGGATTTTGTAACAAAGATCGACTATTCTAACTCCAAAATAGGAGTAAGCTTCAATTATATCAACGGCCTTCCTACAAACACGACTCATGACATCAATAACATCACGGTAAAAGCTGTGTCGACTTTCATGAATATGACAGGCACTGATGATGCATCATCAAAAACACTTACAGCAGGTACAACAACAAAGACTTCAACAGAACTCGTCTCTGAAAACAGTTTTATTGATTTGACGAAATATTCGGCAGCTGATTCTAAAATCGACATAACCGTTGATGTCGCGCTGCCGGGAGCAACGACGGAGCATCCGACATATGTTACCGTATCGAATATAGAACCGGGTAGTTCTTACTCGCTTTCCATGAGCGATTTTGCCCTTGTGTTTGACTGGAGTGCAATAACAATCAACAGCAGTTCACTCACACAGAGTGCTACAGACGTAGATACAGGACTGAATTTCTCAACTCTCCTTGCAGGAGTTACGGACGGCATGCCTGCCGGACAGGCAGCAGAAGTTAAAAAACTGTACAATATGAAATTCAATGCCATACCGGTATATCTGTATATATCAAAACCTGTCGTATTCGATAAAGACGGAAAGGATATTTTCGAAAAACTGAACGGTACTGGGAAAATATCCCTCACACCGACCATATCCGGTACAACAGAATCGCCGGTATATCTGTTAGGAACCTCTTCTGGTGCCGAAAACATTACGTTCCCTACAACCATTCCAACCATTTCCGAGGACAGCAGCGGTACGGTAATATCAAACCTTGCCACACTGGCAGCTGGTAAATCACTTACGGAAGTTACGTCCGCAGGACTGCCGAACATACTTACTTCATCACTCGAAAGTCTGAAAATGAGTTATGCCGTTTCCATGTCTGACGAAAACGGAACCGGACTTACTATACCAAAATCGGCGGTAGACTCGCTCAAGGAAAGCGGTGGAGCACTGACAATTTCAGCAGTCGTCTATATAGACCTGCCGCTTGATCTGACAACAAGTGATGATATATCTGTCGACGTTATGAAACTCGCTGATAAATCGACCACGGACGACCTGCTCGGACGATCCTCCGCACTCAACACCTCCGATTATCAGAAGTACCTTGATGCCTTAAAAAATATAACACTTGGTTTTGCAATCAATAACAGCCTCGGTCTGTCAAAAGCGTATGCGGTAATTTCAGACAATACTTCAAACATATTCACTTCTTCAGGGGAAAAACTTTATTTCGAAGGCAGTTCATCATTTTCACTCACCGGTGACCAGATAAGTAATCTGTTGCAAACATATCCCTATATGCCGACTGTAACGCTTTCAATTCCGGCGAATACAAACATAACAATTCCCCGGGATGCAGACTTATCAATCGGATTATCTGCAAAAATTACTACAGACGGAACCATTCAGCTCTATGGAGGGAACAACTAATGAAAAAGACACTCATAATTCTTGCAACGCTTATTTCACTAACTATTCCGCTTTCCGCATTCACGCTTGATCCGCTTTATCCGTCGCACCGGATATTTGAAATCGGATTCGATTCACAGGCAGCGGTTACAAACAATTACTTTAATGCAAAAGATCTTCTCGTAAAAGACATTGTCATCGATCTGAAGAAAATTGCAGACGGGATACCTTCCAACGGGCTTATGCTGAATGCGTTTTTTTCTGCTCCCGAACTATTCTGGAATCTTAATCTTCCCAACGGTTTTCATCTTGGTTCTGCATACGGACTCGAAGGATCCGTGACGGGTAACATCGGTAAAAATCTGTTTGAACTGATCGGATACGGAAATGCAGACAGCACGACAATCAATGTAGACGGATATGCAAAAGCGGATGTTTTTGCGTACTTTAATATTTCGGCTGGTATAAAACTTGATTCCATGCGTATAACAGTAACGCCCGCAATATTTATGCCGATACTGCATGCTGAAACAAGTTCTATGAGCGCACAGGTGAAAAACCCTGAGGACGGCTCTATTCAGGTCGTCGCGAGCGCATTTGGTACAGTATATACGCCTACTGATATTTCATACCTTGGAGACAGCAATAAGAGCGCTGATACGGAAAAAATTATCAGAGATATATCGTCAGGAGCTGGATTTGATCTTGCAGGAGCCGTAGAATTACCGGTATTCAGTTTTCTTCAGGCAGGAGGATACGCACGTATTCCGATCGTCCCGGGTCATTTGAAACACTCTGCAACGGGAACGGCATCGTTAAAATACACAGCAGACAGCCTTACCGACATCATTAATGGCGACAGTGAATCGGATTCGGACATTTCTGATATTACATACGGTACCAGCGACTATTACATTTCGCGTCCGCTCCGTCTTGGCGCAGAGGCTGCATTCCGTCCGTTCGGAAACTGGTTTACGGTCAGAACACTCTTAGGCCTCGGTGTACAATACCCGTATACATCAGATTTCAAATTCTATTCTGAATACAGCATTGGTGCAGAAATAGATCTGTTTAAGATTATCGGTATGTCGCTTTCCACTTCATATCTGTCGCAGATGTTCATACATAAATTGAATTGTATGATCAACCTCCGTATCCTTGAACTTAACTTTGCAGCATTTCTTGCGGGGTCCGGCGGTGCGGAAAATGCAGCAGACTTTGGTACGGAATTCGCGAACAGCTTTAAAGGTACCGGTGCAGGTGCTCAGGTATCCGTCCGTATCGGTTTCTAGGCATATACCAATTAAATCCTGATGATTTAATCGGTATGCATTACTGAAAAAGTGCTGAATAATTTAAAGGCTGACCGGAAATAAAGCGGGCCGGCCTTTTTTTATTTTACTGCAGTAAATTGACTGATATTATTCAATATAGTAAAATATTGGTTATATTTTTGTATTTTTGAAGGACGTGATATGTTCAAAATTCTTGAAAAAAAACAGCTTTCTGCTGATGTTTTTTATATGAAACTGGAAGCACCGGAAATCGCCCGCAACCGTAAAGCCGGACAATTTATTATAGTCCAGATCGATATTGACTACGGAGAACGTATTCCTCTTACCATTGCAGACGCAGATGCAGCAGAAGGATGGATCGCAATCGTATTCCAGGCTGTCGGCGCCACAACATTAAAACTTTCACTCAAAAAAGAAGGTGATAAAGTTCAGGCAGTTCTCGGCCCTCTTGGAAATCCGTCCGTTATAGAAAAAAAAGATGCTCCTGTCGTTGTTGTTGGAGGTGGTATAGGTGTCGCTCCCTGTTATCCCATTGTTCAGGCACTAAAGGATGCCGGCAATAAAGTTATCGTCATTATCGGCGCCCGCAACAAAGATCTGCTTATATTCGTTGACGAAATGAAAAAAATTGCAGACGACGTTATCGTTATGACAGATGACGGCAGTGCAGGACAGAAAGGTCTTGTTACCATTCCGCTTGAAGAACTGTGCAAATCCCAGACACCTCCGGCAGAAGTTATTGCTATCGGTCCTCCGATTATGATGAAATTCGCATGCAAAACAACGGAGCCCTACAATATTCCGACCACAGTCTCCCTTAATACCATCATGATTGACGGAACAGGAATGTGCGGCGGCTGCCGTGTTACGGTAGGAGGAGAAACAAAATTCGTATGCGTCGACGGACCGGACTTTGACGGTCATAAAGTTGACTGGAACAATATGATGATGAGAATGGGTTCTTTCAAACCCCGCGAACAGGAAGAACTACATAAATGCAGACTGCAGGCTCAGGTTGAGGAACTTGCATCCAGATAAAAAAATATCAGGCATACGTAAATTTCCGGCACACCGTATACGGCGTGATATTATCAGGAGTAAATACATGGCAGAACAATATATTTCAGAAAAAGAACTTAAAAACAAAGCTAAAAAACAATATGACGAACTGCAGGCGCAGATAAAAAACGGCCCGCTCTCTCCCAAAAACAGAATGGCAATTGAACAGCAGGTTTTGCCCACCGGGGAACCGAAAAAACGTGCCGGAGAAATGAGTGAAGTTGCGCTCGGCTATACAACGGAAATGGCAGTTCTTGAAGCAAACCGCTGCCTCCAGTGTAAAAATCAGCCCTGTGTAAACGGATGTCCGGTAAATGTACATATTCCGCAGTTTATTGCACAGATACAAAAAGGGGACTTTAAAGCTGCGGTTGATATTATCAAAGAAACAAATCTGCTTCCTGCAATCTGCGGACGTGTCTGTCCTCAGGAAAAACAGTGTCAGGGACAATGCACGGTAGGAAAAACGTTCAAATCCGCAGAGAAGGCCGTTTCCATCGGTCGTCTTGAACGTTTTGTGGCTGACTGGGAACGTAAAAACAATAAAGTTACTATCCCTGAAATTGCAAAACCGACAGGAAAAAAAGTTGCCGTAATAGGTTCAGGTCCTGCAGGTCTTACGGTTGCAGCAGACTGTGCCCGCGCAGGACACGAAGTCACGGTATTTGAAGCGTTCCATAAAGCCGGTGGCGTTATGCTCTATGGTATTCCCGAATTCCGGCTTCCAAAGGCAATCGTTGCGGATGAAGTGGAAAATCTGAAAAAGATGGGTGTTAAATTTGAGACAAACTTTCTCGTC
The DNA here is from genome assembly GCA_023231445.1 of Treponema sp. GTDB lineage: Bacteria > Spirochaetota > Spirochaetia > Treponematales > Treponemataceae > Treponema_D. Next base: position 8,720 of record JALNVF010000034.1, on the reverse strand, counting down.
GGTCGTACCAACACGCTTGATCAGCTTCTTTCAGAAAAGGGTTTCGACGCAGCGTTCATCGGAACAGGTGCGGGACTTCCTAAGTTCCTTAATATTCCGGGAGAAAATCTCATCGGTGTATTCAGTGCTAACGAATATCTTTCGCGTGCAAATCTCATGAAAGCGTACATGAAGGACAAAGCAGACACCCCGTATTACGAGGCAAAGAATGTAATTGTTACCGGCGGCGGAAACGTTGCAATGGATGCAGCCCGCATGGCGCTCCGTCTGGGTGCTGAGCACGTTACTGTCGTTTACCGCAGGACACGTGAAGAAATGCCTGCACGGAAAGAAGAAGTCGGACATGCGGAGGAAGAGGGAGTTGAGTTCCGGTTCCTTGAAAACCCTGTAGAAGTTCTCGGCATACAAAGCGACGACAGAGCTGTCAACGGGCGTGTACGCGGTATCAAAGCACTCAGCTACAAGCTTGGTGAACCTGACGCTTCCGGACGGAGAAGTCCGGTTGCGATTCCGGGAAGTGAACATGAAATCGCATGTGATGCGCTTATTGTAGCACTCGGAAACGGTTCAAATCCGCTGCTTGTACGTACAACAAAAGGACTGAACGCAGATCCGAAAGGACATATTACCGTTGACGAAAAACAGACTACAAGTAAAGCAAAAGTGTGGGCAGGCGGCGATATTGTACTTGGAGCTGCAACAGTAATTCTTGCCATGGGTGAAGGCCGTAAAGCTGCTGCAAGTATAAACGAATATCTGTCTGAATAAGCTGTCGCTCCGGACTCTGCGGAAACAGCGGTGTCCGGAATTTCCCGAAAGTTTTGCAGACTGAATTTTATATCTTCCATAAAAAACGTCCCCGTTCCGGGGGTGTTTTTTTACCAGGTGGGAATGTTTACAATTCGTAATTTTTGCAAAACAGATAACACGTTGTCCTTCTTCTGCCGATAATCTATAATAGAAATCATGGCTGAAAAGAAAAACAAAACTTCAAATAAAAAAAATACCGGTTTCGCTTTTGCATGCTGGCTGCTTATAGCGCTTATACTGCTTGTTTTCTTTTTTGTAAAACGGGATACAATTGTTTCAAACCTTAAAAATACTGATTTTTTTAACAGGGTATTCGGAAAAACACCCGAATTTGTTCAAAAGCATGAAAACAAAACTGTACCCGAAGAAGACAACAGCGACAGCAGTATCATTCAGATAGACACAAAACCGGCAAAAACTGCGGAACAGTCTCAGAAAACAGACACCATCCCTGAAACAGATACGGAACAGGAAAAAGAAGCAGAGCCGCAGACTCCACAAGAACCAGTAAAACAGGAAGAGGTTAAAACCGGACAGAAAGCACAGGATAAAAAGGCAGGTGTGGAAAATAAATCGGATACTGGTAAAAAAGATGAAATCAAACCTGTTGTTATACCATCCGTAAATGTACAACTCTGCTTCGTTCTTATTGATTCCGATGGTTCGGTAAGCAGACAGATCGCCAGTCGTTCAATACCAAAATCAGACTCGCCTCTCTCAGATGCAATCAAAGCGCTCCTTGCAGGACCTACAATAAATGAAAAGGCAAAAAACTGCATGACGCTTATTCCGTCAGGAACAAAACTGTTAAGTGCAAATGTAAAAAACGGCATTGCCACCCTTAATTTCAGTGAAGAATTCGAATATAATCCTGTTGGTGTTGAAGGCTACATAGGGCAGTTGATGCAGATTGTCTACACTGCAACGTCCTTCAGTACCGTAAACAGTGTACAATTTATTGTCGAAGGGCAAAGAGAAGAATATCTCGGCAGTGAGGGAGAATGGATCGGATCTCCCCTCTCCCGTTCGTCATTCCGTTAAACAGAAGCATGTCTTCTGCGGTCGAGCATCATATTGCTGAATGCCGTACCATAATATGCATTAACATCAGAATTTCTGTCTTCTATTACTGCATAACCGGCAGAAATTACAAGCGGATAAGATGTATTTCTGGAATACCTGTCGCAGGCCGAACGTATTTCAGAGAGCATCCGGGAAATATCGGATAACTGTGAAACGGGAAGCATCATGGTAAACGTAGAACTTTCCATACGGTATATGCGGTTCTCCGGCAGCGTATCGCGGAGAATCTGCGCCGCAGCGGCTATATATGTATCACCAACACGGTGCCCGAGCAGCGTGTTAATTTCGGTAAGATTGTCAAGACCGGCTGCGACGAGCAAACACTGCTCATGCGTACTCTGAAGTTCCACGCGTACATTCATAAAAAACGAACTGCTGTTCAGACATCCTGTTAAAGGATCTGAATATGCACCAGCTTCCATATTTTTAAAAAGCATATTGTACGAATCAAGATCAAACAACGTACAGCAATATCCGATTTCTTTCTTTGAATGTATACGGCATACAGGTTGTTTTGTACAGAAATACATCTCACCTGTTTTTATATTCGACAAATAGAACATTTGTTTTTCAGAATCTGTCTGCGAAACACCCAGCCGCCGGAATACTTCAGGAGAAAAAACTGCATTATATTTCATATACTGATGCAGAGCAGTGTTCGTATTATGGATAATCATATTTCCGGCACTTTCATTAGCCGTAAGGAATTCATCATTTGAATTAAATACAAACAGCGGCATATCCGTTTTCTCAAACAAAGTCCGTCTGCACTGTGAAATCAGCGTTTCATCAGAATCTGAATACATTGCAATAAAAGACAGATTTACGAGTAAAAACGTACATACATCATAAAAAAAACCAATTGTCGTTGTAATCTCAGGTAAATAGCCCAGCCTGTTCAGATAGCGGGCAAAATTCTGTGTGATAAAAACGATTAATATAGTTGTAAGAATCATATACCCGTTTTTATTTTTATGAAAAGAAAAAATACACCGTATAATAAAAAGTACCGCGGCAGTACTTATAAGACCATACCCGTAAATTACATGTAAATAATCCCATAAATGAAGCGGTTTCGTACCGACGAGTGCAAAAAGGCTTGTTTGTTTATAAATCAACGCTATTATGGTAGCCGCAGGAAAAATAAGCGGCAGATATGCTACAACTTTTCTCTGCTTATCATTCGGAACAGAATACCGGTAAGAAAACCAGAAAAGTGTATATGCGGAAAATTCAATATCAAGGTAGGTAATGGTTCCGATTAATAAGTAATACCGCGCGGGTGCCGCATTTTCTACGGCTCTGAGTAAATTCCATATCCCCATAGCAATATTAGCGGCAGCGAAAGGCGCTGCCGACGTTCCTTTTTCATTCCGCTGAAGAAAATACACCGCATATAAAAAGCAGAAGAGACTTATGATAATAAGGAATACTGATTCGAAATAATTATTCATGTACGGCTCCTTACTACTGGACGGTATAGTCTCCGATTATACTGTCAAAATATGAATGATTTGTCTGATAAATATTATTAAAGACTGACAGTGTAAAAAAATAATACCCTCCGTCGTTTTTCTTTGTCAGTATTCTGAAATTTCTCGTTACGGTACCGCTGTCCGGTTGAAAAAAAACGCAATTTATCACATACCGGCCTTTATCATATTGGAGAAAAATATCCCTCCAGTTTATATATGAATCTTTTGTACTCTGCAGCATCCGTCGTAAGACAGTATCATCTGCATTATTGTGAACTCCTGTAAGCACTGGTATTATTGCAGCGGAAACAATTGCAGTATCTCCCAGCAGCCAGAGATTGTCCATAGACCGGGTCCATTGTGAATCAAGAACAACTGTCTGTCCGTCGGCAGTCGTAAAAGTTTTTTCAGAAGCTCTTTTATCATTCACAAAGGCATGACTGCGGTCGGAATATTTCTCAGGTATCCCGATAAATGCAGTAAACGCAGTGTCTCCGGAAGAATGGAGAGTTCCTGTAGTAACAACCTGAAGCAATTCTTCCGATTTATCCGACACTATCTTTTTTAAATTAAACAGAGGAATTAGATAATCATACTCCATTGTTACTTTCCCGCCGAATTGAGGAAAATCATCCGTCACTTTTTTTTCATGATTTTTCAAAGAAGGAGAAACATCTCCTGCCTTTATCCGGCGGGAATTAAGTTCATAAAAAATATCATGCATATAGTTAATCAATTCGGTATCGCCGGGTGTCACACTGCCGATAATCCGTTCACCGGTCAGTTCAATGTGACCGGCAGACGGATCAAGTGAAAAAAGAATTTCCACCGTACGACTGGGAAGTTTTTTATCAATGTTCTCCGGCGCGTAATAACGCACCGCATATGCAGAATCATTGTAATACAAAAAACCAATATAAGACGTGCGGTTAAATGTCCTGTCTTCGTAATAAACATACTCACCCGACACATCACTGATATAGGGAACAAACCCCGGCAGTGCTGCAGCCGGCAGCGAACACCACACGGCTGCAAGCACTGCGAAAATGAAAAACGGAAAACTTTTTTTTACTTCAACCATACTTTCTTCAGGCGTTCAGTACTGCAAGTGCATCGCGTACAATTTTTTCGACCGATTCAGCCGCTTTTTCTGCAGGAACAAGAATTGGTTCAGTTGCTGCACGTTCCTTTATCTCCACATTCGGAAGATTTTTCTCTCCAACGACAATACGAACGGGGATACCAATAAGATCAATATCTGCAAATTTTACACCGGGACGTTCATTACGATCGTCAAGCAGAACTTCGATTCCGGCTTTCGTAAGTTCGTCATAAATCGTATCCGCCACTGTCTGCATTTTTCCTTCATATTTTATCGGGACGATCGCTGCCTGATACGGACAGGTACTCATAGTCCAGATAATACCTTTATCGTCATGATGCTCTTCAATAATGGAAGCAAGTGTCCGGTCAAGTCCAATTCCATAACAGCCCATTATCGGTGTCTGAGTCTTACCGTTTACGTCAAGATACGAAACGTGCATAGATTTTGTATATTTATCACCAAGCTTAAAAATATGACCAAGTTCGTTTCCCTTCTTTGAATAGAATTCTGCGCCACAGTCAGGGCATTTATCCCCTTCCTTTACGGTACGTACATCAGTTGCCAGGAACGGAATAAAATCACGAACCGGTTCTACGTGCAGGTTGTCTACGTCTTTCTCGCCGCCGCCCGTAACGGTATCGTGAACACGGACTTCATAGGAACCATCTTCCTTCCGGACCATAATGCTCTCGTCAGCAATAAGAGGTACTTTCGTCAGACCGACGGGACCGACAAAACCGTGCGGTGCACCGGAACAGGCAATTACCTCATCCTCCCCTGCCAGTTCCGCACCGCTCGCTTTAAGGGCAGCAGCCAGTTTTGTCTCATTTACGTCAAGATCTCCCCTGACCGCAACAGCAAAAAAACTCACTGGATAATATTGAATTCCGGACTCGTTTTTTTCGCGTTTAAATGATGCAGCTCCCGGTGCGTTCGTAAGATCCAGCGCACAATTATACACTTTGTAAATAAGCACTTTTATAAACTGCATTGAAGGCATTTTGAAGAACTGTTCCATCTGTTCTATAGTCTCTACACCCGGACAGGGAACTTTTTCAATCACCTTATCGGTTCTTTCCTGCGGTCTGCCGTTTACGTCGAGCGCAGTATCGCTTCTGCATGAAGCCTTCTCAACATTTGCGGCATATCCGCACTTCGGACAAAGGATAAGCGTATTATCACCTACTTCGCTTTCAACCATAAATTCTTCTGAACCGGAACCGCCCATGGCACCTGTATCTGCACGAACAGGAATTGCTGCAATACCCATCCGTTTGAATATCCGCCGGTAAGCTTTCGCAAATTTCTCATAGCTCTCGTCAAGTGATTTTTGATCAGCGTCAAATGAATATGCATCCATCATTATAAATTCTCTGCCGCGCATAACACCGTACCGGGGCCGGATTTCATCGCGATATTTCGTATTTATCTGATATCCGATAATGGGAAGCTGCTTATAAGAAGTAAGTCCGTCGCGTACAACAGCAGTAAACGCCTCTTCTGCCGTCGGACTTACAACCATATCCTGACCACTGCGCGTTTTCATTTTCAGCATTTCCGCACCCATCGTTTCCCAGCGGCCGCTTTCTTTCCAAAGATCACCAGGCACAATAACAGGAGGTTTCATTTCAAGACAGCCTCTGCATCAAGTTCCTCACGGATAATATTCTCTACTTTCCGAAAAGCACGGAGACCGAGCGGCATATATACATAAAGTCCGTTAGCAAGTTTTCTGATAAGTCCTGCACGCATCATAAGCTGATGGCTTGCAATAACAGCGTCTGCAGGAGCTTCCCGCAGCGTAGAAATAATTGTCTGAGATGTTTTCATATAAATATATTTTAGCGTAAATAGTAGAGATATTTCAAGTTAAGTTTTTCATTGCTTTTCTGTAAGTATGATTTATAATATTACTATGGAATATATACAAAATGTTGCGGAGTATTATGATGAGCTTTATCCTGTCACTGATACTCAAAAAAAGTTTTATGCAAATATAAAGAAATCATATCCGATGCCGGTAAAATTTTTACAAATCGGATGTGGAACAGGTGCATTGGAACATGTACTGGCACAAGATGGTTCAGACGTAACAGGTCTTGAAGTCTCAAAAGAACTTATAGCTGCAGCAAGTCTTCGTAAAAGAACACAGCTTACAGCTGTCCGTTTCTTCCAGCTTTCTACCCTTGATATGACCCGCTTTTTGGGAAAAGGGTTTTATAACGTAATTTCATGTTTGAACAGCCGTATTATATTCATACATGACAGGACCTTACTAAAAAAATTTTTCTTCGACAGTAAAACACTTCTCTCAAAGAACGGAACGCTTGTTCTTTCCTTGCTAAATTTTCACCACGCAGAACAGTCCGAAGTTACTCAATTACCGGAATTAAGCAGTATCCGTGTTAAAATGATTTCGTCTCTTAAAAAGAACGGCGCAAATCTTATGTATTTGAACCAGCAAATCGAAACAGGAAATGGTAAAATCCTAAAAGTAATGGATAATGAAGAAATATACCCTTTAATGAAAGAAGAAATCGTCAAATTCGGAAAAGAAGCCGGTTTTGCAGAATTTTACTTCTATGATTCATTCAACATGGATGAATATACAAACAAAGGCAATATGCTTATCTGCGTGATGAAATAAAAGATTAAAACACCTGCAGAATCAGGCATCTTTCTGCAGGTGACACAATCAGTTTATTTTCCATCGGTTATTTGAATCTTTTACAAAACGCTTCGTATTTACTTCAAGAAGACGCCCGTCTTCACCCAGCATTTTGACCATAGATGTAATAGGATTCACTTCAGTAATCTTAAAATTTGTCCCGTCATAAAAAAGCCGGATACCCTCAGATGGAAGACTTTTTCGAGCTTCACTGTACCAGTCAAATTCATACGACAGACAGCACAGCAGCCGTCCGCATTGACCGGATATTTTCATCGAATTAAGAGAAAGATTCTGATCCTTCGCCATACGGATGGAAACCGGACGCAGTTTATCAGATACCGCGTGACAGCAGTATGGACGCCCGCAAACGCCGAGTCCGCCCGTAATACGGGATTCATCCCGTACGCCTATCTGTCTGAGTTCAATACGCATTTTAAACACAGAAACAAGATCCTTCACTAGTTCCCGAAAGTCAACACGATTATCGGCACTAAAGAAAAACAGGGCTTTCTGTTCATCAAATAGGAAATGTACCGAAATAAGCTTCATATCAAGATGATGTGCTTCTACTTTTTCTCTGAACACAGCGAAAGCATTCTCTTCTTTTTTCTTCATTTCCTCGGCACGATTCAAATCATCTTTCACAGCCTTACGATCAATTTCTACTACATCCGCAGATTTGACGCCGACAGGATTATTTGACTGTCCGAGAACAACAGCCATGTCGCGTCCGTAGCGGGTCGGAACAATAACATATTCTCCCTGATTAAGCGGTCCGTTCTTTCCGGCCGTAGCATACAGACTTTCACAAGAATAGGTAAGTTTAAGGTGGTAAAGGGGTTTATCAAATATGAAACCTTCACTGCCTTCCTCTGTTATATCTGCAGAATCCTCCAATGCTGAAAGATTCTCGTTCTCATCGTCTATATCGTTCTCAAATATATCACCCATACTTTTCTCCTCACCTGCTCATGACGCAAACATGTCGACTATAAGCCCCTGCACCTCTTCAACCCGCTTCAGCAGCTTAAGTTTATCAGCCTGATTTGCCAATATTTCCGAAGCAAGTTGATCAAGTTTACTGTTTATTACTTCAATATTTATAAACGGCGCCTTCTCCCTGTGAGTACGTCTGTCAGGAAGGCGTTTATGCTGTTCGAGTTCATAACTGTATTTAATGACAAACTTCATAAGCTGGCTTATCATCTGACGATATTTTGCAAAAGCTTCACCAGACATCTTCTCTACCAGCTCGTCCCCAGCCATTGTAACACGATCTTTTAAAAATACAACCGCATCTTCCATTGACATCGCAGCAATCTCTGCTGGTAGTCCTGCAGCAACAAGTTCATTAAGTTCTTCATTTCTTTTCAGCTCAGTCGTAAACACATTTAGCCGTGTGCTTCCTGCTGTTTTTTCCTTCTTCCTCGCTTTTTTAGCTGTTTCACCAGCTGCCGAAGAAACAGCGGAAAAATACAATGATGTATTAATCTGATCAATTGAACTCATGTAAGAGAAGCCTTATTACGAATTATCTTTGCCTGCAGATATTTTTCTGATTCACCATCAAATTTTT
>JALNVF010000033.1 GCA_023231445.1 Treponema sp. | reverse complement strand
CTGTTCCCAGAAAACTTCTCCATTCCGGGAATACTGACTGGTCACTCACTTTTTGTTCCCCTCCACATTATTTACCTCGGTAAGAAATTCATCGAGATTTTCGAAATGTTTATATACGGAAGCGAAGCGGATATATGCCACCTTATCGATTCCGTACAGACGCTGCAGAACAAGTTCCCCTAAGTCTGCAGTTGAAATTTCGCGGCTCACTTTGCCGCGCATGATGGCTTCGTCCTCAATCTCTGTTGCAAGCTGATCAACCATTGATGTCGATACAGGACGTTTTTCCAGCGCTCGTTCAATTCCCCGTTCCAGTTTTGCCCGGTCAAAAGGTTCCCGCCTGCCGTCACGTTTTACAACCATAAAAGGTTTTTCTTCGATACGCTCATAGCTTGTGAAACGGTACCCGCAGCTGTTGCATTCCCGCCGCCGGCGTATGCTTTCACCGTTTGCCATGGTCCTGGACTCAATTACTTTGTCATCAAGGCTTCCGCAGTAGGGACAGCGCATTTCTTTATAACCTTTCCTATGTTTGTATATAGCGTTTAAAACGCAATAGTAATACTATATACCACTAAATCTGATATTACAAGGAAAAAATTGCCTGTTTTGTGTGAATTTATAAATTTTATCGGTGTCTGTTACGGAGCGCGAGGGACGTTAAATAGGAACGTTTCATGCAGACCGATATGAAAACAGGAAAAAGAACTGACAGCATTCTGATTCCATTCCGTCCGTTTCGCGCTTTCCATGCTCGATGCACTTCCTCCCAGACGTCGAAGACCTGTGGAATAAAAACCAGAAGCAGAGAAAATATTTCCGAAAACGGCGGGATTTTACGGTAGTCAGGAGACCTGAGGTGGAAAAAACGGCGGCAGGCATCTTCAATCTGTTCCAGCGCTGTCCGGAGGGCAAGCGGGCTTGTTGTACGGTACAGCAGTCCGGTAACCAGAACCGCCAGTACCAGGCGGAGTGAGAGCAGGATGTCGGCGGTCCGGGGAATGAACACCAGCGGAAACGGGGTGTGTCCGGTATATGAACTGATGAGAGAGACGGTGTACAGAAGCAGCACATAGTATACTGCCGGTTTCAGCTGGATCAATTGATCTTTAAATGTAAAGCCGGAGGCTGCTGCTGTAATGAATACGGCAGCAATGCATACGGTACACGCTGCAGGCGGAAGGTAAAACGCTCCGTACCCTGCAAGAAAGATGAACAGAAGTTTTATGCGTGCGTCCAGACGGTGCAGGACTGACGAACCGTATGTATAACTGAAAAGAGTTATTTTTCTTACCATACAAGATCCTCTGCCTTTGTATAAGAAGTGAGCGGATTCCGTATATCCCAGCTCTCGAGGCGTTCCCTGAGACCTTCTTCAGGAGTTCCGTCGAATACCTTTCTGCCGTGATACAGAATGATGAAGCGGCTGCAGAGTGCGAGCGATTTTTCCAGTTCATGAGTAAGTATGATTACCGTACGTCCTGACGTAAGGAGCATACGGATAAGTGTGTTTACCGCCTTGACGCCTGCATAATCGAGATTCGCATACGGTTCGTCAAAAATGATGAGCGGCATATCAAGTGCAAGAATACCTGCGACGGCAAGACGTCTTTTTTCTCCGCCTGAAAGAAACCGTGCAGGCGAAAGTTCTTTTCCTGCAAGTCCCGATAATGCAAGAACTTCCCGTGCCTTTTTTTCGGCATCCGTTCTGCTGAATCCGCAGTTTTTAAGACCGTACATGACGTCTTCAAGCGGTGTTTCGCCGAGAATTTGTGTTTCTGCTTCCTGAAAAACAAGTCCGGTGCTGGTTTTTCTGCCGTTACAGCTGACGTTTACTGTTCCGGAGTCCGCTTCGTCAAGCCCGGCAATAATTTCCATAAGCACGCTTTTGCCGGAGCCGTTTGCGCCGCCGATAAGCGTGCAGGAACCAGCTTCAAGCGAAAACGATACTGTATCAAGCGCTTTAAAGTATCCGCTGCTGTTTTGTGAGGAGAATGTTTTTGTTATGCTGTCGACGGAGACAGATGCGCCCTGCTGTATCATTTTCCGCCTGTCAGATACCGTGCGGCAGAAGGACGCAGTTTTGCGGCAACAGGCACTGTTACGGCAAGTTTGATTATATCGCCGGGAATGAACGGGATAACGCATGCGGCCATTGTCGGCATGAGACCTTTTCCCGTAAGATGCATGAACCACAGTACGCCAGGAATGTAGAGAATGACGTATCCGGCAAGCGCTGCAAGTGAAAGTCTGATAATAGTACTGAACCCGAACGGTTTTTCTGCAGTTGAGGGAATGCGTGCAAGGAGGCCTGCCGCAAGAGCTGCGACGATATATCCGGTAAGAAAGCCTCCTGTGGGACCAAATATGTGGGCAATTCCTCCTGTTCCTCCTGAATAAACCGGCAGTCCGAGTGCTCCTGCTGCCACAAAAATGCAGGCGGCCCAGAATCCTCCGAATCCTCCGAGAATGAGTGAAGAAAGCACCACAAACATATTTTGAAGGACTATGGGAATGCCTCCCGGACCGACGGGAACGGCTATGAAACAGCCTGCGCAGATAAGCGCGGCAAACAGAACAATAAAAACTGAACGTAAATTTGTATTTTTCATGTAATGCAGTTTACATTTACTATAATTTATGTACAACAGGTTTACAATTAATACGTTGTGAGCTTTTTATATGAATGTTTTTTTTCGGGCTGCTTTACATGGTGCTTTTTCTTTTTTCCGGAAAGAACTCGTTCTCCCGGGACGTCTGCAGGCCGGTGTATTGCAGAGGCTGTGTATATAACACCGCATGCTGCAAGCAGCGCAAGCAGCCAGGGAAGCCAGTTGCCGAGCAGTGCGTACACCGTTATCTGCCGTTTATAGACAGGAATCGGGACTGCCATTGAATCAGCGGTAAAGAGCGGCATTTGCGCCAGTATCCGTCCGGCAGGATCAAGTACGGCCGAAACTCCCGCATTTGTCGAACGTGCAAGTGTCGTCCGGTATTCTATGGCACGGTAGGATGCAATGATAAAATGCTGATATTCTGCGGAATTGGTCAGCGACCATGAATCGTCGGTCATATTCATGAATAATTCGCTGCCGTTCAGGAATAACGGTCTGCAGACGTCCGGAAATGCATCTCCAAAACAGACAGGTGTGCTTACGCGGACGGTAGGGGCGGTGTTTTCATCTGCCTGCTGTTCCTGATATGACTTATTAAGCGGAATGACTTTTACCGCCGGTTTCTGCCGGTCAGGAGCCCACCTGCCCGGTATATCGAAGTACACATACTGGTCTCCCGCTTTCCATCCGGCAGAGATTCCGACGACTTTCTGCATAAGATTCCGTACCCATGCATATTCGATTCCCGGAATGACTTCTGCGAACGGTACAAGATGAATTTTACCGTATGAACCGCGGAATGTCCCTGTTTTGTCAAAGAGCAGAGCCGCATTGTTGAAACTTCGTTTCTCTGCATCGGCAAGGTACGATCCGCCGATAATGAACGGTGTATTCATGCGGCTGATGAACAGCGAGAGCGGTTCATCAAGGGGAAATTTTGTGTAATAATTGGCAGAATACGGAAAGGGGTGCTGCAGAATGCCTTCACTCCAGACAACAAGATCCGGCTGGGTGCCGTTTTTGAGGAATGTGTTTATTTTATTTTCAGTAAGGTGTTCCGAGAGGAGTATCGTTTCATCATCTGTTGCTGCATTCCACGGATTGTAATTCTGCTGGACCATGACCGTGTTTAATACTTTTTCAGGTATTCGGGGAACGGCGTATTGAACAGCACCGTAGATAAAGGCGCATATAAACAGAACAATACAGACCGCGGCACTGTTTCGGTAAGCTGTGAAGGCATTTTGCGGGGCTGGGGATTTATACAGTTTTGATATGAGAAGGAGTCCTTCTGCACACACGGAAGAAAAAAGTGCAAAAAGGAACGTGACTCCATAGGTACCGGCAAGATCTGCTGTCTGCATGAGGAGTTTCCATCTGAAAGCGGTACTTGAAAGTGTTCCCCACGGATATCCCAGAAATCCATTTGACTTGCACCATTCATAGAGCGTGTACACGCCTGCAAACCAGAAGATGCGCAGCGGTATACGCCGTGTATCGGTACCTGCAAGTTCAACCATCGTAGTATGTGCGGTTTCCTGTGAGAACGGCATATACAGCAGAATACCGGATACCGCTCCTGTAAAACCGGTACCGAGTGCGGACGCTCCCAGGGTAAAAACCGCGAAATCTTTAAAAAAAGCAAGCCAGAAACTTGAAATAAGGTGAACGGCGACAATCTGCAGCCCCGAGAGCCAGAACGCTTCACCGTATGACCGGCAGCGGGAAATTGCGATGTAGAAGGGAATAAGGGCAATAAGGGCGATATAAGGGGATCCAAGAAGAAAAATCTCGTTCGGAATGGCAAGTGAAACAAGTACGGCAGAGAAAAGCACGTAAAAAACTTGTAAAAAGTTACTCATTATATTATTATTTTACTGATATGAACAGAAAACAGCAATAAAGAAGCGTTGATATCAAATTTTTTTTCAGGAAGGACTTATCATTTTATGAAGCAGGTAAATGATGCACATGAAACGGAGTACGAGGTTTTACCGGAGGTGACAGCAGTAGCGCCAGGCCGCTTTCATCTTATCGGTGAACATTCATGGTTCTTCAAGGATAAGACGCTTTCCATGGCTGTCAATCTTCCTGTTTACGTGGGAATGTCACGTCGTACTGATTCGACGCTGAAATTTTATTTTCCTCAGTTAAATGAGCGTAAACGCGCTAATCTGTCTTCCCTCAAGTTCCGCCGTGAAGACCGCTGGGCAAATGCGGTAAAGTCTGTTATCTACGGATATACATCCGGCGGATTTGATCTGGGCGGTATGAATGTGACGGTATACAGCGATATTCTTCCGTCTGCCGGTTTCGGCATAACGACTGCAATAAAAGCTGCCGCTGCTATAGCAATCAAAAAACTCTTTACTGTCCCTTGTACTGATGTGGAACTGCTGCAGGCCATAGAGCGCGGTAACAAACTGTTCATCGGAACGGGAAATTATAATGCGGATAATTTTGCAGCTCTGTATGCAAAAGAAGGAACCCTCATTATCACCGATCATGCACATAATTCATACGATTATGTACAGTATCCGTTTACTGACAAGAAAATTATGCTTACTGATGCACGTGTACCCCGTATTTCTGTCTGGAATGAAGAGACAATCCACGAGTCTGAAAACGCCCTTCTGCTCGGAGAGCTTCGCGAAAGAAAAGATACCGTTTACGGCGGATGGCAGTATGAAAATAATGTTACTGATGTGAATGAGGTACTTTCTGTCGTCAGCGAGGATACACGGCGAAAACTGCTGTGTATCATGCGGGAACATAATGATCTTATTGAAGCACAGGAAGCGCTTGCTAAAAATGATTTTGCAAAATTCGCCCGTGCAGTAAATCACAGTCACGAGAGTATGCGGGAATTGTATGAAATTTCCTGTCCTGAGATAGACTGGATATTGAAAAGGGTCGGTGAACTTGAACCGAATCTTGAGCAGCTGCGTAATCCTGTTACCTGCGGACGTATAACAGGTAAAGGTTTCGGACGCTGTCTTTATGCGTTTATCCGCAGTCCGGATGAGGGGAACTTCAGAACAAAACTTTCCGAATATGAACGTATTTTCGGTTTTCATCCTTCCTGTTACGAAGTTGTACCGGCCGGCGGTGCACGTATAATCGACGCATAGCTGGATAGTATGAGACTGCTTCTTACAAACGACGACGGAGTTACGTCAGCGGGAATACGCGATCTTGCAGAAGTGCTTTCCGGAGAAAACGATGTATGGATTATAGCACCTGACCGTAACAGGTCCGGCGTATCGAACTGTATAACAATGAATGAACCTCTTCGTCTCAGAAAAGTGGCGGAACGCACCTATTCATGTTCGGGCATGCCTGCCGACTGTGTTATAACGGGACTGCGGAGTTCTATACTGGATGGACCTCCCGACGCTGTTATATCAGGTATAAACCGCGGTTCAAACCTTGGTACCGATCTGCTGTATTCCGGAACGGCTGCTGCTGCCCGCCAGGCCGTTCTGTACGGTGTTCCCGGAATTGCACTGAGTGTTGAGTCTCATGACGGTATATGGCGTTACAGGGCTCTTGCCCGTTTTACGGCGGATAATCTTCAACAGCTTGTAAGTCTTACGCATACGGCCGGAACCGGCGGAACATCCGACGGTTTGTGTGCATTTATAAATGTAAATGCCCTTTCGAGGGAAAAGTACGAGGGAGTGAAAATGGCTGATGAAATTTCATTCCGTGAGTACCGTGATACGGTGAAACTTATTGATGGTCCGGACGGTGATGCATACAGTTTTTTCTGCGGCGGAAACACCATATCGTACGGAGGTGCCGCTTCCGACTATCGTATCTGTAAGAAGGGTTTTGTCTCTGTATCCCGAGTCTGTGCTGAACCCCGTCTGTGTAACGATGTGGACGATATCATGTTTTCGCTGTAGAATATTCAGCAATTGTAAAAGAAAATCCTATAACAGGAAGACGGGCGGGGATTAATGGCAGACAAAGTAAAAAAAACGGATACTGCAACTGATGTGCTGTCACAGGGCGTACTGCTGTATAAACAGAAAAAGTACACTGATGCACTTACATTCTTTCTGGGACTTCCGACTGATACCGGGGCTGACAGTATTGAACTTGCCTATTATATTGGTCTGTGCTATGCAAAACTGCAGCATTATGATGATGCTCTTTTATATCTTGAACAGGTAGTTACGTCCGGTACCCAGCTTGACCGTGTTTTACAGTGCCGGTTTCTTCTTGCCGTTATTTATGCAGTTTCGGGACGCCGCCGGCTTGCTGATTTTGAACTCAGTAAGCTTATTGAGACGGGATATCAGACTGCCTCTGTGTATGCAGCAGGCGCGTACGTCGCGTGGGAACAGAGCGATACTGAAAAATGTCTCCAGTATTATGAAAAATCATTAAAATCTGATCCTGACAATCTTACCTCTCTGAACGGAATGGGGTATGTACTTGCCTGTGAAAATAAGGATTTAACAAAAGCGCTTTCATACTGTAAAAAGGCCGTACAGGCAGAACCTGATTCTGCTGCATGTCTTGATTCACTCGGCTGGGTGTATTTTAAGCTCGGTTTTATGAAGGAAGCGAAAAAATATCTTGAAGAAGCTGAGAAACGCGACAAAGAAAACGAGATAATCCAGAACCATCTTATTGAAGTTTCAAAGGCAGAGGCAGGTCAATGAAAAAGGGAGAATCTACAGTCACCAGCTCCTCCGCACGAATAAAAAGAATCAGTATGATGACGGCAGCTGTTCTTGTTTCTGCCGCCGCCTTTCTGTATGCACAGAACGATACAGCAGGTCTTACGGCAAAAAACAGAATCCGCACGGCCGGTGAAGGCATTGCTTCCCGGGAATTCCGGCGCGGTGTACAGGCTTATTACCGCGGATCGTTCAATGAGGCTGTCCTTCAGCTTGAAAAATCGCTTTTATACAAGAGTGATGACAATCTTATTCTGGACTGGCTCGGAAAAGCGTATTACCGCAGCGGTATGGAGGGAGAAGCGCTTACTGCGTGGCAGAAGGCTTATGACAGCGGATACGGCGGTCTGCTTATGCAGAACAGAATTGAAATAGTTCAGGAACGGCGGATAACCGGTTCTTCGTATGAAAATTCGATGAGGTATACGGAAGCGGGCAGTTTTCCCGGAGTACGCGGTAATACGCTTATTTTCAGCGAACCTGTATCGGTGCTTCCCGACCGTGACGGTAGTGTCTGGGTCGCAGCATACGGAACGAACGAACTGCTTAAAATAAATGTTAATGGAACGGTTGTAAGCCGTGCGGAAGGTCCTGTTAACGGTTTTGACCGTCCGCTTGACGTTATACGTCTGCAGAACGGCAACCTTCTTGTGAGCGAAAGCGCAGGTGACCGTCTGTCGCTGTTAAAACCGAACGGCAGTTTTATTAAATACATAGGCGGAAAAGGAAGAGGTACGGGGCAGTGTGTAGGGCCTCAGTACCTTGCAGAGGATGCAAACGGAAATATTTACGTGACTGATTACGGGAACGGCCGTGTCGACGTGTTTGACAGAGACGGAAAAGGGTTGTTTTCATTTGGTAAGAAACAGGACGGCTTTGACGGATTTAAAGGTCCGACGGGTATTGCCGTCATCGGGGATAGTGTGTATGTTGCCGACTGTGTGTCAGGTGCAGTATATCAGTTTGATCTTGCGGGAAATTATGAGCGGCTGCTTGTTCAGGAAAAAACGTTTGTACATCCTGAATCGATGAAAGTATGGGGCAGATATCTTGTTGTCTGTGATTCAAATAAAGTGATCTCCGTAGATTCTGATACAGGTGCAACTTATGAATGTGCACGTTCGGGAAACGCGCCTTCACGGCTTACAAGCGCTGTTCCTGACATTAATGGCAATGTTCTTGTCACTGATATGAGATCGAACGAAGTGTACGTTATGGCAAAATTACAGGAACTGATCGGTGGTCTGTTCGTTCAGATAGAACGGGTGAACGCTGATTCGTTTCCTGCCGTTACGATAGAACTGAGTGTTGAAAACAGACACCGGCAGCCGGTAGTCGGACTCCGCGCGGAAAATTTTTATCTTACGGAAGACAAACGTCCTGTGGCGGAGCAGAAACTGCTCGGCGCTGCTTCGAACAATACGGTGGAAGATATTACACTGATAATCGACCGTTCATCCGGAAGTGCTGCGTATGCGGAACAGGCAGAATCTGTCGTACGCGAACTTGCGTCAGATATGAACGGTGAAGGCACACTCCGCATTATTGCCGCAGGTGCTGTTCCTGCGGCAGAGTATACTGGTTCTCCCCGTGCTGCTGAACTGTTCAGCATAAAAGCGGTAAAGACAGGCATATCTGACACCGTACCTGTTGATCTGGCGGTACGGCTTGCCGCCAACGATCTTATAAACGCTGAAAAGAAACGTGCGATAATTTTTATTACGACGGGAAAAGTAACGCAGAATGCATTTGCACGATACGGGTTGGCCGAACTTACCGCATATCTTAACAATAATTCGATTGCACTGTCTGTCATACAGCTTACGCAGAATTCATGCGATGAAGAGATCAACTATCTGTGCAGTAATACGGAAGGTCAACAGTACTATGTGTTCCGTCCGGAAGGTCTCTCTGATGTTATCAGGGATTTGAAGAATCTTCCGTCGGGTGTGTACCAGCTTTCATACGTGTCGTCGCTTCAGACGAATATGGGAGAAGCGTATCTTCCTGTTGAATCAGAGGTCTATCTTATGAACAGGAGCGGACGTGACGAGACGGGGTATTTTGCGCCGCTGCAGTGATTTTCAGAACTGAACTTTTCCGCCGAGCTGGAGTGTAAGCGACAGCAGTATCGAAGTGTCTTCCGTACAGGTATATGTACCTGTTGCTCCGCATGAAAGAGAAAAATATTTATTCAGTTTTGCATCGAGTGAGTTTACCAGCATATATACCTGCTTAAAAACACTGTCTGTGGACGAGTAGGTAATATCGACGCTGCTCGTACGAGAAAGACTTGTAGTGGCAGGATCGTATGACTGCCGGAACTGTTTTATTAATTCCGTCAAAGGACTGACTTTTCCTCTGCGTTTCCATACAACAGTACCCTCAGTGCTCCAGTCACCGTCTGTTTCAATGTCCGCCTCCAGTCCTGTTTTGAGAATGTCGGAATCATTAATGTAGAAATTTTCCTGTGTGTACGCAGAGAGTTGAAATGTTACGTCAGCGGTGTCTGTTTTCGGAATTTTAAAAGCTCCGGTGAACGACGTATTGTATTCATCCTGATTATACCATCTGAACAGTTTTAGTATGCTTTCCCTTCCGAATATGTTGAATGCATTTGTAACGAGTGTTGTTTTAAGCTGGTAGGTATCGCTGATTTTAGCCGAAGTCCTTATATCCCTTTCGACAGCAAAAGATGCGGATGATGGTATGTAGAAATCAGAAACAGATGCAGAGAGAGGTCTTGTCCAGGATACGGAATAACAGGTTGAATAGAACAGTGAATCGGACGATGGTGTCGTCATTGATGTGTCTGCCAGAACGTTCTGTGACAACGCGGTGCTCACCATATCGTAAAACGGCCATGAATGAAAATACCATGAACGTGAATTGAACGAGTTAAAAAGTGTCGTGTAATCTGATTTATAATCTCCGCCCTGACTGTATACCGTTACACCTCCTCCTTTTTTTATCCACTCAAGGGAAAAGTTCTGGCTGCTGATTTTAAATGGAATCCGCGTGGTGAATGCAGTTGTATCGGTGTACAGAACTGAAGTCGACGATGTGTATTTTCCTGTTGTTTCAAATATGAACTGTGGTGCCAGTGATATGAACGGCAGCGTCGTGTTAAGTTTGATTGTATTATCGTTTGTGCGCAGCGATGCTGCACTGTCTCCGGCTGAGTATGCGAGAGCTGCGCTGTCAGTCCAGCCTCCGGCAAAACTGTCTGTATTGAAAGAAGGCGCCCCTGAGGCGGACGGAAGAATCTTCTGAACTACTTCTGCTGTTCCGCTGAGTGTCGTTCCCCAGTCTGCGCCGGAGAATGACAGTTCTGCTGCCGCTCCCGATTTCTGGTTGAGAGACCAGAGGCTGCCCGTAGATGCAGCATAGGCGCTGAGTGTCAGCGGTATATAAATCCTGGAAAAATTAAGTGCGGCTTTGTCCGCATGTTCGAGAGACGAGCCGGAATGATCAAACCGGTATGCGCCGGAAAACGAAAGTATACCGAGGAGGGGATGTGTCGTTGCCGTACTGTAACCGGCATTGGTAATGCCGCCTGATTCTGCACTGGAAAACGCTGCATCGCCTGACAGTGCAATGGTTGCTGCAGTGACTGATGCGGCGGATGATACTGCTGCAGTCTGTGCGTTGTTTGCCGGTGTTTTCGTTCCGAATGAGGCTGATTCTGCCGCAGCAGACGAGAGTGAAAGATTTTCAAGCAGAGGAAAAGAACCTGTCTGAATAATTGTTCCTTCTTTTTTGTATGAGGCCTTTGTTATGTTCCCAAGAAGAAAATGTGGTGCCAGTCCGTCGAAGTACAACTCATCAACGGCGATTTCACCTGTTTTGTATACGGTACCGTATACGGCGGTATCAAAAATAAGTTTGAGCCGTGACGGTACGACCGAGGTGTTGACCTGCAGCGTATAACTGCCGGAGGGTAGTTCCGTTCCGTCGACCGACAGTGTTTTTTCCAGCAGGTTGACCGAGAGCAGATGATAGCAGCGTGATGTTACATTAACGTATTCTTTCAGTTTTGACTGATGAAGAACAGCCCGTACGGCAATAGAACCTGTATCGTCTATGTTTTCCGCTCCTGAATCGAGTATGAACGTGAATGCTTCGTCACTTGTGGCGGACGCGGAACCGGAATATGTGCTTTTCCCGTAATAACTGAAATACATGTTCACCGTTTCGTACGGAGCAGTATCTACTTCGGTAAAATATCTGGCCGCAGTGACTGAAAGATCACTGTCGTTAGACGGTGCTTCATCGGCCGTGTTTTTCCAGGTGAGCAGTGCTGCATAATTTGTACCGCTGTTGAAGCGGGAATTGTCCGGAACGGCGGAATCGGCAGTCTGCTTTGTCGTGACGGAAATTGTACTGTCCTGAGACGTGAATATATCCTGTACATCCGTTTCATAGGGGCCTGCATAGACGCAGGGAGCGGTATTGCCGGACAAACCTGATTTTACGATAATGAGGCGCATATCGTGGTATTTGCTGAACCGTGCACGATCACAGTCTGTAAGGAGGACGGTGACTTTCTGCCATCCGCTCCTGTCAGGATAAAAAGCATTCTGTACGTCGGCGGAAGAAGTGTCTGTTATTTTCCATGTCGGTATTTTATTTCGTACTTCAGCTGAGAGGTCGTCGTCCGCATAGACTCCGAGCTGGAGATAGACATCGTAGCCGGTGACTGTTGTGTCGCCGGCTTTAAGTGCAACAGTAAACTGCGTACCAGATGAAAGCAGTGTGCCTCCGCTGATACTTATCGATACTGCTCCCCATGATTCGGTAGTGCTGCCGGAATCGAACGACGCTTCTACCGGTACTGCATATCCTGAAATTCCGCTCACCGCTGTACCGCCAGCCGTTCCTGTCGTGCAGTTGTTGTCCGCATCAAGTGTCAGACTTGAGCCGGTGCCGTCAGGCCGTTTGTTCAGGACCGGAGCGAAACCGGACGGAAGCAGAATACCGTCGCTTTCACCGAGATAAAACGTCTCCGAACTTTCGTCATCCATGCCGAGTACGCGGTAGCAGCCGGTGACGTTCTCTGTTTCAAGAGAAACAAGCGAGGCATTTGCCGCTGAAAATCCGTTGTTTGTATACGTCATTCCCGATGCAAGAGAAACGAAGCCTGATTTTGATTCTGATTTGTCTGCAAATTTATTTTTCAGCGCAAGGGACCACCGGGAGGAAAGTGCCGCATCTGCGGTAAGTCCCGGGAAAAAAATCCATGAAAAACCGGCTGCTGCTGCGACGGCTCCATTGTCGCTGGAGGTGGTGTCTTCGTACCACGTAATATATATTTTGTCGGTGTCGGAAACGGATGTAGACAGTGTTACTGTTCCCGATTCGCTGTCGTATGATGCTCCCTGGTCAAGAATGCCGTTCTTGTAAACTGATACGGAGCCTGCAGCTGCGTCTGTGCCGATGTCGTATCTGTTTACGGGCGTATATGTCCGGAGCAGCAGCTTTAAGTCACCTGTACTGCTGTAGCCGAGATAACAACCGGGAGACGTATCGGCGAGCGGGAACCGTACGGAAGGGGAAAGAACGGAGGCTGAAGAAGAAGCGTCTGTCAGATAAATATCCGAATACGTGTGTGTATCTGAGAAAAAATCCGAGGAGACAAACGTGATGTCGTTGTCTGAAATAACTGCCGAATATTTTGAGGAAGATTTTTCAGTCGACGAGGAAACTACTGCAGCGTCGGCTGCAGTAGTAATCCCGCAGTCATACCGGTATGCACAGACAAACGGCGAGAATCCTGCTGGCGACTGGATGATCAGGCCCGTACTGCTGCCGATTGTGGTAAAAAGTCCGTAATAGTTCAAGGCATCATCCGAATATGCAAAGTCTTTCAGGTCGGGCGCGTTGGAACCGTCCGAAAACCAGGTCTGGATAGTACCGAGAAAGCCTTTTCTGCTTTCCGGAGAAGCAGCTGTACCGTACGATCCAAGTTCTCCTTTTATCGCAGAAATTGTACCTGTCGATGCAAATGTGACGATGACGGAGGGAAGCACGTTGTTTTTTTTTATGCTTCCTGCATCTGATGCAATTATGATCATGCAGCGGGCCGGCAGCAGTGCATATTCCGAACTTGAAAGTTTTTTGTACGTCCGTCCGTCTGCGTCTGTGTACGTGCCGGACGAAGATTCTGCGTATACCGCCTCGACATCCGATACGTCGTCCGAAGAAGGAAGAACGAACAGCTGTCCCGTCAGCCAGTCGGAAAGCGGTACAGAGATTGTTGATACGCTGTTTTTACCGTAATACGTGGCATCGTGTTCTTTGAGCATATCATATCTGACAACCGCGTCCGCATGCCACCTTTCGTTTTCTGAGTCTGCAAATTCAGCAGATATACCGGGTGCCTGATTGTCTCCGCCTCCGATTCCTCTGTCAAAAAGGGAAACTGAATATGTTGAGGGAAATATAATGCCTCTGTTTGCAAAGAGTACTTCTCTGACATTGTTTTGTCCGTGATATCCTGCAGCGATGGTATTTTTATTGAATTCGTCCGCAAACGATGCCTTAAAAAACCACGATTTGTTGAGCATAAACCAGAGTGAAAGATCGACACTTTGTTTGAATACGGGCACGCCGGGTGAAAGTGCGAACGGATTCCCGTATCCGAAAGAAGCTGATGTCGTCTGAAGCAGTTTTGCCTCCCAATAGCCGCTGGCAAGAAATTCTATATTATTGTTTCCAACCTGATAATTGAATAATGATTGAGGCAGGTTCGTGCCGGCAGGAACGAGATTTGTGTCGTCGGTGACGATAGATCCGGCTCCGCTTGCAGTCGTGTTTGTATCAGCAGAAAGAGTATGCTGACAGAGAAAAGAAACAAGGACGGCTGCAAAGAAAAGAATTGATTTTAATTTTGATGTATCGAGCAGACGTGCTTTGTGAATCTTTACTTCAGGATGTTTTTTTTCCAGATTCAGAATAGCTTTTTCCACGGCCTGTTTTTTATTTTCACCAAAATCGAAAAGTTCCTGCTGGCGCGGTGTTCCCGTGTCTTCAAGGTTTTCTGTACCAACACCGAGCAGCCGTATGCCGCGTCCGTTTTCGTATTTTCGTTCAAAAAGAAGACATATACGGGAGTACAAATCGTCTGCCGACGTAATGTCGGAAGAACTCGTATCCCGTGCCGATACTGTTGAAAAATCGTCGTACCGCAGTTTGAGCATGACAGTACGGCTTGTGTATCCTTCCCGGAGCATGCGGAACATAACCGTGTGCGAGAGTTCCATGAGCGTCGTTTCTGCCGTATAGGTATCAGTCAGATCATACGTGAAAGTTGTTTCTGCACTGAGTGAGTGTGATGATGTATTTTTACTGAAAGTTTCGACTTCTTTTCCTCTGACTGCGTTGTATAAGAAAGTTCCGGTGGAACTGCCGAAAAGTACGCACAAAAGTTTTTCACTTTTTTCATAAATACCGCGTGTCGTAAAAATACCTGCTCCGTTTATACGTGAAAGTGTTTTTGGCCCTATTCCCCAGATTTTATGCAGGGGAAGCGAGAGCATAAACTTTTCTTCATCGCCGGTTTTTACTTCACAGAATCCGTCAGGTTTAGAAAGTTCTGAAGCGATTTTGGCAATATATTTTGAACCTGCCAGACCGACTGAGACGGTAAGTCCTGTCTTGTCTTTAACTTCAGCTTTAAGCCGCTGTGCTGTTTCTGCAGGTTCGCCAAAAAGTGCCTCTGTCCCTGTAAGATCAATGAACGCTTCATCTACGGACATCTGGTCAACATCAGGAGAATATTCCCGGAAAATATCCATTATCCGGGCGGACAGTTCGTGATACCGCTGCATCCTGCTGTGTACAAATATTCCAGACGGGCAGAGACGGTACGCTTCAGCTGTGGGCATTGCCGAATGAACACCGAATCTGCGTGCTTCATACGATGCTGTCGATACTACGCTCCTCCGTTCGCCGGGCAGGCCTCCGACTATGACGGGTTTGCCTCTGTATGACGGGTTGTCGAGTTGTTCTACTGAGGCGAAAAAAGCGTCCAGGTCAACATGCAGAAAATGATTTCGTGTACTGTCGTTCATGTTTTTGCTTCTGTCCGTTTTTCTGACGGGGGAATTGTGATTTCGTATGTTCTCATGGCATGAACAGAATCCGCTTCCTCATAAAAGGCCGTAACCGTTACGACTGCGGGAACAGAGATGTCTGCAACATATGAAATAACGATTTTTTCCGGAGGCCAGACAGGAACAGGAAACGTGTCGGTATATTTTATTTTGTCAGATATATATTCATCGTCAGAATAGATGACAGAATTACCGTTCATGCCGTTTACCGAAATTATACAGTATTCTGCATTTTTCCCTAAGTTGACAGTAAGCGTGCGCGTTGTATCACCGAAGAATGATTTATCTGCGGATGTACATGAAAGAACGGAATCGCTTCTTCGTTTTACAGAAATATTTTTTTCCGGATGTATATCGTTTTTTGATGTGATGTGTGCTGAAATATGTTTTATTCCGGAAAGTAATACAATCGTAACAGCTGCCGCTGCTCCGGTAAAATACAGTACATTTTTTATCCGGCTGCCTGCTGCAGGCTTTTCATAATAATTCCATTGAACATTGAAACGGGCGATTATGCGGAGCCATTGGAAAAGGAAAGGAAGCGATGCGATGGAAAGAAGAATATTACCGGAAAATCCGCTGTACACGAATGAGTTAAAAACAACGGGGTCTGCATATCCGGTTATCTGTTTGATATACGGGAGGTAAGGAATGAGCATTACGGCAAATTCTGCAAATAAAATTCCTGTTCTTTTGAATGGTCTGAAGATATATACGATGATATATTCCGCTGCAAAAAGAAAGAACAGTGAAATATCGACGGCACTGAATATAAAAATATTAATAACAGAATCTATCGTAAGGAGATATGCATATGCACGTTCTTCAAGAACTCCCTGAAATTTAACAATAAGGAGATAAAGTATTGTGCTGATGGCAAATGTTATAATAATTTTTACTACGAACTGATAAAGAATAGTAATTTTAAAAATATGATACAGGAATTGTGTAAGCGGCTGGCTTACCTGAAAACAGACGGCAGAAATGACCGCGGTGACAGGAAGAATGTACCAGAGTCTGAATACATCACGTTTGATTTCATAGTGTCGTTTGTTTCGTATAAAAGACAGCTCTGACAGCATGAACAGACTGATAAAAGAAATTGTAATAAAACAGATTACGATAAACTGTTCGCTGGCCCACCACAAAGTATTTCCTGCGTGAAATGCAATATAATGCCGGTCCCAGCTGTCGGTGCCTTCCGGTGTATATGCAGAAATAAAGTCCGCCGTACACTCGGCGTATGCAGACATATCTGCCTGAACGGGGATTGCAATGCCAGTACAGGGAATGCCTTCCTGAAGAAAAAAAGAGGACCGTTCGTCGGCCTTCAGAATTTTCAGACGGTATAATGATCCGAGACTTCCGCCCCGCAGATGATACGGCAGATTTGCTGAAATAAGTGAATCTGACAGTCGTTTGACAAGCCAGCTTGGGCTTGTTTCTCCGGCCCCTCCCGGAATTAATACTACTGTATGATCCTGTGTAAAACTTATACACACAGCACTGTAATCGTCAGGATTGTCAATGTTTCCGGCAAATATGTTTGTCCCGCATATCCGGTAGTTGTCTGTCTTTGACTGAAAATCGCCGTATGAGAAAAGGAGGATAAGATTATAGGCAAGTGTAGTTTTTTTTAATGTATCTAAGATTATACTGATATAATTCCTGTATTGATATGCGTCTTCCATGGTGAATGCGAGAATCAAAGTATGTCTGTTTTTGATTTTTGTATCAATGTTGCCGGTAGTTCCATTGAAATCTACTTCTATGTTGTAGGGAAAATTATTTTTGACAGACTTAACAAGATTTAATTTTTTAGGCGTAAAACCGTTCTGAATAAGGAAATTTTCTGTGTTTCTGCATAAGGAAAGTCCGTACAGGCTTTCTTTATCCTGCTGTACTGCCTGGCCGGCATTCAGAACTGCTGGAAAGAATATTACGCAGAATATCACGAAAAATGTTCTGATTTCCTTCATATACATAGTTTATAATATTAACTGTTTACAATGCAAGTCCCATAGTGTATAATGAAGAAAAATAAAAAAGTGAAGAAATGGAGAAAGGTGATAAATGAGCGCTGCTGGTAAAAAATTCATGCTGGAGCTGCCTTTAAAGATAATTCTTACAGAGGACGGCGCTTCTAATTTTATTAGTCATAAAAAAAAGCTGCTCAGATTCCGGCTTGCGGATAACATCGATGAATACGGAATTTCATTAAACCGCTTTTCTCCACAGTCAATACAAAGCATGGTTCTTCTTGACTATATCTCAAAAATTGAGATATCAATGACTGAATTTGTATCGGCTCGTCAGGAAGTAATGGACCTTTCAAAAGTTGTCGTTTATTCTCTCCTGTATAAGCAGTTTGACAGGGATATATATACTGCGATTATCCAATGCGATTGTGTCCGGAAATACAACAGAGCAAATCCTGCTCATCTTATCGACGAAAAGACGAAAATGAACGACAGGCAGCTCCGGTTAACTCTTGCAAGTCAGGGAGCTGTTATTGATCAGACCCGCAAACAGATTTTGTCTCCCATCTGGCAGTCCATTATGGACAATAAAGATTATTCTGCAGAGGAAAAAAATATTTATCTGCTTATGTCGGAAAAGTTCCTTAACAGGCTGGGGCTTATGAACTGGTATATTATTACGTTGTTTCATAAAGCCGACGGATATAATGAAATGCTTATTGCCATACGTAATCTGCTTGGATCATATATGGAGAAATCAAAAGTCGCTGAATATATTTCTGTCATGGTTATGGAACTTGCTCTTAACAGTGAAAATACAAACATCCGGAAAGAAGCGCGGAATATGTATCAGGGGGTCGACGATATCGATTCGCTTATTTTTGATCCGGATATCCGTTCAAAGATTATTAAGGAACTGCAGCGTAAACATGAGCTTGTTTTTTTATCCTGGAAATTAGGCGGAGGAACATCATCAATCGGAAAACAGGGACGATTACAGATTACGCTGTACAATAAGGATGACGAATTTCAGGAAGTAAAAGAGAATATCGAAGCTAAGAAAACTGCAGATACGAAAAAAAAGACTCTTATTGATTTCTACCGCGAACTGCCGGAAGGTCAGGAAGGTACGGATTTGGGACTGTATTATTTGTCGTATCTCGACGATGCATGTAAAAAAGTAAATGTTAAATTTGAATCACTCGTAAATCAATTTTCAGCGAGTGATCTTACTGTTATAAACCTTATTTTTAATTTCTGATTATGTTTACCGGTTTTCATATAAGATTTATATGCCTGTCTACTTTCCTTTTTTGTAGTTTATGTGTTTCCTGTGCAAATACAACGCCTGAAATACTATCTTCATCTGCAACCGTAATTTTTGACTATAATGACGATTCCTCTGTTCCGTTAATAAGACTGTCTGTTTTTACAGAAACGGGCAGCGATGTACGCCGTGCGGCTCAAATCAGAATTTCTTCGAAAACAGAAGAATACTCATGGACTGTTGATAATCCGCAGCTCCTGGGTTCAGATAACAGACAGTGGGCGGGATATACAAATTTTGCCGTACCTGATGCTGCAGTCATTCCACAGGGAGGGTATGATTTATTTTATACGGACGCAGAAGAACATACTGTTCAGACAAGTTTTACTGTAACATATCCTGAAAAACTTATTGAATCAAAGTCTTCAGATGTAAAATATGTTCTTGGGACCTATGCAAAGGAAATGATCGCTGTGTACATGTCTGACGGAACGCTTATATATTATAATGAGCGAAAATCAAAATGGACTGACGACGACGCAATATGGAATGAGTTTAAACTTGCATCTACGATGCGGATATGCTGGACTTCGCCTGATAATTCTGTCATCTGTCTTATGCCTGTTAAGAAAAGACCGTCGTCAGACAGTATGTTATAAATGAGGTAAAAATTTGAAAACAGAAAAGCCATCTGCGGGTGATCAGTTGTTCCGCGATGTAAAGACATATGTCATCAGAATAGGACGTATGACTGATTCACAAAAAAAGAATTATGAAGAACTGTCTTCGAAATGGTGCATTCCTTATGTTGAGGAAAAAATAACGTATGAAACTATATTTGGAAATGCGAATCCTGTTACTATTGAAATAGGATTCGGTATGGGAACGGCAACAGCAGAAATTGCAGCGCAGAATCCCGGAAAGAATTACATCGGAATCGAAGTTCATAAGCCCGGTATAGGCAGACTGCTCGGTGAAATACAGTCCCGGGAGTTGAAGAATCTTCGTATTATAGAACATGATGCGGTGGAAGTGCTTACTAATATGATTGCGGACGAGTCTGTTGATGCGTTTCATGTTTTTTTTCCTGATCCATGGCCTAAAAAACGGCATCATAAACGTCGTCTTGTACAACGGCCGCATACTTCGCTTTTTGCATCAAAACTGGTACCTGGTGGTTATTTTTATATGGTAACCGACTGGCTTGAGTATGCGCAGTACGCTCTGGGGGAATTAAACGCAACAGCGCATCTTATGAATAAATACAATGGATTCGCAGAACCTCAGAGTTGGCGTCCGGAAACAAAATTTGAAGCACGTGGAATACGTGATGAACGGTCTATAAGCGAGCTTTATTTTATAAAAAAATAGAGGAGTGTATGAGCGATCTTTTTGACATAGAAGAAGCAAAGGTACAGAGCGAAAAAATAAAGCGCATCGTCTTTCTTGAAAAACTTATACAGAAATATCAGAAATCGTATTATGACGGCGAGGGGGAGATAAGCGACGCCGAATTCGACAAATTGTGGGACGAACTTAAGTCTCTTGATCCTGCAAATTCTCTTCTGAAAAGAGTCGGACAGGATTCCGGTAATTTTGAAAAAGTAAAACATATTATGCCTATGGGAAGTCAGGAAAAAGCTGCTGATCCGGAACAGTTTCATGCATGGGCTTCAAAGCATATATACGATGAATATCTGGTTGAATATAAACTTGACGGAGCATCGCTTGAACTGCAGTACAGCCACGGTCAGCTTAAACGGGCGGTGACACGAGGCGACGGTACAATCGGCGACAATATAACGGCAAACGCGCGCAGAATGCAGGGCGTGATCCAGCTTCTTGCTCAAGAAGACGGTAAAATTATTGATTTTACCGGTGGAATCCGTGGTGAAGTTATTATGACGCATCAGGTGCATGATACCAAATTTCCGGATAAGGCAAACTGCCGGAATGCGGCGAACGGACTGATGAAACGGAAAGACGGTGCCGGAAGTGAGAATCTGACGTTTATTACCTACGACGTGTGGGCAACAGAAGGAGAACAGCCGTTTAAAGATGAGGAAGAAAAAATAGCCTGGCTCAGGGCGTGCAATTTTAAGACAGTGCCGCTGAAAATATGTCATTCTCCTGACGAAGTGATTGTATATCGTGCACAGGTGATGGAAATTCGTAAATCGCTTGATTATGACATCGACGGTCTTGTTGTAAAGGAACGTTTCATAAATCACGAAGATGCAAGCCGTGCACATCCGGACAGACAGATAGCTTTTAAATTCAGTCTCGAAGAAGCGGTGACGATAGTCCGCAGTGTGGAATGGAGCCGTAACGGTGGAACATATACACCTGTTGCCCTTTTTGATCCTGTCGAACTTGCAGGAACAACTGTACAGCGTGCAAGTCTTGCTAATCCGGATACAATGCGTGCGCTTGGCGTGAAAATCGGTTGTTCGGTAGTCGTTGTAAAACGCGGCGAAATCATACCGAAAGTGGAAAGTGTTGTGCCTGATGAAAACAGTGTATTTGAGTCTGTTGTATTTCCTGCAACATGTGAAACGTGCGGGACGCCTCTTGTCGATGAAGGCAGTCGTCTTTTTTGTCCTAACAAATTGTGTCCGAAACGTGTTCTGCACCAGCTTTTAAAATGGATACAAGTTGTCGATATACGTGATTTTGGAGATACGCTTGTTAATTCACTTTTTAAATCCGGAAAACTTACCTCCATTACTGATATTTATTCACTTACACCCGGCGATTTAATTCCCTTTTTTCTTAATGAAGAAAGTATCGCTGCGGAAAAAGAATCGCTCGGCGCGGTTAAAGTTATTAATTCAATAGCAGCTCACCGAAGTATGAGTCTTGCTGTATTTGTTGCAGGTTTTGATATCGAGGGAATAGGGGAAACGACGGCAGAAAAGCTGGTAAACGCCGGATTCGATACGCTTGATAAAATGCTTGCCGCCGATGAGTCGCAGTTTGCAGCAGTTTATGGCTTTGCAGACGTGATGGCTCATACAGCGGTCGAGGGGCTTATTGAAAATGCTCAGGAGATGCGTTCTCTTGTCTCTTCAAAAACAATTAGTATCGTTTCGCAGTCGTCAGGTATATTTGCAGGGATGTCATTCTGTTTTACCGGAGAACTTTTGACAATGAAACGTGCCGACGCAGAGCAAATAGTCAAAAAAAACGGTGGAGTATGTAAATCATCAGTAACGAAGGCTTTAACGTATCTTGTTACGAACGATACTTCAAGTGGTTCCTCAAAGAATATGAAAGCTGAAAAACTTGGTATAAAAATAATAGATGAAAATAGTTTTTTAAAACTGGCCGGAATATGATAAGACAGTGGTCTGTGGGGAAATTTATTTTTAACGGTTTTTTCGTCAGTTTCCTCATTTTTTTTATTGTGTACACGGTGAAATTCGGCAGTTGTTTCGGAGCTGCCAGCAGGCTTCCGGTTGTTGACGATTATCAGATTATGCGTATTCTGTTTTATGGGACGAGTACATCTGAAAACGGTGATACGGTAAGTGCGGTTATATCACTTCTTGATACAGCAGGAAATGAATGTGCTGTACTCGAAAGATCATGGAGGGGTTCATCCCTTTCCATTGATTTCAGAAGCGCCGAGTTTTCCGGCAGGAAGTTTTTGTTTCCTGAGATTATTTACGGTTGTGAAACGATTTATGAACACCGCGGTTGGGGATTGTTTGAATCAGGAACGTATCTTGAAAGGTATTATAATGAGAACGGGCAGTGTATGCTTCTTGGTACCGGTTCTTCTTATAAAGACAGACACGATTTATACAGGCTGTCCCGTTTTGCTGCCAATCCTATAGCTGTTTTTAGTACAGGTTTTTCGCGCAGATACAGGGTAGATCTGTCCCGGTGTGAAAAAGGTGTGTATTACGCGGTAGTCACCGATTTTAACGGGCGGCTTGAACTGCGGCCTGAATAATCAGTTAACCGACTGCTTTGTATATGCATAATCAGTCATAAAAAAGTCAGGTGAAACGGCGCACATGTTAAGACGAAGTTCCCAATGGAGATGGGGGCCTGTTGCAAGTCCTGTAGAACCGGAAAGACCTAATTTATCTCCCTGTTTTACAAATTGGCCTTCCTTAACATTGAGTGAATGCAGATGATAATAAAGACTGTATAATCCCGGGGCATGTTCAATAACAACGCTCAATCCTGTAGATATCCGGTTTTCAGCCATGACGATGCGACCGTCACCACATGCGGAGACTACTGTTCCTTCGGGCACACCAAAATCGATTCCGTAGTGAATGGTTGAAGATGTTTTTCCGCTTACATATTTATATGTTCGTCTGCTGCCGAAATCTGATGTACGTCTGGTAGAGTTTACAGGACTGATGAAAGATTTAGTGCTGTAGACGTCAGAAGGTTCAACTGTTTCAAGAATTGTATTGAGTTTTTCAATTTGCGCGACATGAGCAGGTGTTGTATCGGTTTTTATTTCGGTATTTTGTCCGTCCAGTTCAACGATTTCCTCAGAAAACTGTTTTTCGCTTAACGTAAACGGCAGTATGAATTCCTCCGGATCAGAACCGAACGCAGTATAAATTATCTTGAGAGCGTATTCATCGTTTCCGAGCCATGAGGAAAGCGGAACATATGCAAGAAGTTCCTGCGTATTCTGTCTTTTTGCTTTTGGATTAATGAAAAAGAACAGCGATGAGTCAATCTTTTTCTTCTTCTTTAATAATTCAGCCATTGCGATTGTATCCTGCGTTACTTTCCTGTGTTCGCGGGACTTTAAAGTCATCCGTATGATAATTGCATCACCGGGTGCAGCTGATTCATTGTAGGTCAGATTGATCGCACAGTTAGAACCTTCAAATGAAGACTGAGTTGCAGCGGCAGCAGAAAAAAGAAAAACACAGAAAGCTGCAAAAACAGCGGTAATTGTTTTTATGTATTTTTTCATTTCTATTCCTCTGATTTTTTTATATCTTTTATGATCATCTGTGGAGTAACGGTTCCGTTAAATGAATTACGGTTTATGGTGTAAAGAACATCAAGTTTATCGCCTGTTTTAAAATCGCGGTCGAGTCTTTCTCCTTCTCCCCAGAACATTGCGGGAAATTTATATTTTCCGCAGTTGAATGTAATTTTGAGGTGCCGTGGATCGCTTTTTCCAACGAGTACTGCATCCTGTACAGGCAGATTTTTTGAATAAAAAATAAGTTCCCGGTTACCTTCACCGAACGGTTCAAATTTATCTATGACACTGATAAGATCCGGCGTTATAAAGGCGGACGGAAGCTCCGCGTCGATATCTATTGCTTCGGATTCGTCTTCAAGGTTTACGGTCGATGAAAGTATTTTGAGTTTATCAACAAATTCAGTAAGTTGTTTTTTTTGAAAGCTGAAACCGGCAGCATAGTTGTGCCCGCCGTGATTGATAAAAAAATCACCAAATTGATCAAGAAACAACGTAGCATTGAATCCCCGGCAGCTGCGCATAGAGCCGATTACTATATCGTCTTCGGAGAGAGTAACAGCAATGGAAGGTACTTTAAAACGTCCGACAAGTTTTGCAGCAAGAATTCCTGTTACCCCTTTATTGATGCGCTGGTCGATAACAACGCATATGTGGTGTCCATATAATTCATAGCTTTCGTCAGCCTGTTTACTGATAAATACAGATGCATCTGCGACAAGCTGCTTGCGTTGTTCATTCATTTCTATTATTTTCCGGGCAAGTCTGTCACGTTCTTCAGGATCTTTTGAAAGAAGCAGTTCAAGTGCAATATTTGACTGTCCCATCCGTCCTGCAGCATTAAGCGAAGGTATTATATTCCATGACAGTTCCGAAGAACAAATTCTTTTTCCTGCCATACCAAGCCGGGCGAACAGCTCTGCAATACCGTATCGTAATTTTCCATTATTCATGGAATTAATTCCGGCACGCACCAGAATTCTGTTTTCATCTTTTAAAGGCATGATGTCTGCAAGAGCTGCAAGCATTACAAGCTGCAGATCATTCTGTTCGTCCGAAGTATTCTTTGCGGTCGCTGTCTGTCTTTCTGCAAATGTCACAAAAAGATTAAAAAATCCTTCCATTTCAGTTGCCGGTTTGCCGCTGTATTTTACGATGCGTGACAGGTCTTTTACACCGGACAGGCTTTCTTCCGCAAGTTTTGGGATCAGTTTTGCAATCTGAGGACGAAAATCCATCATATTGAATTCGACACCATTGCCGAAAATTTCTGCAAGCTGCTTCTGCATGACAGGTTCATCCCAGACGAATATCTGCTGTCCTGTAAGAAAGACAGGAAGTTTCGTATGAGTGACGGAAACGGTCCCCGGTACCACGAGCTCAGAAATACATTCCTTTTTAACCAGATTTCTGATTTTAAGACAGTCGATATGATAGTTTTTACCATCGGCAGAAGAAACATTAAGCAGTGTTATTTCCTGTTTGTATAATTCTGAACTTGAAAAACGCAGAGCGGATACGAGTTTATAGGCGACTGCAGCACCTGAAATATCGGGAAACGGATAACCTGATTCAGGCAGTTTAGGATCAATGATTGTATATGCCGCCGGAAGTGTATCCGGCGGATTATGATGATCGGTGACTATTACGTCTATACCAAGTTCATTCGCATGTGCAATTTCCTGAACATTTGATATTCCGCAGTCAACCGTAATAATAAGTGAACCATACTGTTTTGCAAAGTCATCAATTGCGGCAGTTGAAAGTCCGTACGCATCACCTCCGAGCGGTAACCGCCACTGAACGTCATATCCCATGTCATTGAGGTATCCATAAAGAACAGCAGTACTTGTTACTCCGTCTACATCGCTGTCGCCGAATATGAGTACTTTTTCATTTTCTTCTTTTGCACAGAGAATACGATCTACTGCATCTTCCATATTACTGAACAGAAACGGATTATGAAGGAAACGGAGATCTGTTTCCCTGAAATAAAGAATATCGTTTCCTTCGGTAATTCCTCTGCGGACCATGATTGAGGCCGTGAGTGTGTCGAAATTGTATGTATTACAAAGTAATTTAACGATTTCGAGTGAAATATTTTTTTTATTCCATTTTTTCAAAATATGCTGTTTTTCCTCGCAATGTTGTTTTACAGATGTATTTCCCTGTAGATAAGCGGTTTTTTTTCTGGCTTATCCGGTGAGTAGGAGACCGCCTTTTCAAGTCTTGCACAGGCGGGCGCAAGACAGATCTCGTTTTTACCGTAAACTTCCATTATCGCGTCTCCTGCTTTTACGCGGCTGCCTGTTTTTGCATGAAGAATCAGGCCTGCGTCAGGACAAACAGGATCTGTTGTCCTGCTGCGGCCTACGCCGAGATCAATGCCGGCAAGTCCTGTCAGGTATGCGTCAAGACTAATATATCCGTCCTGTTGTGCATGGAGCGTGACATGGAAAGGTGAGCGTCTTTTTCCCTGTTCACTAAGAAGTTTATCTGGATTACCACCCTGATCCTGTACGTTTTCAAGGAATTTCGTAAGTGCTTTTCCTGATGTCACTGCTGCCCTGCATTTTGCCATGCCGTCTTCTTTTGTAGCTGCTGTACCGCCGAGCATAAGCATTTCCGCGCCAAGGGCATATGTTTCGTCCATAACGTCTTCTGGGCCGTGTCCCTGAAGGCATTCAAGCGTTTCTTCAATTTCAAGAAAGTTTCCGACTTTCCAGCCGAGCGGGGTATCCATGTTTGTGATTAGTGCAGAGGCTTTTTTCCCCATCGTGGCGGCTGTTTTTACTAGAAACGATGCAAGCATT
>JALNVF010000032.1 GCA_023231445.1 Treponema sp. | reverse complement strand
TTTTAATGATTCTTCATCGGTAAAATTTTCAAAATAAATTCTGTACAAATCATCCTGAATGTAATCGACGATTTTGTCATTTTCGATATTTGACTCAAACCATTTCCGGTACTCTGCTGTCTGTTTTTTATCCGCCTGAGCAAGCAGCGTGTTCCATGCCTCTGAAACCTCATCCATAATACCGGTGATGCAGCCGTCAGAGTCATCAATCTGCAGACTGCCGGTCTTTTTTATCAGATGCATAAGCAGGCCGGACACGGTTTCTGTCTGACCGCTTTTCAAAAGCGGGAGAATTGTATCTGAAAAGAAACGGTCGATATCGCGTTCAAAGCCGGACGCCGAGCGGTAATCAATAAAACCGCCGTTGTCTTCATGACTGGTAAAAATATAATCAATTTCTTTTTTTAGTTCTTTACAATATTGGATGGATTGAAGAGGCTTGGCAGGATTTTCACTCTTTTCCGGTAAGCCAGTCGATTACATTCAGCTTTTTTATCCCGCTGTAATCTGCGGTACGAAATACCGTATCGAGCGTCAAAAGATATTTCGGATAGCTGTCGTGAACTTTCTGCAGCGGCGCGAGTTCGCGGGAAAGCGTCTCCTCGTCGAGCGTTGTAAGTGCAACCTGATAATACGCAGTATTACTTCCACACTCGGTTATAAAGTCGATTTCCTGTGAATCAATCTGGCCAGTGTACACTTTGTCGCTGCGGCGCATCAGTTCAAGAAAAACGATATTTTCAAGCAGATGACCGGCATCGCGTTCCGTCGTTTTTATAAGCAGACGGCGGAGTCCCGTATCAACCGGATAGTATTTATTTTGCGTTGTCAGGAACTGTTTCCCTTTGATATTGCAGCGCGGCACTTCATAAAACAGCAGACTGTCGCACAGTCCCCGCAGATACTTGCTTACCGTCTTCTGGTCGACTTTATTTCCGGAAGAAGTAAGCGTGTTGGCTATATTTGCAGGCGATGTCTGACTGCCCGTATTGTGTATAAGAAATCTGATGATCCGTTCAAGCGTGTCAACATCTGATACTTTCAAACGTCCGACAATATCCTTAAGCAGAATGGAACTGTATACTCCGTTCAGATATTCACCGATTTCCCGGCTTCTACCGGCAAGCTGCAGTGTGTACGGAAAGCCTCCGTTCTCCATATAGTAATCAAATCGTTCTTTAATTGAGGATGAATTCATCTGTTCGGGAAGTCCGCTGCAGAATTCGGTAAACGAAAGCGGCTGCATCTTCAATTCTATATACCGTCCGGTAAGAAGCGTCGCAAGTTCTCCCGACATGAACCATGCGTTCGAACCGGTAATATAGACATCGCAGTTTTCTTTTATATACAGACTGTCAACTGCTTTTTCCAGTGGAACAGCCAGTCGAGATATCCGCTGCGTGCCACAAGTATTTCTTTCTCACTCATATAAGTGGATTATATTCCATATTTCTATAATTTTCAACAATATATGGATTTAATTCCATACACTTACCCCACTTTTACTTTGTATACACAATCGACACAAACTCAATTTTTTTTTAGTTCTTTCTGCTGAGATGCGCTCCCTGAACAAGAAAGGACTTAAAAACAAACAAGCCGGAACATACTGACAAAACAATTTGACTTTTGGTAACATCTGTTATATTTTATAGACATATCAACTACAATCAGCGTCAAAAGAGGTATAATATGGCTACATTAAGTGTCAGATTAGATGATGAAACACGTACCAGTTTTCTCGAATTCTGTGATAAAGTGGGGCTTTCCGCTTCGACTGCATTTACCCTTTTTGCAAAAGCAGTTGTTCAGCAGCAGCGGATTCCATTCGAAATCAGTGCGAAAGATCCGTTCTACAGTGAAGAAAATATGCGTCACCTGAAGGCAGCAGCAAAGCTCGACAAAGAGGGAAAATACGAAATGCATACAGCTGATCTTGCAGTGGCTTCACCTGAAACGGAGTTCCGCAGGTGAATATTGTATGGATTGAAGAGGCATGGCAGGATTTTCAATCTTTTCTGGAAGATAATGATAAGATAAGTTACAAAAAGATTTTATCTTTAATAAAAGACATTAAACAAAACGGTGCAGATAAAGGGTCAGGCAAACCGGAACGATTAAAACATGAACTGAATTCGTATTACAGTCGTGAGATAAATAAAAAGGACCGTCTTGTTTACAGGATTGATTCAGAAGGAACGCTTCACATTATTCAGTGTAAAACACATTACCAGAAAATATAAACCAATGATGCGGCAGTTGTGGTTTTCTCACCTGCATACAGGCAGAAACATTCACCTGATCCACATCGATTGTCTTAAGTTGTCGCGCATCCGTGTCCGTCACGTACTCTGCACTTTTTACCACAAATTGGCGTAATATCGCGACTTACAGTCCTGAAATTACGCCGGTTTTCGATTTTTTATATTTCTGCTCTTCCTCGTCGATTAATTTGGTATAGATTTGAACCCATTCGGGATGCGGACACACAAACATGATTTCCTGTACGGATTCATTGCGAGGGATAAACCGGAAGACTGCATCCACCGCGAGAGCCGGCGCAACGTCAGGCGGCCACCTGTAGATTGTCATTCCTGCACAGGGAAAGCCGACTGTCTTCAGGTGATGCTCATTTGCAATTTCAAGCGCCGTCGTATAACAGCGTGCATACTCTGTCAGTTTGATTTCATCGCGGTGTTCGTACGGCAGCGTAAAATAACGGGGTATGGCCGAATGAATGACATATTTGCAGCAGGGCAGCTTGTACGCGCTGGTAATAATCGAATCGCCGCCGGGAGCAAAGTTTCCTTTCCCGTATATATTGTCACGGATACGTATACATTCTTCCTCCATCTCCTTTCCGGCGGCTTTATGAATTCTTCCGCTTAAACCAGAACCACGGATAAACGAGCAGTGCGCAGAACACATAATCGCATCCGCATTGAGCGTAAGTATGTCTCCGAATGCCGCTTCAATAACCGGTTTCATATTCTTTTTTTAATACTGAAATAATATCATTTATATATTTAGCCTGCGTAATTCCCCAAAAAGACAAATGATAACAGTCTATAATCAGTTTTTTATCTTTTTTGTAATAGTTTCTGTATGATTTTTTAAGTATTTCATAGCCGTCAAGATAACCATTTTCATTCAGATATTGAAGTGTACCCAGACATATTATAACATCCGGGTCAGCAATTTTTATCTGCTCAGCAACAATACCTTTAAATAGTTCACAATTCCTTTCCCACTTATTCCAATCTTTAATAGCTGATTTTCCTGTTATTTTACTGCAGTTAATAAAAGCAACTTTCTTAAGTAAATTTGTAATCTTTTCGTTCGTATCTGAAGACGATCTCTGTGCTAATTTTATTATTTTTGATGATCTAATATATCCATTCTCAGACGAAAATAAAATATACCTCATAGGATTAAAATATCTACTCCCTTTTAGATTTCCTTCTACAAGTTTTTTATTTATATCCTGCTTGTAATCATAGCTGCAATTATCATGAGGTTCTCTTCCTAACCATAGAATCTTCTTCTTTGAATTTAAATAATCTTCAGGAGAAATAATACCATCTGTTACGAAGCATCTTCTTTTTAAATTTGCAATCTCCTTTACTTTGTTGTCTATTTTCATCTGTTTTTCTTTAATGCTATTTGCTGCAGTACTCATATTTTCCTCCGGTTTGTCATTATTTTGTATTTTATTATATCATTATCTGCATATCACTGAGTGGTACGCTGTTCTTTTTAATACAAAATCGTATTTTTTTACAACGTTTTCATCGTCAGGCCGCACGCGTCAAGCAATGCAGTTACCGGAATATCATGTGCCGCACTCTTTGTGTTACACAGTATTTTACCGGCAGCACGGAATATCACTCTGGCACACGTTTCCGCATCAGCAAGTGCGTTATGCGCTTGATATTCAATTCCAAACTGTTCGCCGAGGAACGTCAGCTTGTGATTTCTGAACTCAGGCCATACACGGCGTGCGACGGCAAGCGAGTCAAAATACTCGTATTCAGGCACATCAAGCTCATACCAGTCCAGCACTGACCGGAGTACTGTCATATCGAAGCATGCGTTATGGGCAACGAGCGGCAGGCTGCCGATAAACGGTTTAACAGCAGAATCCCAGAGCTGTACAAAGTCCGGCGCATCACGAACATCGTCCACGGTAATACCGTGTATCTCTGTGAAATCGGGACGGATATACAGTACCTGCGGTCTGATAAGCGAGTAAAAAAAATCGACTTTCTCATCACCAAGATATTTTACAAGCCCGACGGCACAGGCGCTTTCCATTGAATGCTTTGCAGTTTCAAAATCTATTGCGACAAAATCCATAGTCTATTCCTTCTGACAGGCAGTTTTATTTCTCATATTTTCTGCAGCCGTTGCCATTTCATTAACATTCTCTTCCCATTCATCAACAAGATCCTGCGGCGCAAGCGGTGTCGCTTCAGCTCCGTGCGACAGGACAAAACGGAGTACCGGGTAAAACTGACATCCGGTAAACGATAAAATTACGCCGCCGTCTTCCTGTTCTTCTACTTTCTGATTTTTACCTAACGTCCGTTCCCGTACAAACTGTGCCGTTCCGCCGATACACCGGATACGGAATGCATACTGGTCTTCTTCGGCATACGCACCGAAAAATCCGTTCGATATTTTGCGGTAGTCCCAATCTTCCGGCAGCGCAAAATGACTCCCAGTCATCTCAGCATTTTTCATGCGGGTGAGCAGGAATATACGCTTTTCTCTGCGGTCGCAGTCCCAGCACCAGAGGGACCACTCCTGAAGGGAGAACAAAAGCTGGAACGGTCGTACCCTGCGCATATGATAGACAGCGTCTTCCGGTTTTTTGTAATCAAAAGTAATTTCACAGTTCGTTTTCATTGCACAGGCAATTGTATCCCACAACCCCTTCTCTATTGTAAGTTTCGTATTCTCAAGAAAGAGTATGCGGTCATCCGCCCAGCCGAAATCAGGCTTATCCGGTTCACGAAGGGGATTACTGACAGGATTCGACACCGCATCCAGAACTGTTTTTGCATTTTCATATACACTCGTATCGTGCAGCGCCTGAACCATGTTTTTAGTAAGTTCCGCAGCGAACAGTTCTCCTTCGCTAGTGAACAGAGCAGGCAGACGAAATGCAGTTTCCGTATAGTACCAGCCTTCATTCTTTTTGCAGTACTCGACAGGAGCATTAAGCTCATCCCGCAGCATTTCAATGTCGCGCTTTACGGTCGTTGTACTTGCTTCAAGTTTTTCTGCAAGAGCTGCCGTCGACGGAAATCTTCCCGACGATATTATCTGATCGATCTGCAGCAGGCGCCTGTAGTTCGTTTTATTTTCACGACGTTTTTCCGTGTCAGATTTGTCCAGTTCTGCAAGCTCCTTTTCCACCATATCCCGCCTCCGTATTACAGAAACAAGTATAGCACTACTGCGTATCAAAGAATGATACGCAGTAGAAAATAATTGAGTACCTCTGGCTGATACGCACCACGCTGTATACTAGTAGTTAATAAAAAACATAAAATTTGATTTTTAGACAATGAGGTGATATCATTTTCACAAAATATACAATCAAGAAAGGGAGAAACAGAGAATTCAGTCACGCCCAAAAGGAGGAGTTTTATATGGAAAATGATGAACTTTTAAAGAACTATAGAAGTGTTCACAATAATAAAAAAATGCGTTCGCTTGTTGCCAAACATAACGCTCACTGCCGGGGAAAAAAACGGGATGAAATGATTGTCTGTCCTTTGTTTCTCTACGCCAATGATGAATATTTGAAAGCTGATTTAAAAATCATGGTGTTCGGTCAGGAAACGTATGGATGGGAATGTAGAAAAAGCAAAGATGAGAAAGACGCATCTGATTATTCCAAGTGTACCGATGTAAAAGATATTATTGCCAATTATAAATGGGTCTTTTCCAATAAAGATTCTGAGTATGCGACGAATGGTAAAAGCTGTCGTGGCGTTTTCTTTCAGGAGATGAGGCTGTTAACATCAAAGGTAAAAAGACTGGATGAAAACAAAAAGGTTGCTGCTATTTGGAATAATGTAAACAAACTTGGTCAGGATTCGGCAGGTACAGGTCAGGACATATATAGTACCATAACAAAAGTATATTTTAATAAATTGGTCGAAAAAGAAATAGAAATTCTGAAGCCATCCGTTTGTATTTTTCTGAGCGGCCCCAATTATGATGACATTATAGCCGACGTTCTTCCTGATACGGAATGGATTGAGCAACAAGGTTTAGACAAAAGACAATTTGCTCTTCTGAAGTTGAATAAATTCCCGGGTATACTCGCTCTTCGTACGTATCATCCGAGATATCTATACCAAAGTAAGGATCGGAATTTAAGGCCGAAAATAGAACGAAAAATTATTTCCTGTATAAAAAAGAAATTTTATAATTAAGGGATGACTACAAAAGTCTAAATAGATGGTGTACCCCGCCCGTCACGCAGCGGGGCACGACGTTGATTCTACTTTGCCGGAAAGTGATGTCCGGTAGGACTCTTTAAGCAGGAATTCGCTGTCAGTGACGATATAGACGAAAAACTTTGTCCGCAATATTTACACTGATATTTTGATTTCTCTGCTCCTTCGTACGGCACGTGACGTTTTGTCGGACTATTCCGGCACGAATTAGCGGTCAACGATGATAATGAGGAAAAACTCTGCCCGCAGTATTCGCAGTAATATCTGATCTGTTCCGGCCCTTCATACAATTGATGTCTTCCCGTATCACTTTTTGAGCAGGAATTGCCCGTTAAGGAACTGACTGACGAAAATTTCTGTCCGCAGCATTTACAGTAATAATCTGCCATAAACAACCTCCTGTCTGTTGTTATATCGATAATCGTATTATACGACACGCTGCGTACCATGGAACGGTATCCACTGATTATTTCGATAAATCTGGGATGGTAATAGACCTTCTTTAATCAAAAAATTTATTCCCGTACCGTTGGCCGGTACGTACCACTCTGTATACTCTTAGCCGATAGTCAGCTGAATCAGCTTAAACTAAGGAGTATTTATATATGAAAAAAACAAGCATCCTGCTGCTTTTCCTGCAATTATTCACAGGCGTCTGTTTCTGCGGGGAAACGGAAATCGGAAAAGTTGATGCTGTTGACAATTACGGCAACAGACGGATTCTGACTGTAAATTACTGCAGCAAGC
Organism: Treponema sp.; assembly: GCA_023231445.1. Lineage (GTDB taxonomy): Bacteria > Spirochaetota > Spirochaetia > Treponematales > Treponemataceae > Treponema_D. Next base: position 19,246 of record JALNVF010000032.1, on the reverse strand, counting down.
TGCCCGGAGGAGATGATGAAGGAGACGGTTTTATCATTTACTGCAACAAGGATCATTCAGGATCAAATGATGATGACGCTCCTTTTATCGGATACGGGTTCTGTGTGGAAGAATCCGATGCAAGAAATATGACTGCCGTATTTGAAAAATTTACAGGATGGGTAAAAACAGTCAAAGAAAAAAGCATGAAAAATGTTCAAAAGGAAATTCTGCCTGATGTAGAAAAACAATTCAGCGAATATACAGCACTGAGTAAATACCCTGAGCCCATGTTCATGAAATGTTTCCTCTTTGTGGATAAACCGGGAACCTGCTCCCTTATTTTATATACGAATACTTATTCCATGGCTCAGGACGGAATTGAAGGTAATTATTATTTTCTATCTGAGCAGGGAGCATCGCTTCTGACCTCATATGTATCCGGCACCATGCTGGAAAAAATGAGAACTCTGCAGAAATCAAAAAATGCCGACATAGATGCTTTGCGATAAGGCATGTAGTTCATGTAAAGAGTGAACTTGAACATTATGCAAACAGCCAAGTCGAGATGGTATCGCAATGGAAATTCATCAAGTCGCTCGATTGAATTCATAATGCATACCACCTCTTCTATTGCTAAAATAACCAGTCTATTTCAAAAAATAACTTGCTGTTGAAACATGAAACATTTTATTCATAGACACGGTAACGTTTTTTGAATCGTTATAATTAAGCACAAATTTAAAACAAATCCCCAAAACGCACCGATTGCCCGCTTTTGAAAATCAGACAATACAGCATTTTTATCTCCTGTTATTTCCTGCAGATTGTTCTTAAAGTATTCCAGAAATGTTTTAACCGGTGGAATACAAAACAGGTCATTGCAGAAAACGATGTGGCCCAGCAACTCTTTATCGGTAGCTGCCTGCATACAAAGATTTTTTAGGGCATTATAGTCTTCCGATGTAAAACTTGAAGAAGAGTTTACCGCAAAACAAAAGGAGATAGATGAAATCACTGCACGGTATCAGAAGGTAATCAATTCTTTTAAAAAATATCATGGAGAAGATGAAGAAGACAATACATATCAGAATCTGACAAATCCGTATTTTTACGATAAAAAAGACGGATATTATTTATCGCATGTTATTCCCGTCTCATGGCCGGATAAAAATAAATTCAGGGCCTATGCTGTTCAGGCCTCCTTGTTGTCAGGGAATTCCTACAGTGACTATTTCTATATTGAGCTCGGAAATTTTAAACCTTCCGATATTTCAAAAAACACATTGCCCGGAACTGACTATGGGCAGACGTATATACTCCAGTCTGCAGGAGAATATTTAGAGCGACCTGTATTCCTTCTGAAATATATACTGGAATAGAATTTTACTTTAGAGTTAACTGTGATATAATTATAGGTCACCTCTAAAAAGCTACTAAAAGTGAGTTTTTAGTGGTGCCCTGTATATGCATCAGAGTATCTGTTGTGTAATAATTATTTTAATTCTCAGGAGAAAGAAAGATGGTAATTGAACACAGAATCACAACATTGAACGAGTGGTTAAATTGTTGCCCGCCTAAAAATCCACAATTGCAATGGCAAGACGATTACAGTGCAAAGGAATTTGCAGAAAAAGTTCTGGCAGATGACTTTGAGAGAGATATTGCCCAAATTGCAGCAGCAGCCGGTATTACAGGATTAAAAATAAACAACGCATACCCTGAACATATTACCTGCCTTGATAATTTCCCCGGAGGTCAGAGAAATCACGATCTTGCCTGTACCTGTCGTTCCGATACCGGCACTGTTGCAGTCTGTTTCGAAGCAAAGGCCGGAGAAAATTTTGGAGAAACGTTACATAATGAATGGAAAAAAGGGGATGCAAAACCAAAATCGAAAATTCAGGATCGTATAAATGCTATGTTCCAATTGCTGTGGGGAAAAAATTATACTCCTGCTTATAACACTACTAACATTGGAAAAATTTACTATCAGCTGTTGACCGGCCTTACTGGAACGATCAGGTTTGCACATGAAAATAGTATTCAAAAATGCATATTTATAATTTATCAGCTTAAAACAAAGACCGTAACTAATTCCAAAATACAGAATCATAGAAATGCAATTTCTGATTTTCTAAAACAGTTCAAACTCCCTGATCCATTAAACGTAAACGATAATAGTATATATAGACTCGGATTTTTTGATAATATTGAAACGTGGCTGGGCTATATGAAACGGTCTTAACAGGGAATAATCGAAAGCACCAGCCGCAGTATAAAGACGTCCGTACTAAAAATTTATCCGGTTTGCAAGCAGCCTGCCGAGTACGTTGATCTGCCTGACATTATGTGAAACAGGTGGCACTTACGGCCTCGAGCAGGGCAAGTTCACGCCTGAGCGTCGTACCGCTTCCTGTTTTTTATCTGAAAGTCCGTATATTGGCGTAATATCGCGACTTATAGTCCTGAAATTACGCCGGTTATTTGAATCTTCTACAGCAGGCCTGCCATGTACGGAGGTATCGCGGCATATTCATACCCTGTTTTTTCGTCTTTTTTGATTGTAAAATTTTTCGGATGGATTATATATGCGCTTCCGATTCTCTCCTTAAATTTCTGTGTAAAAAGCTTCAGGGAATTAAACTGGTATGTCTTTGTCGATTTTACTTCTATAGGAGTTATTCTATACTTTGTCCTGCTCTGATTGGAAAGAATAAAATCAATTTCGATGTCGTTCTTATGCAGATACTCGTTATAGTGTGTGTAGAAAAACAGTTTATGTCCGTTCGCAGTAAGAATTTGTGCAATCGCATTTTCATACAACATACCTTCATTCAGCGAAAGTTTATCATTCAGAACCTGCTTGTACAGTTCGTTTTCCGTAATTTCATTTTCATTGAATGCATGGCTTACCAACAGTCCGGTATCGCCCATATAACATTTTACATACGACCGGTCCTCGTTCAAGGATAGTCCGACATTCGGGTCGTTACATTTGAAACATTCGTTTACAATTTTTGAATCAGCCAGCCAGAAAAAAGTATCGGCATACTGTGTAAAGAAGGATCCGCTTCCAATCTCATTAAAAACAATTCTTTTCTCATGCTGCGAAAGGAATCCGGGAACAGCGTCAAAAATTGACAGAACTTTTGAACGGTACTTCGTTCCGATTTTCATAATGTCGTTGCGATACAGATTCAGAATGTCGCGCTTCTCTGCATCGCTTTTATCAAAATTCCGTGCCGACGTAATATACAGATCAAGAACTTTAGGCATTCCGCCGACAAGCATAAATTGTCTGAACAACAGCATGGCCTTATGATGAAGCTGCTGTTCAAGTGGTTCTTTCTTTTCAAAACAGTTCCGTATATATTCAGTCAGTTTTTCTTCGCCAAATGCCCAGCAGAATTCTTTAAAATCCATGGGGAACATATTGACTGTGCGTTCTTCAGAAGGAATTGTAATATCCCTGACATTCTCATGAATAGAAATCAGCGAACCGGTTTCTATAAAATCATAGCGTCCATCCTGAACAAGTTTCTTTATTGACTGCCGGGCTTTAGGATACTGTTGTATTTCGTCAAAAATAATGAGACTTTCACGGTTATGCAGTTCCTGTCCGTATTCTGTACCCAAAAGCATATAAAACGTATCAAGATCATTCAGATGATTTTCAAAACAGTCAGTAACCATCGGACTGATGTTATTGAAGTCGATAAGAAGATATGACTTATATTCGTTTCTGGCGAATTCTGAAACAATCGTTGATTTTCCGATACGTCTGGCACCTTCTATAAGCAGCGCTTTTGTACCCTGCGATTCTTTTTTCCATAGAAGAAGTTTATCGTATATTTTTCTCCGGAAAATCATATTCCCCCTCCTGAAATCAGATTATGCGACAGTTACATACTACCAAATAATCAGATTATGCGACAGTTACATACTACCAAATAATCAGATTATGCGACAGTAGGAACCGTAATCATCCGCTCACCCCAGTTTTTTCTTTGTATACACAATCGACACAAACTCAATGTCGGCAATCTCTTCAGGAGCTATTTCTCCGGTATGCTTCAAAAACTCTTCAAACGTGGCATATCCGTATGCGGCCTGTATTTTCTCGAAACCTTCACTGTACAAAAGTCCCTTCCCTGCCAGATGACTGTCATACACAGTGCTTTTACTCACATCTATATGTTCCGCGCAGTGCAGTATCTTTTCCAGTATCGTCGTCTTGAATACCGCAGGCGAATGGGACGACAGGATGGAATCGAATTCAGCTTTGCGCTTTATAACTTTTGATATGCTTTCTATATATTTTTTTACGCTTGTCGATTCCTTCAGGAACAGCCAGACATGGCTCGAAATGGAATCCCCGGAAAACAGTATTCTGTCCTTTTTATCAAGAATACAGACTGACCCTTTCGTGTGCCCGGGGGTATGAATTACTTCAAGGACTCGGTCTCCAAGGTCAATCAAATGTCCGTCCTGTATATACTGCAGGTTCTGAACGTTTCTTTTAAAAAACTTCGGAACGTTCCGTTTCTCTTCCGGGCTCAGAGTCTTTTTTGCGCCGAGATAGACAGCAAGCTTAACCGGAAACGATGAATACTGCTTTATAATTCTGCGGTCGTCTTCATGCAGCAGCACCGTATCAAAAAACTTATTTCCCTGAATATGATCCACATGTCCGTGCGTGTTTATGACTGTCAGCGGCAGGTCCGTAAGTTTCCGGACTTTGCGGGAAATGTCTCCGAAGCCGAATCCCGTGTCGATCAATAATGCAGCTTTTGATCCGGTTATCAATGTGCACCACACACCTAACGATTCATATATGTGGAACACATTCTCCCGTATCTTAACTATTCTGTTTTCTTCCATATATATACCTTTTCCACTATATCGTTCTGCCTATGTAAAAAACATACCCGTAATACTGCTTATATTCTGCATACAACTCTGCTTCGTGCTTCATGCAGTCAACAAATGTCTGGGCGGCAGCGTTCTGCGCATTGTCTTCCAGAAATGCTTTCTGCATCGCTTTCTGCGGAGCAAAATACGTATCAGTCCAGCAGCTTTCCGGCAGGGAAAACGCAGCGATTATCTTATATCCGGCGCGCTGCATTACCGAAATATTATGTCCGATTGTATTTATTTCCGGAACCGCATCAACCCAGAATTTTTCAATTTCGGCAGGCCGTTCATCGGTAAACCACGATTCATAGGTAACAGCAATATAACCGCCTTCCTTCAAAAAGCTTTTCCAGTACGTAAGGCCCTTTTCAAAGCCGATATTCGCTATAGCACCTTCGGACCAGATAACATCAAATTTTTTATCCCCGAACGGCAGTGCATCCATTGAACCGGCGATACCCTTTACCCTGTCCTGAAATCCGTGCCGTTTGATGTTTGCATCAAATTCTGTAATAAAAGCGGGAAAAATATCGAGACCTGTAATGTTTCCCTTTGTATTCTGGGCAAGCGTTATAGTCTGGCCGCCTGTCCCGCAGGCCAGGTCTGCGATCTCCGAGCGGTCTGAAAGCCCGTCGATAAAATGTAATGCCCTGACAGTAGATTCAGGACTACCGGGCCCCTGCCGTTCCAACCTTCCGAAATAGTCACAGATTAAATCCGGAGTAAAATTGAGAATTGCCGCACCGTTATTTTCCGCCATATTTTTTCCTCCAGTTTCATCTTACTCCGCAATACGGTTTGAATATAGTGCTTTTCAGTTCAACTACGGGTTTACTGCTGTATAAACCGTTTATTTTAAGGAATACATAAGGTGATATGCACCCCTAAAGGGTAACACTTTTTGAAGAAGGTGGAAAAAGAAGGACACACAATAAAATTCACTTCATAAGAGGACAGGTAGAAAACAACAGATATTCAATATACTGACAATATTTCAACAAATTATTGTCAGTATATTGATAAAAAACAGGTAAAATATTATCATTTGAAGTGTAAAAGTAAAAGGAGGTAATAATGGCTTTTGATTCGGAGGAAAATATAATCAGTCTTCTGTATTCGTATAACCCCTGGTGGAATACAGGTTCTGTACAAAAAGACTTTGATAAACCAATAAAACGTATTGCCTATTACGAAGCACTCAAATCACTGAATAATGAAGATATACGACGTACCGTTCTTTTAAGCGGTGCACGAAGAACCGGCAAAACGACTATTATGTATCAGATTATCTCGCACTTATTAAAGCAGGGTGTACAATCAAAGCAGATAGTCTTTATTTCTTTTGATCATCCACTCTTAAAGTTGTGCAGCATTAATGATGTTATCGCAATTTACAAACGGAATATTTCTGCTGATACAAATATTTACTGTTTCTTTGATGAGATTCAGTATTCACCTGACTGGAATGCATGGCTCAAAGTGTTGTACGACACACATCCGGCTGTAAAAGTAATGGCGACAGGGTCGGCAAGTCCCGTGCTTTCTGATAAGGCAAAAGAAAGCGGGCTGGGACGCTGGATAACGATTCAAGTTCCTACCCTGGCATTCTATGAATACTGTCTGCTTCTGAATATTCAGGTGCCATCACTACCGGCATCAATCAAACCCACACAACTGTACCTGCTTGATAAAAAAGAACAGCAGGACATTATGCAGAAACTTTCTTTTCTGCAGTCGCATTTTATCCGTTACTTACAGGTAGGAGGATTTCCGGAACTGGCACTGTCAAAGGATGACGTGTATGCGCAGCGTATTCTCCGTGAAGATATCGTTGATAAAGCACTCAAGAGAGATTTGCCGTCTGTATATGCAATCAGAAACGTAAACGACATCGAAAAAATCTTTCTGTATCTGTGCTATAACTCGTCAAATATCATCAATTTGAACGCAATCTGCAAGGAGATGAACGTAAACAGGGCAACTCTGGAAAAATATATTCAATACCTTGAAAGCGCAAATCTTATTTATATCAGTCCGCTTATCAATCTGAGTTCTAAACAGACACTCAAAGCGCAGAATAAAATATATATATCAGATGCAGCATTACGAAACGCAGTACTCATGAAAGATGATGTTACCAATGATCCGGTAGAGCTTGGTCTTATTGCAGAGACTGCAGTGTACAAGCACATAAAAGCATTCAGCTGCAATTCCGTTACCAGAGTCGGGTATTACCGCGGTGGTGACAGAAATAAAGAAATTGACGTTGTCGTTCAGTATGCACAGTCCGCGGCTCCCATCATGATAGAAGTAAAATACAGGGAAGACGCATCAATAACAGAAAAGGATTTGATCGTAGAATTTTCTTCTGCTGAAAAACCGAATCTGGTTATAACAAAACGCATTGAAGACTTCGGATTATGTCCGTATAAAAATGATAAACGGATTTACCGGATACCGGCGCCGGTATTCTTATATCTATTGGGATATGTGGAAGCGTTGAGCTATCATAAAGAAACTGTCTGATTACTGAGGCGTGTTCCGCCGTTCACTTGCCCTAATCACGTTTTTCTATTACTGTTTCTGCATGAATTCAACAATAGAAAACGCATTATATCTTATACCGTCACTGCTCGGCGAAACAGATGCAGAACAGGTTCTTCCCTCTTATAATCATGATATTGTTGTCCAGATAAAATATTTCATAGTGGAAAACGTGCGTTCGGCACGACGTTTTCTTAAGAAAGTTGATAAGGATATAGACATCGGAACGCTCACGTTCTACGAACTCAGTGAACACACGGACGTGACGCAGATCGGGAATTATCTTGATCCGCTCAAAAACGGCAGTGCGATGGGCGTTATCTCCGAAGCGGGATGCCCTGCGGTTGCTGATCCCGGTGCGGCCGTCGTGGCAATTGCGCAGAAGCAGAATCTGCGCGTCATTCCGCTCGTCGGGCCGTCGTCAATCATTATGGCCGTCATGGGCAGCGGATTTAACGGGCAGAGTTTTGCGTTCAACGGGTATCTTCCGGTAAAGCCTGCGGAACGGGCGCAGAAACTGAAGCAGCTGGAGTCGCGGGTATATAAGGAAAACCAGACGCAGCTGTTCATCGAAACGCCGTACCGCAACGCAAAAATGATCGAAACGATCCTGTCGGCATTACGCCCCGAAACGAAACTCTGCATTGCAGCGGGAATCACGTGCCCGGAAGAATATATTCACACAAGGACCGTCGCACAGTGGAAAAAAACAGCGCTGCCCGATCTGAACAAAGTGCCGGCGATTTTTCTGCTGTATAAATAAACAGGACATTATCTGCTGAAATATGCTGTTCCCAGTCCTACACCAGTTTTCAAATCAGCGCTGTACTTTGAACAAAATACACGGATAACAGCGAAGATACGTATTTATCTGCCTCATTTTACTACTGTTTGATGCAGATATCAACAAAATGAGACAGATATTACTTATCAGCTTTACTTTAGTGCTGCCGTATATGCGTCAAGCTGGCTCTGGATTTCTGCGCGGACCTTTTCGATACCGGCCGCTTCCATCTTTGCTTTATAGTCGGCAAGCCCTTTCTTTGCATCGGTATAACCGAGTTCAAGCGGCCACCAGTACTGCTGGTGCACGTTCTGGCACGCGGCATATTCCGTCTCTATCTTCGACGTATCGATTGCGAATGCTTCGAATTTAACGGCGCGTTCCGCTTCCGGCCCGGATTTCATGAATGTCTCGTACCCTGCACGCTGTGTCTGATAATCCTCAGGTGTTCCCTCGCCGTTGCGTGTAAACTCGATCGTACGGGCAGCCCACATGTCGGAAAGTGCGTACTGGTTCGTATCAAGAACTTTGTATTCTCCCTTATCGTTTACCGAATACGTCGTACCCAGAATACCGTAGAAGAAAGCGTCGAATACGTCCCTGTCACTCGTAATAAGATCCCAGAGCTGCATTGCCTTTTCCGGATTTTTGGATGTGTTGGAAATAACCATCGCATCCTGTGTAAACGGAAGGTGCGTAACGTATTTGTTCATCGCCTGATACTTGAACTTCCATTCCGGATGAAGGATAGCATATCCCTGGTAGGTGTCGATATTGTGAGTACGCATTGCAGCCTTGCCGTTCTGTGTCTTCGTTGAATCTGTATCGGCAAGCGCAGATTTCGGGAAAAATCCTTTTTTGTTCCAGCGGGCCATCATATCGAGGAACTGCGGAATTTTATCACATTCATAATAGGTTATAAGTTTCGGATTTTTTTCTTCCGGATCGTAAAAAAGGAAATCGTTTGTTGCGTTCTTCGAAGAGCGGTAGCCGATCGAATACATGTAGGTGTCGTCCCATTCCGAGCCCTGGGCGTAGATGTCTATGGGATCAAGTTCGGGATGTGTTTTTTTGACGATGTCGCAGTACTTTTCGATGTCGTCGAACGTGTTCATTTTTCCGTTCCAGTCAGTTCCTTCCATAATATCGGTACGGTAAATCGGACCGTATGCGGTATACGTTGCGAGCAGTGTCGGCACGCAGTAGTAATGGCCTGCAACAGACGCTTCCTGTTTTGCAGCGTCGGACTGACGGGCAAAATTCTTCGGTGCATACTGCGGCCACAGTGTGTCCAGTTCCTTGAATGCGCCTTTCTGTGCAAGCGACGTAAAGTTGAGCCAGGCAGCCGTATAGGCCATGTCGAACGTTTCTCCCGAAGAGAACAGGAGCGGATATTTGTTCGTAAAGTCGGCCCATGGAATCCAGTTCACCGTAAGCGTGCAGTTCATTTTTTTCTTAAGCAGCTCGTTGAAGTTTGCATCGGGCTTATCCTGTCCTGCCGGCCGGTCACCGATTACGTACATGACAAGATTTGTCGTCTCTCCTGACGATGCACTTGTCCCCTTTGCCTTTCCGCAGCCCGTAAGCAGGCTGCCTGTGAATGCCAGCGCCGCGATCGACGCAAGCATCATCCTTTTGTGCTGTATCATAGTTTCCTCCTATAGAAATCAGGTTTAAACAGACTTTTCGATATTTATCCTTTTACAGAACCGATCGTGATTCCCTTAACAAAGTATTTCTGGACAAACGGATATACGAGGATAATCGGACCGGTGGCAACAACTGCCATAGCCATTTTCAGGCTGTGCGACGGCATGTCCATGACGGGAATGCCGGCCGAACTTGCAATGCGCGACATTGCTTCCGTTTTCTGCAGCAGCGTATACAGCATATACTGCAGCGGATATTTATCGGTCGAATTGATGTAAAGCATGGCGTTGTACCAGTCGTTCCAGTAGCCGAGTGCTATAAACAATCCGATAGTTGCAAGTCCCGACTGAAGCAGCGGCAGAATAATCCGGAAGAACGTACGGTACTCGCCTGCACCGTCGATTTCCGCCGATTCAATAAGTGCAGACGGAATGGCGGACACGAAACTCCGCATAATAAGCAGATAGAACACGTTGAACAGTCCCGGAATAATAAGCGCCCACAGGCTGTCCTTAAGGTGATAATAGCGGATGTAAAAAATATACGTTGAAAGCATGCCGCCGTTGAACAGTGTCGTAAAATAAAAGAAAAACGAAAGCACGTTGCGGTATTTGAAATCCTTTCTGCTGATGACGTATGCAGCCATAGTCGTAATGAACAGGCCGAGAAACGTTCCTATGACAGTTATTACGATTGACACACCGTATGCGTGGACAACAGTCATCGGCGTTTTGAATATAAGTTCATACGCAGATACCGACCATTCTTTTGGTATAAGACTGTATCCGCCGAAACGGATTGCATGCTCTGAAGTGAATGAACCTGAAATCAGGATGAGGAACGGGATGAGCGAAATAAGTGCAACAATCAGGACGAAAACATAACAGATAACGTAAAACAGCGAACTCGATCTGTCCCGCAGTTTTGATGATGAAGCCATAACGGTACCTCCCCCTTAGAAGAGCGCGTAATCAGCGTCGATGTGTTTGACGACTGCATTCACAATCATGATGATTGCAAAACAGAGTACCGACTGGTACAGCGACGCTGCGGCCGTCATACCGAGGTTTGAATTCTGGAGCAGAGAGCGGAACACGTACGTGTCTATGACGTCGGTGGCGTTGAAAAGCTGCCCGTTGTTCCCGACTATCTGGTAAAACATTTCAAAGTCGCCGCGCAGAATACGCCCCACCTGCAGAAGCAGCATGGTGATGATCGTCGGAAGGATGCCGGGCATGGTAATGTAACGGATACGCTGGGCAATTGTCGCCCCGTCTATTTCCGCCGCTTCGTACGGTTCGGGATCTATGCCGGTAATGGCTGCAATGTAAATGACCGAATTGTACCCGGCCCATTTCCAGGCATTGAAAAAACAGATTATCCACGGCCATACACCGGGCTTGTCGTACACGTTCACCGGAGACAGATTCATCGCCTTGAGCATGGTATTGAGCGCACCCGTTTCATAATTGAAGATGTTGTAGACGAACGTCCCGACGATAACCCATGAAATAAAATACGGCAGGAAAATGACGGACTGCGACACTTTTCTGAAAGCCATATTGGTTATTTCGGTAATAAAAACGGCAATGATGATTGCAAGAGCCTGCGACGTAAACAGATTAAGCAGGTTATACAGAATCGTATTCCGTGTAATAAGCCATCCGGTTCCCGACTGGAAAAGGTATCTGAAATTTTCAAATCCGTTCCAGGCGCTTCCGAACACGCCGCGGTCGAACCGGTAATTCTTAAATGCAAGAACAAGGCCGGACATGGGGAAATAAGCAAACGCAAGCGTAATAATTATGGCAGGAGTAGCCATTGAAAGCAGCGCGGCATACTTTTTTCCGCGGTAATCCGGAACTTTTAACTGACGTTCCATACGAGAACCTCCTTTACTCTATCAGTATCAGGCCGGAACAGGGGATTTTACAGATACTAAATCTACGAAAAAGAGGATTTTTCTATTGTTTTCCGGGAAACGGGACTACTGAAGCTGTTTTTCAAGCTGCTCAAGCTTCAGTGCAGGAATCCGTATATGCACGGTCGTTCCCCTGCCCGGAGCACTGTCAAATGTTACGCCGTACTCTCCGCCATAACAGAGTTTAAGGCGTGAATTGATGTTCTGGATACCGTACCCTCCTTCCGAGCTGCTGAACGAATTGTCCAGGATCTGTTTCTGACGGTCGTAACTCATTCCGGGACCGTTGTCGCGTATGTCGAACACAATTGCTCCGCTGTCGAATTCTGCGCTTATGCAGACGGTGCATTCCTTTATTTCGGGATGTTCGGCAACGCCGTGGATTATTGCATTCTCGACAAACGGCTGAAGAATGATACCAAGGCATGCACACGACTGTATTTCTTCGGGAACGACTATTTCCAGATGAACTGCACCGTCAAAATGAACATTCTCGATGCGTACGTATGCTTCAACATGCCTGAGTTCGTCTTTTATAAGCAGTGCGGCCTTTCCGTGGTTCAGGCTGAGCCGGTAAAACTGACCGAGGCTCTGGGCTATTCCGGCAATATTTTCCGCCTTGTACTTCATTGCCTCCCAGTTTATGAGGTCGAGCGTATTATACAGAAAATGAGGGTTAATCTGCGACTGGAGCGCGCGGAGTTCCGCTGTGACAACGCTCTTTCCCTGCCGGTAATGCTCCTCCATAAGCCGCTGCAGCTCTTCGGACATACGGTTAAAATTACGGTAAATTCCGTCTATCTCGTCGCCCGACTGCGGTGAACCGGAAAAAGCAGGCATTTTGAACCGGCCGCTGCCCAGCTCGTTCATATTCCGGCTGAGCGCGGTAAGACGCCTTGTATAGAACGACGAAAGTGTATACGAAACGGCAAAGACTGCGGCAGACAGAAGGACAAGAATCAACAGAATTACGGCAACGATGAAGCTGCCCTGTTTCCGGTACTCAGACGCAGGGACAAGACAGAAAAGCTGCCAGCCGTATTTCTGGATGCCGTACCACAGCGTGTAGTATTCGCCGCCGGGGAGTTTTCTTGGTTCCCATAATCCGGTTCTGACCGACGGCAGGCCGCCTTCTTTATGCAGCCTTTCATATTCCGCTGCATCCGACGACGCGACGAATCTGCCGTCATTATCGAGCAGGTAAACGATTCCCTTTCCCATCGTATTTGCTTTCTGCAGAATTTTTTCGAGTTCAGATACGGGAATTTCGACTTTCGTTATGAACTGCTGCTTTACCCCCTGCGGGCCGGAGGAGGTAACAGTCCCGAGCAGCGCTATATGTTCCTCCCTGTTGATAACCGGACTGTATGAAGCAATTTCCGTAAGCGATATGAACGTTTTTTTCCCGGCATCGAGCTTGCGCCGGATTTCCAGAAAATCAGGGCGTTTCTTCAATGTCGATTCAGGATAAAAATAATAATCATTTTCCGCATATACGAGTCCGTCGGGAATATACAGACCGATACGGTAGATGGAATTCGATACCGAAATTTTAAGCATTTCGTTGTTCAGCTGCCAGAATTCGCGGTACTGCTCGTCTATGGCGCGGCTGCCTGACAAGCCGGGACTGGAAATGATATTCGTTACAACGGCGCTGTTTTCAATGAGGCTTGAAATATAATACATATTCCCAACGTACTGTGAAACGAAATTCGCCGCCTGTACGCACGACTGTGTCTGTATATGGCGGTACTGGCGTTTATATGTCCCGGAAAAAAACAGATAGGATGCAGCCGAAGAAAACATGCATATGGCAACAACCGGCACGGAATACGAGTAAAACAGTTTCTTTTTCAACGGCAGAGCCCTGAAATATTCTTTCAGAATATGATACACCCGTTTCACGGCTCATTCCGCCTGATCTCTGAAATCGGACGGCTTTAATCCGGTCTGTTTTTTGAACAGTTTTGTAAAATAATGTGCGTCGTCGTATCCGACCATATCCGAAATCTGATAGATTTTATACTGCGGGTCTTTCAGGAATTCCAACGCTTTCTCCAAGCGGTAATCCTGTATGTACTGGCCGATCGTCTTTCCCGTTTTCTTCTTGAAAAGACAGCTTATGTATGCAGGGGTAAGAAACACGGCGTCGGCCACCGACTGTACAGAGAGCATTTTACTGCTGTAGTTCTTCCGGATGTATGCAGTAATACGGTTTACGATAAAACCTGTTTTCTGCACGTCTTCACCGGAGAGCGCTTCATGAACTTTGCCGCAGAGGTAGTCGTGGAGCTCCCGTATTGTTTCCGCGTGTTCTTTTATGTCCTTCCCTGCACGCTGTTCTTCCGGATCAAAGTAATATGCCTTTTCTACAGCCTCATCAAGTGTGTAATAGATACTCCGCACCGCGTACGTAAGAAGCGAATTTGTTCCGACAATCTGCCGGTATATTTCCTCCAGAATACTGAGCGCACGCTGTTCAGTTCTGTCTGCAAGCGCTTTTTTAAAACCGGCAAGGACCTCGGGCGCAATGCCGGCATTCCATTCCGTATATGATTCCCCGCTGTACGCAAACTGCCCCCAGCCTTTGTATGAAAGACATTTCAGCGCACCGGAAGCGGCTTCATACGACTGACGCACACCGTCCTCCGAAGCGGCCTTCGTTCCGATACCGATGAACAGACTGCCGGAGAAATCCGCACCGCCGGCAAGCAGCTTCCAGAACGCACTGTCCCGGTACACCAAATCAAGCGGCTTCTCGTCATCCGCGGAAAAAAGGACAGCCAGTTTTCTGTCAGTTATAAAATCGGTCATATACCACAGGCCGCACCCGGCAAGTTTCTGCATGGTGCTCTCAACGTCTGCATGGATTTCTTTTTCCGTCCTGCCGGAATCGTTCCGCCGTTGCAGTACGGCCGTAAAGAACCAGATGCCGGCCTGCGGATCTGTTCTGATTACGGACGAAAGAAAATCTCCGCTGCCGGGAGAATTGAGCAGCATATGAAGTGCATTCGTTTTTTCATTCCTGTTCTTTTCTATTGCGTCCACAGCAGAACGGATGGCACTGTTGAGTTCCTCAAGCGAAACAGGTTTTTCTATGTAATTAACCGCATGCAGACCTATCGCAGACATAAGGTATTCTTTATCGGAATAGCCGCTGATGAATATCAGCTGAGCATCCGGGAGGAGCCCGCGGAGTTTCGTACAGAGCGTAATTCCGTCCATGCCGGGCATGCGGATGTCGGACACGACTATATCGGGACGGTATCCTTTACAGACCGACAAGGCAGTTTCCGCATTTTCAGCTGTCCGTACTCCGTCGACATGCAGCTCTTTCCACGGAACCTGACCGGCTATTCCTTCGCGGATAAGCCGTTCGTCCTCAACTATAATAACTTTTATCATCCGCTCTTCCTGCCGTACCTGTTGCGGTACATCTTCGGGGTCATGCCGGTGAATTCCCTGAACCGCTGGCCGAAATAACTCTGTGAAGTAAAGCACAGGTATTCAGCTATATCCCCGCATGAATAATCGGAATACAGGAGCAGATCGCGGGCAACACGGATGCGTTCCTGTACGATAAAATCGGAAATAGACAGCTGCTCCTGTGCGGCAAACAGTTCGGAAAGATAATTTGCATTCATTTTCAGTTTTTCCGCAATACCGCCTACCGTGAGCTTATCGTGCAGATGAGAAACTATGTAACTGCGGCATTCGTCCACTTTCGGATTCGTCCGGCCGTTCTGAATCCGTTTCCGGGTTTCGTTCCGCCGTTCACGTATTTCATGAACCATCTGCGTATACTGATATTCGGCATGGCGCATCAGCTGGTCCAGGTTATCGACTGTATGAAGTTCCTCGACTTTCTGAATATAACTGTCGCTGAGCGAATACGCAGTTTCCGGTTCAAGTCCGCCGCGCATTGCAGAGCGGCTTGCAAGTGTTATAACGACTATGGCAAGATTTTTTGCATTTCTGAGCGGGTCACGTGCAAGCGTCCCCACTTTTCCGTTGTAACTTTCGTCGATGCTTTTCCGCAGCTGTTTAATGTCGCCCTGTTCGACTGCAGTGAATTCGCGCTGTTCCTCGTCGTATGGATTATGAAAAACTCCGTTTTCCTGATTCGTAAACATGAGCCGCGAAAAGCGTTTCTGGACGTCGCTTTCAAAAAAAGTATCGGACATACACATAAGTATACCATAATTTCCGTGATAGATGATAAAATTCCGTGAAAACTGATATTTTTTCCGGAAAACACCCCGTACACTTGGCGTATATACCATATATCCGGAGGATAGTCGTATGGAAAAAATTCACGGAGTGAATCTGGGAAACTGGCTCGTTCTTGAAAAATGGATGAATACTGCACTTTTCGACGGTACCGACGCGCAGGATGAATATTATCTTCCGCGCAGACTTCCGGCAGGCGAATACGAAGCACGTATCAGAACGCACCGCAGCGAATACATAACCGAACGCGATTTTCTTACTATCAGTTCATGGGGTCTGAACGCCGTGCGCATTCCGGTACCGTATTTCATTTTCGGCGACCGTCCGCCGTTCATCGGCTGTCTGGACGAACTCGACAAAGCGTTCAACTGGGCGGAAGCATACGGTCTTAAAATACTCATCGATCTGCATACAGTACCGCTCAGCCAGAACGGATTCGACAACGGCGGTATAAGCGGCGTCTGTAAATGGACGCAGAGTCCGGAAGAAATCAGCTTTGTTCTTTCCGTACTGAAACGGCTTTCGGACCGCTACGGCAGGCGGACGGGGCTGTGGGGGATCGAAATTCTCAACGAACCGATTCTGCAGGATATGTGGGAGCATATGAAAATTCAAACACGCTATCCGCCGGTGGACAGAAAACTTGCGGAAGGGAGCGGCGGTACGACAGTCGCTTTCATGAAAAAATTCTATCTTGACGCATATGAAGTCATTTCATCGGAGCTTGCGGCGGACAAACACGTCGTGTTCCACGACTGTTTCGACATTTCGGCATGGAATGATTTTATGCAGGACAAATCAAAATACAGAAATGTCGTACTTGATACGCACCAGTATCTTATGTCCGCAGAAATGCAGGGATGTCCGCAGACGCTCGACGGATATCTTGATTTTATTAAAAACAACTTTGAAAAAAGTATCGCGGAAATGGGACAGTATTTTCCGGTCATCTGCGGAGAATGGTGTCTGTTCAATTCGCTCGCATGCGGCATAGATACAAAGGGCGGACAGACGGTGCTGAACGGGGTGGACAATACTCCTGAAACGGCATTGACCGGTGCACAAAAGAAAGAAATATACACAGCGCTTGCACGCTCCCAGCTTGCTGCATGGGATGCAGGTGCCGGATATTTTTACTGGAACTACAAACTGCTTACCGATACCGTCAACACGAAAGGATGGACGGGATGGGACAGCTGGGATCTGGGCAGGTGCATTGCGCACGGCTGGTTCCCGGCGGAGAAATAATATGAACGACAGTCTGATTTTCGGTGCGGCGTATTACGCTGAATACATGCCGTACGACCGCGTTGAAAAAGATATACAGATGATGAAAAAGGCGGGCATGAACACGATACGCATCGCGGAATCAACATGGAGCACTGAAGAGCCGCAGGACGGCGTATTTGATTTTTCATATGTTGACCGCGTGCTAGACGTACTGCAGCAGAACGGCATGCGTGCCGTCGTCGGCACTCCCACGTATGCGGTTCCTGCATGGCTTGTTAAAAAGGAGCCGGCTGTCATGGTAACCAAAAAGGACGGGCAGGCCTCTTACGGACCGCGGCAGAGCATGGATATTTTTAACCCTGTTTTCCGGTTCCATGCGGAACGCATCATCCGGAAGCTTGTTTCGCACACTGCACCGCACCCGGCTGTCTGCGGTTTCCAGCTCGACAACGAGACAAAACATTACGGCAACTACGGCCCGTATGCACAGCAGGCGTTCAAAGAATATTTGAAGGCAGAGTACGGTACGACCCACGCATTCAACAAAGCGTTCGGACTTGCCTACTGGAGCAACTCAATCGGTTCGTGGGACGATTTCCCCGACATCCGTGCATGCATCAACGGGAACCTTATATGTGAATACGAGAAATTCCTGCGCACCTGCGTTGCACAGTATCTGCAGTGGCAGTCAGGTATTGTTAAGGAATACAAACGTCCTGACCAGTTCATTACGCACAACTTCGACTTTGAATGGCGGAAATCCGCTGTTAATAAAGACCAGTGCAGTTATTCGTACGGCGTACAGCCTGATATAAACCACACGGAGGCTTCGTCTGCCGTAACGATTGCAGGATGTGACATCTACCATCCGACGCAGGACAGCCTTACCGGCGCGGAAATCGCATTCGGCGGCGACGAAATACGGAGCCTGAAACATGCGAATTATCTCGTCATGGAAACTGAGGCACAGGCATTCAAATACTGGACGCCGTACCCCGGGCAGCTGCGGCTGCAGGCATACAGTCACCTTGCATCCGGCGCAGACGGCATGATGTACTGGTCGTGGCAGTCCATCCACAACAGCTTTGAAACATACTGGAAGGGACTGCTGAGCCATGACCTTGAACCGAATCCGGCGTATGAAGAAACATGCAGGTTCGGTGTGGAATGGAAACAGACCGGCAGCCGGCTGATCCATCTGAAAAAAGAAAATAAAACGGCGCTCGTTACCGACAATCAGTCGCTTACGGCACTCAGACTTTTTCCGGCCGATGATACGCTCTGTTATAACGACATCGTCCGCTGGATGTACGACTGTCTGTACGAGATGAACATCGAATGCGACGTCGTTGACATACATGCGCTTGACCCGTCGCAGTACAGTATGCTGGTTACGCCCGCACTGTACTGTGTGTCCGAAGAGTCGGTTACGAAACTGCAGGAATTCGTACACAACGGAGGAACCCTGGTAAGTTCGTTCAAATCGTTTTTTGCAGACGAACATGCAACGGTATACCACGACATGCAGCCGCACGGCATGACCAGCTGCTTCGGCATGCACTACAGTCAGTCCGTGCAGCCGTCTCATATGAAACTCGGCGGTGCGGAATGCAGCTGTTTTGCGGAACTTCTTTCCGCCGGCAGAGCTGACGTACTCGAACGGTATGAACATCCGTACTGGAAAACATACGCAGGCATTACCGGAAACTCATACGGCAGGGGCACCGCATATTACATCGGTGCATACACCGGGAAAGACGTACTGAAAAAACTGCTCAGGACAGCGGCGGAAAGCGCCGGACTGACAGGAAGCATCCCTCCGTGTTCGTGGCCGGTGATTATCCGCAGCGGAATAAACGCTGAACGGGAAAAAATTCACTACCTGTTCAACTACAGTCAGACATCCGGACAGCTTGAATGTCCGTATGCACACGTTACCGACATACTCAGCGGAACGCAGTATACCGCAGGAGAAATAATCCCGCTGCATG
>JALNVF010000031.1 GCA_023231445.1 Treponema sp. | reverse complement strand
GGCATACGACCAACCGTCTACATACACTTTTTCATGCTGTTGAATATCTGAATAAGAACGTGCTACAACTGACGCATACAGGACGGGATGAAAATTTTTGCGTACCAGTTTATAGTATTCGCTTATAACGTTTGCCATATATGCCCCGCCGCGTAACGAACAGTAAATCACGTCAGGAATAAATCCTTCATTATAAATTTTATAGGCAATCTTCAATGCATCATTGCGGACTACATCATATGGCAGAAACTCTTTAATCATGGAAAATAACCTCTTTTTTTATTATACCTGAATATCCCTGTTTTTTCAATGACAAGAAATCTACAAAATCTCAGTTCCGCAGACAAAGGATGTGACACGTTCCTCAAACGCCTTATCCTCCGTCTTAACCTGATTTTCGTCGAGTACTACTTTAAGAGGACTGCCGTCCATAACAACAATACGATCCGACAAAGAGACAGCTTCCTGTACGTCATGTGTTACAAACAGAACGGTACGCTTTTCTGATGAAAGCAGCTGGCGGAGCGTCTCTATAAGATGAAGCTTTATACGCAGATCCTGCGACTGAAACGGTTCATCCATAAGAAGAAGTTTTGATGGATACGCAAACCCCCGTGCCATGGATGCACGCTGTTTTTCACCACCGCTGAGTTCATCCGGTAAGGATGTGCATTTTTCCGAAAGTTGAACACGATCAAGAAAAAGACGTGCCCGTTTTTCCGCTTTTTCTCTACTCATAACATTGACAAGCGGAAACATAACGTTATGAAGGATATCGGCAGACGGGATAAGACGCGGTTCCTGAAACAAAAAAGAAACCGCAGGACGTTCTGTTTTTCCTGCAAAAAAAATTTGTCCATGTACCTCAGCATGTTCCAGAGGAATACCTGCAACATAGTCAAGAAGTGTCGTTTTCCCGCTGCCGGACGGAGCGATAATACATGTTACCTTCTCTGATGCAGCTTCAAGAAAAAAATTGTGGTACAGTTCTTTTTCACCTCGGATAATCGAAAGACCGACAATTGAAAGAGAATTTCCGCTCATAGAGCTGAATCTCCTGCTTGTTTTGTATTCCTCGTAACCATAGATGCAAACAGTTTCTCAAGTCCGAAACTGAGTACAACTATAACAAAAGTTGCGGCGGCAACATCAGCCGTTTCAAGATGGATCTGCGCAGTCTGCATTATAGTACCGATTCCTTTTGCCGGAAGACTAAGAACTTCTCCGGCAGCAACAACTTTCCACGTAAGACCGAAAGATGAAACCGCTCCGGACAGAAAAAAGGGGAGTACAGACGGTAATGTAATCCACCGGAACGTCTGTTTTCCTGTAAACGAATAAACATGCGCCATTGCCTCAAGACTGCTATTCTTTTTCGAGAACCCCTGCACTGTTGACGTTGCCATAACAGGCAGCGTCATAAGAACAGAGACAAAGACAGGTACCTGAGAAGAAGTAAACCAGAAGAGTGCAAGCAGTATGAAAGAAACAACGGGAGTAGCCCTTATTATCTCTAATGGAAATGAAAAATAATTTTTAAAAAAAGAAGAGATGCCGCAGAGAATTCCGATACCCGTTCCCAGTACGACGGATAAAATAAACGAAACGAAACAGCGCATAAAAGTAGCACCTATATGCTGCCAGAAAGATGCCATTCTGCACAGCAGCAGAAGAACCCGGAACACTTCCACCGGAAAAGGAAGAATGAGCGGTGAATTAACCACATGAGCAGCTGCCTCCCATATGACAAAAATGGATATGATGGAAAGGCAGTATGCAGCAGTTTTATTTAAAGTAAAAGCCTTCATCAGGAAGCTTTCCACCAACAGAATCTGGTGCAAATTCAAAAAAAATCGAAAGCAGACGCTCTATTTCTTTTTTTGAATCATCCGCATTTTTCCATATCAGACAGCTGTACGGAACGGCATTTGCGACCACCGGAGCCATAAGTCCAAGCGTATATTTCTGCACAAGAACCCCTGCTTTCTGTGGATTCGTCGTTGTCCACTCAACAGACTTACCGAAAGCACTCATAAACGCACGCACCGTATCAGGTTCCCGGTCCGCAAACGATTTGCTTACGACCATAACGGTGAGTGGATATGTTGCATTTTTGCCTTCAATTGCACCGAATTCATACTGCAGGTCAAGTGCACGAACAACATCCTTTGATTTTATCAGCGCAACCGTCGCAAATGGTTCCGGTACAATTGCATATTTGATTTTGTCGGAAAGCAGTTCTGCTGCAATATCGGGAGTCGGAACAGTATAATCAAGTTTTACACCGTTTTCACTGTCCACGGGAATTTTGTTTTGTGCCAGGATCCAGCGGAACAGATATTCAGGGGTAGCCCCCTGCCCTGCGACAGACACCGTTTTACCGGCAAGGTCGGCAAGTGTCTTTATACCCCTGTCTTTCGTTATAAGATACAAATTACCGTTACCGGAAATACCGGCGCATAACAGAGCTCCCGCCGCACTGTTATATACTTTTGCAGCAATATTTGCCGGCATAAAACCGATGTCGGCTTCACCTTTCAATATCTTAGGCAGAAGAGCCTGAGGAGTTGCATATTTGTCAAACACCACAAATCTGCCGTTAATAAGAGGTTTTGCATCGACCATAAATGCGACAGGAATACTGACAGGTCCGTTTAATATTCCGATACGGACTTGATCACCCGATGTTGAAGAGTGAACGGGAACAGTACTCTGAACGGAAGAAGCCGTTCCTGTTTGAGCAGGTACAGTCTCTTCTTTCTGCACTATATCCTTTTTTCCTCCTGCACAGACAGGAAGTATCATAAAAGTCACAAGGCAGACAGCTGTAAAAAATCTGAACGTATGCATATATTTCATAGTACTCTGATTTTACAATGAAAAATGCTTATTTGCAATTACGTCGGTACAATTCTGAAATTATACGGACAGCCCTGCTTATTTCATTGTCGGGGCGTGCATAATTCAGCCGCAGACATTTCGTAAAATGAGGATGTTCTTCAACAGGCGGCTGCGAACCGTCGGATGGACTGCCGAAAAAAAAGTACTCGCCGGGCATGACAAAAACTCCCTGCTTTTTCAGCAGTTCGTATAGTTCCTTAGTCGGAATACTCAGATCAGGCATGAAAAGCCAGAGAAATATGGATCCTTCGCTTTTGTGAATATAGTAACAAGTTCCTGAAAAATAATTGTGAATACATTTCTGCATGTATTCCGATTTTTTCTCATAAAACGGACGCACACTGTTTTTTGCTGTCTCCACAAGTACTCCGCTTCCTATAAGTTCGCCGGCAAGTGCCTGCCCCATACTGCCTGATGCAAGCGCCGCAATCGCGTTCATCCGGGAAACTGCATTTATAAGTTCCTTTTGTGCAATGATAATGCCCGTACGCAGTGCGGGAAGACCGATTTTCGACAGACTCATTGAAAGCACAACGTTTTCGTCCCAGTAAGGTTTTGCGTCACTGAAAATAATGTCAGGCCACGGTAATCCGTATGCGTTGTCTACAAACAGAGGAATGCCATAACGTTCTGCAAGACATGCCAGATGGTGAACCTCGTCGTCGGTAAGTACATTACCGGTCGGATTAGTCGGACGAGAGACACAAAGCGCACCCACATTATCGTGATCCTCAAGGTACTGTTCAAGTCTTTCAAAGTCAATATGATATTTAAATGTATGATTCGGATACAACGAAAAACCTGCAGGGATACCTATAAACGTACCGGTATCAATTCCCTGATCAGCATATCCTACATACTCAGGAACAAGAGGAAATACAACTGTCTTTTTTATTTTTACACCGTTCTCTGTCCCTCCTTGTGTATATGTACCACTGAACATATTGAACAAATAAAAAAACGCCGATTGACTTCCGTTCGTAACGGCAATATTTTCCGGACCTATATTCCAGCCGAATGTCTTTGAAAGATATCCTGCACAAAACTCGATAAACGAAGTCCGGCCCTGGGGAGCATCATAGCGGCCTATAAGATTCTCAAAATCCTCTCCATGATTAAGAATTTTTTCCATCTGAGTCCGGTACATTGCTTCTACTTCCGGAATGCGGGCAGGATTTCCACCCCCCATCTGGCAGACGGGAATATTCTTAGGAAGAGGTTTCCCGATGTCATCCATAAGCTGATTAATGCCCGACGGGCCGCAAAGTTTTCTGCCAAAATCTGAAAATTGTATGTTTTTCATTATCTTGATGCTTCCAGTAAAGGTTTTTCAACAGGTGCAGACACCGCTGCAGGTTTTGGTTTCTCAAAGCGGACATGCAGTCTGTCGTTCGTACATTCAACAGAAACAGTATTGCTGCCACTTCCTTTACCAGAAAGAATCTCGACAGAAAGAGGATCTTCTATCTCACGTTGAATAAGACGACGCATCGGACGTGCGCCCATTTCAGGATCATAGCCGTGGTCAATAAGATACTTCCGCGCTTTAGGTTTTACTTTGATCGACAGATTCTTTTCTTTTAGTCTGTCCGAAAGTTCCTGTATCTGTATGTCAAGAATACGTCCGACCTGCTCTTTTGTAAGTGCACTGAATACAACAACGTCATCTATACGATTAAGTAGTTCCGGACTGAGCAGTTTCCTAAGTTCCGCAAGCGCACTTGAACGAATTTCACTGTAAGGAAGTACACCACTGCCCGAGGTCGAGAACCCTACCCGCCCATCGCTTGTAATCTGGCGTGCACCGGCATTACTTGTCATGATAATAACCGTATTACGGAAATTTACCGTATGTCCCAGATTATCGCTGAGTTCACCTTCCTCAAGCAGTTGAAGAAGCAGATTAAAAACATCAGGATGAGCTTTCTCTATCTCATCAAGCAGGACAACGGCGTACGGATGATGGCGAACTGCTTCTGTGAGTACGCCGCCTTCTTCATACCCCACATATCCGGGTGGTGCACCAACCAGACGGCTTGCATTATGTTTTTCCATATAGTCGGACATATCGATACGCACAAGCATCTCCTCGCTGCCGAAAAGAAATTTTGCAAGGGCTTTCGCAAGCTGTGTTTTTCCAACGCCTGTCGGTCCAAGAAAAATAAACGACCCCAGAGGATGTTTCGGAGACGAAATGCCGGCACGACTTCTCCGTACAGCACCGGCAATAAGATGAACAGCCTCTTCCTGACCTATGACACTTTTGTGCATTTCTTCTTCCATGTGTACAAGTCGTGTTGTTTCCGAAGAATCAAGCTGTTCAACAGGAATTCCGGTCATTGCACCTATAATACGGCAGATATCCTGTTCAGATACATGTTTTTTCACTCCGCCGTTACTGTTTTTCCAGTATTCACTGTAAACTTCAAGTCTGTGTTTCAGATCAAGTACTTTGTCGCGTACAAGAGCAGCTCTTTCATAATCCTGATCGGCTACAAGTTTTGACTTCTCTTCCGCAAGCTGTTCAATACTCTGTTCCAGTTCTGCCAGTTCGGCTGGCTTAGCCTCTTCCTGTATTTTCTTCGCCGCGCCGGCTTCATCAAGAATATCTATAGCTTTGTCAGGAAGAGAACGTTCGGGGATATACCGGCGGGAAAATGTCACGATCGCGGGAATAACATTATCGTCATAAACGACACCGTGGAAATCTTCATATTTTGCTTTTATTCCTTCAAGGATCTGCACAGTTTCTTCATCGGTCGGTTCTTCTACTTTTACCATCTGAAACCTGCGTTCGAGAGCAGAATCCTTTTCAATATATTTACTGTATTCCTTTGTCGTTGTAGCACCGATTATCTGAATCTCGCCACGACTCAGCGCAGGTTTAAGCATATTCGATGCATCCATTGTACCTTCCGGGCCTCCGGCTCCTATGATTGTATGAAGTTCGTCAATGAATAAAATAATTGTTCTGTCCTCGCTCACTTCCTTCATCATTTTTTTCATACGATCCTCAAACTCACCCCGGTATTTTGTACCGGCAATGAGTGCAGCAAGATCAAGGGACAAAATCCGTTTCTTAAGGAGATTCCGGGGGACATTTCCCTTCGCAATACACTGTGCCAGCCCTTCTACTATAGCGGTCTTACCAACTCCGGGTTCACCTATAAGCACAGGATTATTTTTTGTACGGCGGGACAATATCTGTATAATACGCTTAATTTCTTTTTCTCGTCCGACAACCGGATCACAGTTTTCTTCACGGGCTATACGTGTAATGTCCCTGCTGAATTCAGAAAGGAAAGACGGATTATTCTGATTTGATCGAAGTTTAGACTGTGATTGCGGTGAATCAGAATTCGCAATTGGGACAATATTTTCGGAATTGCTCCCGTTTCCAAGCAGATTTTGAAAGACAGATTTTGCAATTGAACGGGCACTCTGCTCTCCTGCCGATGATGGATTATGAATCTGTACATCAGGAACAAGTTTACGCGCATCTTCAATAGTTATTGAAGCTTTTTCAAAATACCGGGCCGTAACACTTCCCTCTTCCCGAATTGAAGCAAGGATAAGATGCTCAGTGCCGATGTAGTCATTACGGAGTGCACGTGACTCAATACCTGCCAGATCGAGAATTGTTCGTATTCGGCGTCCGGCAGGAAGATCGCTCAAAGAAGATGCAGGAGTTCTCGACGAAAGACTCTGTTCAAGTGCAAGCTGATACGTAAGAACATTTATATGAAGCATCTGTAACAGTGCATAGCCAAGTCCATCAGCACTTTTTAAAAGCGCCAGAAGTACATGTTCCGGTAACAGCTGGTCACTTCCACTTTTCCGACCTTCATCCTGAGCAAGTGCCGCAATAAGACGCTGAGCACGTGGTGATAAGCCTTTCATGATATCCCCCAAATATTTACGAAGCAAAACTGATTTTTTCAAATGCTTCCTGCAGAATGAGCGCACGCAGACGTTCTATTTTCTGTGGAAGATCGTCTTTTATATCATCTTCAAAAGTAAAATTTCCGTTCTGCAACAGGAATTCCAGATGTCCATTCTGTACACGGTACAACAGTCCGCAAAGCGTACTATCGTCTATACCGTGAATAATCCCCATATCAAGTCCCCACTTTACTGAAGAAATAACAGCAACAGCTTCTCTCAGAGGCATAAGAGCACTGAATTTTGCAGCCGCAAACGACCGTAATATGATATTATGTACTACAGTCGGTTTATTTTCGGTACATTTCAAGCGGAACTTTCGCTCTGTTTCGACAATATATTTACCCGCGCTTTTAATCGAAGCTATCTGGTCAAGTTCACTGCCGGTAAAGGATGAAAATGTTGAAATCTGGTAGTATGAACCAAGAGATTTTCCGTAATCATCACCGGTACCATACACAGACGTAACACACAATCCTTTTTCACGTAATCCCCTGAATATATTTTCTGATTCACCCAAAAATGAAAGCGACGGCAGATGAACCCGGACCGAAAGCTTCAGCCCGCTTCCTACATCATTGACAGAAGCGGTAAGATACCCGTATTCATATGACGCAGCAAATTGCAGCGTCTTCTGCAGTTCTTCGTCAATTGAATGGCAGTCCGAAAAAACTTTTTCGCAGTTAATTCCCGGTGCGAATGACGCTATACGCACATGGTCAATACTGTTTACTAAACAGGAAACTCTTCCGTCAGAACGCATAACGATCCCTGATGCTGAAGGTATGTCCAGTACTCCGCGTTCAGTAAGTATTCGTGCTCCAAGATCGCCCAGTGCATCGGATTGTACATAATGAAAATCGTCTGCATTCTCAAACTGGGAAAACGAATCAAAAACAAGCGCACGTACACGTTCGGAATCATCGCTGCGTAATGTTTCAGGAAACTGAAAATTTGCAAGATTACGTGCAAGTCTGCCCCTTGTAGATACAACTACATCACTATCTGTACCGTTGTATGTATACCATGGTTCCCCGCTAAAAACTGATGATTCAGTCATTGTTCTGTGACCTTTCCTCAGATGTACCTCCGTCGGAGACAGGATGTTTTTCAAGCGCGCGCAGATAATCACGGTAAACAGCCGCCTTTTCATAATCCTCATTCTTGACAGATTCTTTTAGTTTAGTTTCTATATCCATACGGTCAGTCAGTGCTGAACGAAAAGAACCGACTCTGAGAGGCATGGATCCTGTATACGGTCCAGTAATTCCCCTTTCAGTTAGTATCGAAGACAATTCTGATTTAAATATTTCCCAGCATTCGGGACAGCCTGCCCTTCCCGTTCTTCTGACGGCCGCAAGACTTCTGCCACAGACAGGACAAAGTCTGTTTTCCTCCTGATTACCGTTTTTTTCTGCCTGAGAAATTTCTTCAAACAAAGAACCTATTGATCGTTGAATTTTCTGCGGATCAGGAGAGAGACCGTGTTTTACGGCACATTCCATACATATATTTATTTTTTTACGGAAAGTTTTTCCCGTCTGCTCTATAAAAAAAACAGCTTCCCGTTTATGACAAAAATCACACAACATATCAGCCTCAGTATATCATACTTTG
Organism: Treponema sp.; assembly: GCA_023231445.1. GTDB lineage: Bacteria > Spirochaetota > Spirochaetia > Treponematales > Treponemataceae > Treponema_D. The sequence goes on along the minus strand of JALNVF010000031.1, from coordinate 18,271 downwards.
CGTAACGTTTCGAGCGGTTTTTCCCTTCCTGCCTTATATGCAGGTATTACAGACATCACCAGTGACAGAAAAATGGTCGAAATAACAATCACTGCAAGATCTTTAAATGGAACTGTTACCGGTATTTCTGTAAGGTAATATGCCGGATCCATAAGATTTATATGGATAAATGCCGAAGGACTGTGTCCCTCTAAAAGATATACAAAATCTGCAGCAGAGTTTACTACTTTTTCAAGAAAATGAACAATTTTGTTTACATTAACTGCACAGGCAAGACCAAACGGCAGTCCTATAAATACACCGCCGCAACCAGCTGCCATTCCGGTCAACAGGAAAGAAAACGTAATACCACCGGACGTACCGCCAAGACTTTTCATAATTGCAATTTCACGACGACGCTCCATCACCAGCATGACGAGAGATGACGAAATATTTACGGAAGCTACAAGTACAATAAGCAGCATAATAAAAACGAGCATCACTTTTGTCGAAGAAAAATTCTCGTATTCCGACTGATTCAGTTCATCCCAGCGGTAGATGCTTGCACTATATCCCGCTGCATCTTCACATTTCCGCTGTATACGTACTATATCAGGTGAAAATGCGTCGGCGGTCTCCATAAGTACACAATATTGTCCAGTTCCCGGTTTTATAACGGAATACGACGTATCAAGCGGAATAAAAACCCACATCGAGTCAAGTTCCTGATATCCCGATGATACAACAGCGGCTACCGTAAACAGAGCCGTACGGGGATAAATATTTCCGTCTTTTCCTGCAGCTGCAGTGATAATACGAAATGAACTGCCCTGTGTAATGCCGAGCAGCTCCGCAGTTTTCTGCCCCACAACAGCACTTTTTGTCCCTGACTTAAAATTTTCATAACTGCCAGCGACGATTTTTAACAAAGAACGAAACGAATTATTACAGAAAAAAATTTCAGGCTGTACAGCACGAACCTGTACCCCTGTACGATACGAGGAACCTGCCGCAAGAGCGGCCGCATTCACTTCAGGATATGCAGCCGTTACACCTTCGGTCTCCGCCATATACGATGCAAAAGCTTCAAGTTTTGCAGACGACGATGCTTCATCTGCCATTCTTGGTATAAATGCTTCAAGATGAGAAGAAGAAAGACCTATAATCCGCTCGGTCATACCCTGAATCATACCGTTTGAAACTGTTAGTACAACTATAAGCGGGACAAGACTTATACCAATGCACACAAGTGCACCGGAAAGGCTCCTCCTCGCCGATGAAGATTTGTCCGTACGCGGAAAAACAAGTCGGTATGCAAAAAGCAGTGATGATTTCACTGTCATAATTCAATTCCCGACAGAGCTGTTCGTACAAGCTGCCCGTTCTGTATCGCATAGCATACAGACCCTTTTGCAGCAAGGTGCCTGTCGTGAGTAACAAGAATAAGAGTTTTATTATATCTGTCTGCCATAGAAAAGAGAAGATTGCCTATAAGTTCCGCGTTTGCCGGATCCAGATTCCCTGTTGGTTCATCTGCAAGAATAAGAGAAGGGTTGTTAATCAATGCACGTGCGACAGCTACACGCTGACGTTCACCGCCGGAAAGTTGAGAAGGCAGATGATCTGCACGATCAGACAAATCAACATCGGCAAGCAGTTTTAGTGCCCGTTCCACGGCTTCTTTTTTAGGCACCCCGGCCATGTATGCAGGAAGATACACATTTTCAAGTGCCGTAAAATCCTTGAGCAGATAATGAAACTGAAAAACCAATCCAAGGAAATGTGCACGATATTCAGCCTGTGCATCCTCGTCAAGAGATGTAACGTCCCATTTACCACACTGAATTTTTCCCGCCGACGCAGTATCTATTCCTCCGATGATATTCAGAAGCGTACTTTTACCGCTGCCACTTTCACCAATAATAACAGATTTGCTTCCTTCCTCGACAGAAAGATTCAGAGATTTTAGAACTGTCAGAGTCTCACTTGATGTAACATATGTTTTTTCAAGATTTTCTACGTGAACAATTTCATTCATCATGAAGTACCTCCGCAACTGTCATTTTCAATACATTACGGCTTGCGGCAAACGAAGCGGCAAGCGGTGCAAGTATTCCGAACAGTGCAATCATAAACACTTCTACAGGTAATATACGAGCAGGAATTGTAGCATATAAAAGGTACATCGGATTCTCCTGTACATATGCGGCATTTTCGGGATTGAACGCAAGTACCATAAAATATTGTGCATAATACATGATTTCAGCCGCAGCACGAAATACACTGCCGATATTTATGCTTATAAGCAGTCCGAGGACGACACCAGTAAGTACACCTGCAAATCCCGTCAGGAAACCGCGCATAATAAATATCGATTTTATTTCTCCGCTTCTGCCTCCCAGTGCAGATAAAATTGAAATTTCGCTGCGACGTTCAAATACAAGACGTCTCATACCGTTGTAAATATTGATTCCGACTACGACAAATATAAGAAACACGAGCATCATGAGTATGTTTTTTTCTACACGAAGCACACCGAAGAATGATCTGTTGTAACTTCTCCATGATTCAGCTTTAAACTGGGGGAATTTTCTATTTATTTCGTTTATCACAATTCCGTCGCCCGAAACACGGTTTAATTTTAAACCATATGTTTTCTTTGCATCAGTACCGAATTTTTTTCTTCCGGATTCAAGATTAATAAATGCAAAAGAAGAATTGATGTCTGCATACCCTGAATGGAATATACCTGTCACTGTAAACTTTCTGCTGCGGGAAAGCAGTTCCACGTCGCTTCCTCCGCTTAAAGCAAGCAGTGTTACCGGATCGCCCGGATTTACGCCTAGAGCATATGCCAGACCGGACCCAAGAACGATTGTATTTTCCTGCATAATATCAAACTCACCGGCGGTAACTGCGAGTTCACCGGCAAAACCACTGTCAGTTTCAAGAATATCAGAAGGAACCGCACGAATTACTGCGGCAGACTGTCTGCCCTTCGTACTTACAACAAAACTTTCTGCTTCATAAAAAGGAGTTACAGAACGGATATTTTTTTCTTTTTTACACCAGTCAAGAAACTGCTGTCCAGCAGAACCGTCAATTCCTGAAACACGTACATGATACGACGATATCTCCATAATAGCGTCTTTAAAACCCATCTGAAAACCGTTCATAACGCTCATAACAACAATCAGTGTCATCACGCCGAAACTTATTCCAAGAGAGGCAAGCAGAGAGGTTACTGCAGAACGTCCGTTTCTGTCGACCCGTGAAAATCTGTTTGAAACAGAGAAAATCCATCGTAAATGAGGAAAAAATGTCCGCCTATTTTTCATATGTTCTGCTCCGCATTATACGATTTCCCTGTATATATGTCTCTGACGATCTCCTTCCGTGAAGAAATTCGGTAACAACGGTAAAATCATGATCAAAATACAATGTTGTCGTATACGTTTCGTTGTCGGTATAAACAGTTTTCATACGGAGAGTACCGTCGTCATAATAAAAGTAGTCCGGTGAGCATTCAGGATTTTTATATTCATAGACATCCACTCGTGTCGTGCTGCCGGTCTGTACAGGTTTCTTATCAGCACTGTACAGGAACCGGGTATATGATTCTTCTGTAATTTTATTATCTTCGTTATACTTACGAAGCGTACGCGATTCTATTTTTTTATCATTATTCCCGTCAACAGAATAATCCGTCTGTGAATATATAAGACCTTTTTCGTTATACAACGATTCAATTCGTCTATCAGTAAACTGCGTCACAGAAGCAAAAGGAAATATTTCATCATTATTATAATAGTAAATGTCGGTACGCTGCACCGATGACTGATCCGAAGTCTCCGCTATGTTCCATGTTTCTTTTTTTGAAAGCCGCATCAGACTGTCATAATACTTCCGTGACATAGTCTTACCTTCTGCGCTCACGAGCACACGACTGTCCTGACTGCCTGTAACTGAAAAAAATTCCGTTCCGTAAGAAAACAGACTGAGCCTTCCTTCTGCATCCCTGTATCGTCTTTCTGACGGAGATTCGTCTGTCACTGGTATATTTTTTTCTTTATATGCACCGGATTCTTCCTGCACTGCCTGTATAACCTCTTCAGGAGGTTCCAATTCAAGGGCTTCAAATTCCTTTCCTGCCTTTTCTGATGCAGCTTCATCTACAACGTCATTCACCCAGTCATATTTTTCCGCTATTAAAAAACTGTCGGTATCAAAGGTTGAATCAATTTTTCCGGTATACGTATGCACCGCTTTTTCAATCAGATAAACAGGACATTCGTTTTCCTGCCAGATAATATGCAGAAGTACTTTTGACGGATATATACTTACTCCTGCATATTTTTCAATATCAGGAAAAACAGAAACGCCTGTTACATCGTACCGAAGTATTTCAAAAAACATATCGCTCACTTCAGTCGACTCTCCGGCCGCCTGTTCATGTACATCCTTCCTGCCAAGAGCGTCAGCCGGTACCAGAACAAATGAGAAAATCAGAAATACTATAAATACCTGTATTCTCAATTGCACGAATCAGCGTCCTAAAAATCCCCGGATATACTCGTCGGCATGAAAAAGCGAAATATCCTCGTACCGTTCACCGTTGCAAACGAAGGCAACAGGCAGATTCAGTTCTTTACCGATAGATACAGCAACTCCACCCTTGGCTGTTGAATCATATTTTGTCAATACAAGCGCATCAATTCCAACAGCCTCGTTAAATACTTCCGCCTGACGAAACGCATTCCGTCCTGTTGTCGAATCTATAACAAGCAGCCGCCGGTAACACCCTTCATCGGCTTTCTGACGGCATGTGCGGTCTATTTTCTCAAGTTCATGAACAAGATTTTCTTTGTTGTGCAGTCGGCCTGCTGTATCGGCAATCACAAGTCCGCCGCCTTTTGAACGAACCGCATCGGCAGCATCATATATAACAGCTGAAGGATCAGCTCCATGCTGATGACTTACAACCCTGATACCAAGCCGTTCGCCATGAAGAGCCAGCTGTTCTATTGCAGCCGCACGAAACGTGTCGGCGGATGCAAGCACGATATTGCTTAATTCTTTGTCTTTGTACCATTTAGCAATTTTTGCCACACTCGTCGTCTTCCCTACACCGTTCACACCAAGTACCATCCAGACATTTGTTTTACCGGATTCAGGTTCAAGTACAATATCCTTCACGTACGATGTAAGAATTTTCCCCAATTCCGCCGTAACTGCATCTTCTTCATTTATATGATTTTTCCTGCACGTATCGCGCAGTAATTCAGTAATCTCCATGGATGTTTTCGCTCCGACGTCGCCCTCTATAAGCGCATCGCAAAGTTCGTCATAAAATTGTCCGCCGTCTGTCCCGTGTAAACCGAACATACCGCGTATTTTTTCTGCAAATGATATTTTTCCCATATTATTGTACTCCGTTATTCTTTATATCAATATTATTCTCTGGTCCATCACCAGAAGACGGATTCTTCTGCATATCCGGTTCATCCGGTGCACTTTGTTCAGAAGCAGGCATCTCTCTGTCCTCATATTCAGACGGGTATGCACGGTCCGGAAGAACTTTGTCGGCAGCAAGAAAATAACGTACAAGTTCATACGCAAAAAATACTCCGCACCCAATAGAAATTCCCGTGCAGACCTGTGCTGCACGCTGCCAGCCGACAGCGTCATCATAACCTACGTACCCGTTTCCATAAGCCAGCATTTCTGCATGGAAAGTACCGTATGAATAAAATGTACCCATAAGAGAAATAATAAGTGCACTATATGAACCGTACATCCATCTCCTCCGTACGTCGATATATTTACTTCTGTCGAACGGCGTTACATTAACAGTCAAAGACGAACCGTCCTGAACAAGTTTCAGCGGGATATAAAAAGATACAGGCCTTCCGTCTTCTGTAATAAACTGTCCAAGCACCGGCTGATTATTTATTGAAATTCTGGTAACAGGATACTCTTCATCAATGATTCCTGTCTTACTGCCATTCGCGTACATCGTACCTATGAGTGGTTTTTTTAAACGCAGCAAAAGCGAACCGGACTTTTCCGGAATCATCCCGACAAAAATGTCAAACTGCCTGCTGCCTCTAAATGCATATGAAGTAGAAACCTGTTTAAAGCCCGGAGAACTAAGCATAACAGAATGTACACCAGACTGTACAATAAGATGATCAGGTATTACTTTATATACAACATCATCAATAGTAAGAACTACATTTTCCGCTGCCTCTTCCGGTTTTATCTTAAACAAAAGTTCAACCGGCATGCTGTTCGTTATCTTTGGTGTAAGCTGACGTGCAATACTTACTGCGAGTGCACGAAAATCAGTAATACTGCTTACGTCTGTCACCGTTCCGATTGTACGTACGCCAGGATATATAACAAGCGAAACGGTTGCAGCAACGTATCCGCCGTATATAGTGAGTCTGCCGCGAACGAGTGCGTTTATTCCTGCGGCAATCACCGCATCTTCAAATTCCCGGCTGTCGTATCCTGCAGTTGTTACCGTATCACCTGCATCAAACAGCTGCGTAACGTCATCCTTGTATAAATTTACTTCCACGCTGTTCCGTTCCTGTTTGTGCCCAGGGACAAAACCTTTCAATATATCCTTAAAACGAGCCGCATCGTTTTTCTCCCTGTCCGGTATATCTCTATCGTCGAATACTTTCCCTGCTTCTATACCTTTTTCGCGTTCCTCTTCACGGGCTATGTCAGGGGCTGCATTCTTTTCGTATTCAGATTCCTGTGCAAGATTATCTGCAATCTGTTTCTTTATTGCAGCTATCTTTTCATCTTCACTTTTCAGCTGCTTCTGCAATTCCCTGTCCGTATAATCACCAAGAACAAGCGAATCTCGAATCTGAACTTCTTTGGACAGCTGCAAAAACAAATCAAGCCGGCTTTTCTGCAGATCATACTGTTTCTTATCAAGCTGCTCCTGAGATGATGGCATACGCTCAAGGTTTTCTGTCAGTTGTTCAAGGATAAGCTGAGGAAGCAGTTCTGCGGCCGCAGATTCAGATTTAGTTACTGTCCGTTCTTTTGCAAACGTAAATTTTTCTGCAGCAACAGTCCATTTGTCCGCTCCCGACAACAGCGATGATGGAACTAACATGAGAAATACAAGAAAAATATGTACAGCTGTATCACGTTTCTTCGTCATCATCTCCGGCATTATCCATCGGGAGACCTTTCCATCGTGCGATAAGGAACGAGTCCATAAATTGATCTATATCCCCGTCCATAACCGCTTGAATATTGCCGGTCTCACATTTCGTACGATGATCTTTAACCATTGTATATGGTTGAAACACATACGAACGTATCTGGTTACCCCACGAGATCTCCTTTTTCTCGCCATTATACTTCGAATTTTCCTTTTCCTTCTGTTCACGGTAATACTCGTATAATCGCGAACGAAGAATACTCATTGCGGTCGCACGATTCATAAGCTGGCTGCGTTCACTCTGACACGCAACAACAATACCTGTAGGAATATGTGTAAAGCGGACTGCAGATTCGGTTTTGTTAACATGCTGCCCGCCTTTACCTCCCGAACGGTACGTATCGACACGAAGATCTTCCGGTCGTATATTGACTTCTATCGTATCGTCCAGAACAGGATACGCGTACACAGAAGAAAACGATGTATGCCGGCGGGCATTTGCATCAAACGGGCTAATGCGTACCAGCCGATGAATACCAGCTTCGCACTTAAGGTAACCATAAGCGTAATCGCCGTCGATTTGCATTGTTATCGACTTGATTCCACCCTCAGCTTCCTCCTGATCGACTATTTCCATTTTAAAACCATGACGTTCCGCCCATCGGGAATACATGCGGCTCAGCATAAAAGCCCAGTCTTCAGCTTCTGTTCCTCCCGCACCTGCGTGAATTGAAAGAAAAGCATTGTTCTGATCAACCTCGCCCGACAGAAGATTGAGTATATTCAATTTCTCAAATTCCGTTTTCTCGTTATTATACATGGTGCGGACTTCTGTTTCATCATCCGGACTGCCACTTTCCGCAGCCAGCTCGAACATTGCCTCCAGATCGTCCTGTTCACGTAATATTGCACGCCATGGTTCAACCCGGTTTTTAAGCTGCTTTATTACCGTCATAACAGCGCCAGCTTTTGATGCATCATCCCAGAAACCCGGAGCTGTCGTAAGAGACTCTTTTTCTGCAATTTTTTTATCTATTGCAGCGCTGTCAAAGACGCCCCCATACATTCATAATATCTTCACGAAGTTGTGAAACAGGCATTTTTAAATCGTCCAGCATATATACTTCCTTATTAATGTGTTATTGCCGTATCTCTGTCGTCGGGCTTAAGGATGCACCGTCTCCACCGTTTTCGATGAAGTTCAGTAATAGCGAACATTCCTTTTACCGGATACTGATACATACGCACGGTATCATAGTAGTTCGTTACGCGGTCAATCTCTCGCTTCAAGTGTGAAAGCTGCATAACTCCTATATCACCACTCTCCCAACATGCACGTTGTATTTTCCTGAACCCGTAATGAGTAAGGACAGATGCGAGAGATTGTGCCGTATCAACTCCGCCCGGATCGAGCATGACAGATACAAACATAATACTATTAGAATAAAAGAAACAGCATACATTGTCAAATATGCCGTCACTGTTTTAATCGTTGATTTTATGTGATAATGCCGTTATTATAAAATATATGGTACTGCTGAAAAATAAATTTATTTTCGCCGCCGTATTCCTCATGTCGGTATCCTGCGCTTTATTTGCAGCGGAGCGACCTATTGTAACCGATATTTCGGCTTCTTCAGGAACAGGTAAATTCATCACCATAACATGGACACTTCCGTTAAAACCGGAGCAACCCGTAACGTCGCTGCTAGTATTCAGGGACATAAAACCTATTGCCTCATATTCGCAGCTCGGATCTTTAAAACCTGCCACATCATTGAACAGCAGCAGCACAAGCTGGTCCGATCAGGTCGAGAATTATATTGATTACTACTATGCTGTCATCGCTGTTATCGGCAGCGGACAATACAACATTATCATTCCGTCCATGAATGCAACAGTCAACGGCGCACACCGCAGGTTTCTGCCACAGAAAATACCGACCGATACGAGTGCTTCGGCAAAAGAAAAGTTGTATCCCCAGGGAACTATGCGGGAAACACCCCTTCCCTATATAGACCTGGTCGAAGGAATGAACACATCAGGCTCTGATATAGGGAAACAGGCACGTGAACAGGCTGAACTGCTGGGAGAAAAAAAATCCGGGCAGCAGATGAAACTTCTTGATGTTTACATTTTCGAGGAAGATTTAATCTCGCCGGAAGCAGGTGACGATTATTTTTTATTTGATGCCCTAAAATCTACTTTTATCCGCAAAAAATACAAAGAATCTGCAGCCACACTTAGAAAACTGCTCGGTACAAACAGAAGTGAAAACGTCACTAAACGCGCAAAATTTTATCTGGCAGAATCATACTATTTCAGCGGAAATTATCAGGAAGCTGTGAAAACATTTCTTGCAGTCTCTGATAAATATCCGGCACTTACAAAAAAATGGATTGATTCATCTCTTGACCTAATGGCCGCCCCTGTTCAATAAATATTCCTGATAAGTTCTATAAAAGCAGGTGTATGGTGCATTCCCAGATCTTCAGCGGTTATTCTTACAGCATTCTTTCCGGCAGCATTACCTGCAACAGCCGTACCTTTCTGATTTGCCACCGGTGCAGTATCAACCACAGCTGCAGCGTTATTCTGCCCTGCTGCGCTGCTTTTATCATCCGGCATTGAAACAAGAACAACCTCATCGTCTGTATTTACACGGTCGAAAAAACTGTTTTTATCAAGTTCCCCTTGAGAAACTTCTTCGCCGGCATCAGTAACAGTAAGTGTACCTAAAATATCCGAATCCAGATACGTAAGACCTATCTCATTATCTGAGGTTCTCATACTACCTTTTCGCACAATGTTAAATACAGCCCCCTTCTTTATCATTTCCGAACGTCCTACATCAATAAGAAGTTCGTTTCCGTTCCTGTCCAGTATTTTTCCGCGTATTGGAAGTTTTTCCAATACTGCACCTCTGAACCGTCGCAATACATTTGAATATCTGTTGTTACCGGTTCCGTAGAACGACAGTTTCTTCATTACTGTACCAGTACGACCGGAATACATAATTCCGCTGAGCAGTAAATCACGAGGAGCCTCATCAAGAGAAATAATCAAAAAATAATCTTCACCTGAAGCATGAGCTTTCTGATAAGCTTCTCCAAAACCGGATACAGGAGACGCCTGTGCGACAACCGACGTAACCGCGACCCCGGAAAAAATATCGGCAGCAGACTGTGCAGTAATCATTGCATTGTCTGCATGAACAAATGATACCTCTCCTGCCGTATAATAAATACCTATTTTCCAGCGGATTTTGTCAAGATAAAACGGCTGCACGTTCCATTTCTTTGCAAGCGTATCCTGAAGAATAGAATCGTATGCCTCTATTGTATCATTCATCAGAGTTGCAGACGTATCTGTTTTTTTTGCGGCTGAAGATGAAGAGTCTGAAGCAGGCATATTCTGCTTAAGAAATTTTAACTGTTCAAGATACAATTCGTGTAATCCGTTCATTTCAAGCATATCTGCATACGCAAGACGAGTTTCCGCACTGGTTGGATCTATCTTCAGTGCACGTTGATATTCATAACTTTCACCGGTACTGTCATAACGCTTTGCATAGTCCTTTGCATTCTTAATATGATATGCGGCCCATGACGGACGTCGTGAATCATCAAGGGCAACTGAATTTTCGACCTGAAGTTCAAGAGCAGCGCGCATCACCTCGTCGAGCGGATCAACAGAAAGACCTGTCGTCCACGACGCTACAGCTTCTGATGTTTTATTAAGCCGGAGCTGCGACAGACCTTTGAGATACCACGCATTAACTGCATTCCGGTCACGTCCGATACGAAAATCACAAATATCGATTGCATCGTTGTATTTTCCTTCAGAATACAATATGGAAGCAAGAAGTCCATATGCGCGGTCATAATTTCCATTTATTTCCACCGCTGTACGCGCCTGACGTTCAGCTTCCGCAAACGCTCCATTCATTGCAGCAAGACCAGCAGAAAGATAATGAACTTCCGCCTCTCCGGAATAACAACGCACGGCCTGATTCATGTACCTCTGCGCCGCATCATTTTTTCCAAGACGGGCAGAAACAAATGCAAGACTCAAAAGCGCTTTCCTGTTTGTCGGATCTCGTCTGACCGCTTCAAGATACTGCCCTTCTGCACCACTTATCTTTCCGTCCATGAGTTCAAGCTCAGCAAGACCGAACCGAGCATTGATATCGTTCGGTTTCAATTCTAACACTCCAGTAAAAGTATTGCGTGCATCGTTAAGCCTATTGAGCGAAATAAAACACATTCCTCGCAGATTCTGTATATCGGTATTACTCCGGGCATATTTTTCTGCAGTATCAAGATACTGCAGAGCAAGATCATACTGCCCCAGCTGATATGTACACTGTGCAAGATGAAACCATGCATCACCATAACTGGGATTCGTCTGAAGAGCCTCAAGGTACAATTGAGAGGCAGTATACCAGTCTTCATCACTCTGTGCCTGAATACCGGCTCCGTATAACTGCGAAACAGACAGTTTCTGCTGGGCAGACACTGAATTACAAATACAGATGAAAACACATACAGCTAATACTGTCCTCAGTCTACTCAGTCTTCTCATCTTTCTTTTCATCTCCGTTTTTACGGATTACTTTTATCATATTGATACGGTGCCCCTCCATATCCTGAACGATGAATTCATAATCATTCCAAGAGGCTTTCTCGTATTTGACCGGAATTTTTCCAAATAAATCAAAAACAAATCCACCAAGTGTATCGAATTCTTCTGTGGGGAATGAAGAGGCGATTGTTTCGTTAAGATCATCAAGATCAACACGTGCATCGCATAACCAGATATTGTTGCCGAGCGTAATAATATCCTCTCGTTCATTGTCAAATTCGTCCTGAATATCTCCGACAATTTCTTCAATTATATCTTCCATTGTAACAATACCGGAAATACCACCGTATTCGTCTATTGCAATCGCTATATGCAGATGCCGTCTCTTGAATTCACGCAGCAAAGAGTCAATTCGTTTCGATTCCGGAACAAAATAGGCTTTACGCAAAATCTTCTCCAAATCGAGCGTCTCATGTGCGGCAAATAAATGAATAAGATCTTTTACATACAGAACTCCAACAACATTGTCGATCGACTCACTATACACAGGAATACGAGAATGTCCGCTGCTTACAAGTTTTTCCAGCAACTCTTCCTGAGGGGTATCGACAGAAATAAAATCAACGTCAATCCGCGGAATCATAACCTCTTTCACCGAGGTATGAGACAGATCCTCTATACCTCGTATCATGTTCTGCTTTTCTTCATTAATAATCTGCTGCTGCTCAGGACTGACATCCTCTGTCTCAGAAACAGTACTATTCTGCAGTTCTTTTTTCTTACGATAAAAACCAAACAAACTCATATACTCCCTATCTCATTATCTGTTCGCTACTCAATTCTGCAAGCGTTTTTTCCTGTTTTATGAGCATATCACAGACAGGTGCACAACCGGCCTCAATATGCTCTTCGCCGTGATCATATCCATTAAGATGAAGCAGGCCATGCACCAGCAGACGCTTTAGTTCACTGTTCTCATCCGTTTTAAAATAGACAGCGTTTTTTGGAAGCATTTCCAGGCTTATCGCAATATCACCTGCACACTTCCATACAGTACCTTCCTCGTCTTTGTAAACTTCACCGTTCTCGAACGAAAGCACGTCTGTCGGACTGTCTATACCACGATATGACTGGTTCAGAGTTCTGATAAATGCATCGCTGCAGAACAATACAGATATTTCCTCCCCGTCTATTTCGAGCATTTTCATGGCAGTCTGCATAAACGGCTCAACGTTCATAATCCATACTGGTTCGTCTGTATTTTCGCCGACAGAGATAAGAACCGTATTAGCCATTATTTTTCACCTCATTCAGAGTCTTTTCGCCAAGTTTTACGTTTTTCTGCCCTTTCAAAGATCCTGCATCAGGATCCTTCTGATTGGGATACTCTATACGGTTATGATAATAGCCTGCAAGAAGCTGGACAAAAGCTTCCTTTATTTTTGACATATCACGAAACGTCAGATCGCAGTTATCGAGCTGTTTATGTTCTACTTTTGCATTGAACAATCCCTGTATAAACTTATCCAGTCGGGGAATTGACGGATTATCGAGCGTACGACATGCCGCTTCAACCGTATCTGCAAGCATAACGACTGCCGATTCGCGCGTAGACGGGGGCGTTCCGTTATAGGCAAAATCATCAGGATTCACATTCGGATCTTTTTCCTTTGCCTCATTATAAAAATAGGCAATAACACTGTTCCCGTGATGTTCTGCAATAATGTCCAGTATCTGCTGCGGCAGATGAAGCTGATGTCCTTTTTCGACACCTCTTTTTACATGACTTTTTATAACTGCAACAGAAAGCGACGGATTGATTTCATCATGTTTATTAACACCTGTCTGATTCTCAACAAAATATTCACTCTGATCCATTTTTCCTATATCGTGATAGTATGCTCCCACCCGTGCAACAAGGGGATTCGCTCCTATTTCACGACAGGCACTTTCTGCGAGCTGTGCGACCATGAGAGAATGAGAATATGTGCCGCTTGCAGTAATCATCATTTTGCGCATAAGAGGATTGTTCAGATCACTTAAATCCATAAGCCGGAAAACAGATGCCGTATTCAGTATAAGTTCAAGCGGAGTCAGAAAGCCGAGAGCTAGTATACCTGAAATGAAACCATTAAAAGCAACTCCTCCGAGAATTTTAGGTATGGTACTGAAACTTTCGTTAAAGACAACAGTAAAAAGAATCATCAATACTATATTCAACAGTGCAAGCATCAGCGATGCAATAACCATATCGATCCTTTTCTCGATTTTTCTCACAACATTAGCCGACGCAATACACGAAAACAGCGTATACAGGAAAGGGACAATCTGCCATTGAGACGCATTCAACACACCGAATGCAACAAGACCGGAAAATAAAACAGCAGACAGCTGTCCGTATAAAATCGCTTCAAGAAGTACGCATAAAGCTGCCGGAATAATAATCGGAAGCGCATACGGAGAAGAAAATGAATGAGTTTTACAGCCAAATGCTGTTACTCCATATATCAGGAGGAAAAACAGTACCTGCATGATAATTTCACGCATCTGTATTTTTCGTCCGAAAGGCAGGAATTTAAATAAGAGAAACCAGACACAGGCAAGCAGGAGCAGATACAGTTCAGAATCTGCAAACGCACGAAAATCAAGATACACAGGAGATTCCGCCATTTTTTTTAGTTTTGCATAACTCTCTGACGTAATCGGAAACCCCTTCCGGATTATTTTCTCTCCTGCCTCAATGGAAACGGGATTATCTTCATCAGCAGGAATAGATTTATTTGCATAAATAGTCCGGTCTGCAATTTGATCTATCTCAAAATCATCAAGAGTAAAAGATGCAATCGTCTGACTTGTCGCTACATTGAAAAAATTAACAGTCGATACTGCAGCAAAACCAAGTATAAAAAGCAGAATAAGCTGATAATTTTTTTTAATAAAACCACCAAAAGCCCGGAACATAAATTGTATACTGTTCTGATTATCGTTAGTTTTGTTCGTTTTCTTCATTTTCATAAGCCTTCACTATCTTTCTCACCAGCGGATTACGAACTACGTCTTCCGCCGTAAGAATCATCTTTCCTATTTCATTTACCGGGTCAAGCAGTTTCAGAGCGTGCACAAGTCCCGAAGAAACACGGCGCGGTAAATCTATCTGAGATGTATCACCAGTAATAAAAACTTTAGCATTTTCTCCCATACGCGTAAGAAACATTTTCATCTGCTCTTTTGTCGTATTCTGCCCCTCGTCAAGTATGATGACGCTGTTGTTAAGTGTACGTCCGCGCATATACGCAAGAGGAGCTGTTTCTATAACACCCGACTCTATAAGTTTCCGTACTGTTTCGCGGGGAAGAATCGCTTCCATAGCATCGTACAACGGGCGAAGATACGGATTTATTTTCTGTTCAAGATCACCTGGAAGATACCCGAGACTTTCTCCCGCTTCTACGACAGGGCGCGATACTATAAGACGCGATTTATAATGGGAAAGCACTATACGAAGCGCTTCAGCTACCGCTAAAAATGTTTTCCCGCTTCCTGCCGGCCCTGTACACAGAACAATATCGTATTTCCGCAGCATTTCGATATATTGTGCCTGATGTTCTGTCCGGGGATAAATTTTACGCAGACCGCCGGGCACAACTATTGAATAACGAGCCATATCGGAACGAGGCTCTGTATTCAGGACAGAAGCCACAATATCCTGACTGTTTTCTCCGCCATCCTGAATTTCGTCAAGTATACGATCAATAATAAAACGGAATTTTTCACGTACAGCAGGATCTTCCTCATCGACTGAAAGTTCGTTTCCGCGTGTAAAAACAGGTACACCTAAATGCTCTTCAATGAGTTTCAAATTACTGTCATTCGTACCGCAGACACAGGACAGAACATCAGCATCAGGTACGACTATAGTATAAGCAGATTCCACAAAGCCTCTGATAGATTCAGATATGCAGATAAATTATACAACAGCATCGTCGTTTTATGCAATGACTTCACTACGGATTAAGTTCCCATGTACCATAATCATCCACAACCTCAGTCTTCATACTTTCCATCGGATTCCATATGATGGAAATCGTCATCTTTGGATTAAAGTCGTAATATGTTGTAGTTGACGTAACCAGCCGGGGAGCCAGTTTATACGTCGTTTTAAAGTTCCAGTCGTGAAGATCGTGTGTCAGCGTAAAATTCAGGCTCTTCAATTTGAATCCGGACGCTTTACGGAGAGATTCGTCATCAAAACGGAAAGAATCCACCAAATCGATAAACGGATTATCTTCACCGGGAATACGCCCCTCTTCACCCAAAGACTTCTGAACATACCGATACAATACGGAGTTCTTTGACGTTGACGAGAATGTAAACGTAACAAATTCATTAATTTTAAACGAAAGCGACGGCGTAAAAATAAAATAACTGTCTGTAGGACGCAGTAAATCGGCAACAATACTCGTTGAAAGTCCGGGGGCTGTACTCACTCTGTTTTTCCACGTATACCATGTTTTTGTTGTCGGTGTATATGCAAGCGATAACGAATACGGGAGGAAATTCTCGTCATCACGTTCCTCCCAGCCGTTTTCATCATTCCAGTCATAACCGTTCGTATACGACATAGTATATGCAGCCTGCAGTCCGCTCCATGACAGGGCAAGTTTTAACGCATCCTGATGATCCTCTTCGAGATCGTAATTATATGATTCTGTAAACTTCATCGTACTGTTAAAAAGAGCTATCGAAAGAGCCTGTTTAAACGGCTGCTTCTCCCATGTATCGTCAGTAGAGCTTTTCTGCTTGAATCCAGACGACATTGTAAGCGTTGTATAGGGAAACGTAAGAGTAAGAGTGCCGTCATATTCGTCAACCTGAGGCGGAAGCTTCATAGTAAGCGTCAGCGACTGTCCGAAAGAATTGCTGGTATCAGATCCTTCTGTCGCTGCAAAAGTAAAATCAAGTGTGTGAGTAGTAATAAAGTCAGGATCACTCCAGTCTGTCGTCAGATATTCCCATTCAGGATTATCCGCATCGCCGATAAACTTCGTAGTAAGCATCTTCACAGCAGATTTATACGTAATACCGGTATTCTTGAATAAATCGATATAATAAAACGGTTTTATACTAACCGAATTTGAATTCGTCAGTTCCTGTTTCGTTGCAGTATAATCGGTTACCTTTAACGAATCAGCGGCTGTTTCAGTATATCCTCCGCTCGCCGTATCAGTAGAAATATACGGATGCTGCTGGAGCACCGGATTATAGGTAAAACTGTTGTCAATACTGAAAAAACTGCCGGCATAACTTGCAGCACTGTCTAAAACAACAGGGATTTTCAGTGTGAACATCGAAGACTTAAGTTTACTCCAGTCAAAATCCTCCGGCTCGGTAAGATCAGTAGATGAATATGCAAGCTGCGAAGTATACGACGGTTTTATAGAATAGGTAAGCTTATAATCAATTCCAGGCACATCACTGACAGTCGACTGCGATAACGTCAGTTCAGGAAGCGCATCGGAATAATCAGTATTTTCCGTTTCCTGTCCGTCACTGGTCGTATCATCAGTTTTTTTGTCTGAGTCACTGTTGTCGCCATTTTTTTGTCCTTCTGCTTCATTTCCCTTATCTGTCTTTCCCTGATCCGCTGCAATATCCGCAGCAGATTTCAGATCGTCAGGAATAATAAGAGGTGAAGCCAATGTTGGCATATCTGTATTTTTCTGTAGTGCTGTCGTTGACGACGAATAGGAAAAAAGCGTACCTGCCCAGTTCATAGAAACAGTCGCCGGCGTAATCTGCGACGGATAATAGAATTTCCGCTGAGGAGAATATAAGTTCAAACTGTCAGTACTACTCACAGCTTCGTTCGTAATATCGCTGAACACAACCGAGGAATTAAGTGTGCCCGATAATGTTGTGATATACGGTTTTACGACAGACGAAACGGGTAAAGAACAGGAACTGGTTAATGTCCAGGAAAAAGACGAAACCTCGGTTACCGTATCGTCATCAGTACTTCCCGTTGCAGACTTCATAAGATAACTTATCCAGTCCATTGTTTCTGTCCGTGTACCGAAATCGTCGGTAAAGTACGGATCGGAATACAGCGGCAGAGCAATACTTAAAGAAAACGGTTTACTCAGAGTCATTTTAAAGTTCGCTCCGTACCGGAATGGCATTTTCACACCCATAAAATTCGACGAATTCTGATACCGCTTTCCTGACGAAGCATACGGCAGATACTCTCCTGTTGTAGAATCAAGGAATACGGTGTTGCTGAAGCCAAAACGCCCGTTTATTTCAAGATCAGTGATATAATCATTCGGTTTAAATACGCTGTCTAACCCAGTCATTACTCCGAGGTTTGAATACCAGTCTCCGAGTATTTTAAAATAATTGCTTGTATTACCAGTGTAGTCGTCATCAAGATTGTGGAGAACAATTCCCTCAAGACGCTGATTCTTGAGCGTTGTCGGTTTCATAAAATTAAAAAGAGCTTTCAGATTTTTCTCACCACTG
>JALNVF010000030.1 GCA_023231445.1 Treponema sp. | reverse complement strand
GATGACCGTGTTCACGCATGATACTCTTATATTTAGCCGGATCTTTTACAAGATCAGGATCCATGACCTGTGAATTAAGTTCGTCAAAACGAGTTTTACAGTCTTCCAGCTTTTTTAGTAAATCCATAATAATTTATAGTATAGTAGATAGAAGAAAATATCAATTGCAGCAGTTCTGAAATACAACGGTTCTGCGTAAACAGCAGAAACCGCTGATTAAATCTTACAGATTTAATCAGCGGGGCATTTTAAAGATGCAGCAGCGCTTTTGCTAATCCGAAATAGATAAGTAGTCCGGTAATATCAACAATCGTTGTTAATGCGGGGCTCGCAATAAGGGCAGGGTCGAGTTTAAAAGCCGACGAAACCAGCGGCAGAATGGCTCCGATTATTGTGGCTGAAACTACCTGAATGGCAAGTGCAAGTCCTATGACCAGTCCGACCTGAGGCAGGGAAAGCATTGCAGGAATGGCGGTATTTCCGCTTGTAAGTTCGACACGCAGAAAGGCGATAATTCCGAGTACGATACCGAGCATGAGAGAAATGCGCAGCTCTTTCCAGATTACGAGGAATATATCACGGGGATTAACCTCTTTTAGCGCGATCGCACGGACGATGACCGTTGCAGACTGACTGCCCGTATTTCCTCCCATGTCGGTGAGCATGGGCATATAGAATGTAAGCAGCATAAGTTTGGATATCGTATTCTGATACGACTGGAGCACTGCTCCCGAAACGAAGTCAAAGAAGGCGAGAATAATGAGCCATATTACACGGCGTGAAAATTGTGTTATGGCAGGTGTCTGCAGGTATGACGTGTCCTGATGTTTTCCGGTGATTGCCATGAACCGCTCCATGTCCTCAGTCCGTTCCTCTTCCACAACGTCCATAGCGTCATCGTGAGTAATAATGCCTATAAGCGATCCGGCATCGTCGACGACGGGCAGAACGATAAGTCCGTATTTAGTGATTTTATACGATGCTTCTTCCCGGTCTGTTTCGGCCGTTATTTCGGCAACAAGCGGCTTTTTTATCGATTCAAGCGCTGCCGCCGGTTTTGCAAGTATCAGATCTTCCAGTGTAATGTAACCGCAGAGTTTTCGTTCTGTGTTGAGTATGAAAATAAGAGAAACAGCTGCTTTCTGCGCACCTTCAAGCCGTATACGGTTGATTGCCTGCTGGACAGTCAGTACTTCGGGAAAGGCTATATAATCTGTCGTCATGATGGAACCTGCGGTTCCTTCCGGATATGACGACAGTTCTTTTATTTCATCACGTTCTTTTTTTGCAAGAAACGGGAGCACGGCATCAAGCTGGCTTTCGGGAATGGATTTTGCAAGATCCGCCCGTTCATCAGGCGGCAGCTTTTCGAGCAGAGTTGTAAGTTCAGACTGGCTCATAAGTCCCGCAGTATCGGACTGAAGCATGTCGGGAAGCTCACAGAAGATGTCTGCAGCGTCCTGAGGATCAATTTCCTGTAACAGTTTATGAATTTCTTCCGGTCTGAGGTCGGAAATCAGTTCCGCATCTTCTGTCGGGTGATGTGCGGAAAGAAAAGCAGCAACTTCTGGATACTTGTTTTCTTTTACAAGTGTCTCGATATCCGGAGCGAGAAGTTCGTTCATCATAATGGATCTCCTGTAGAATGAAGTATAACAGTACGTCATACAGGGGAACCCGCAGAAGAATACGGTCAGCTTATCCGGAGATAATCCTGACGAAGCTCCCGGAGGAGGTTCATGGTATGCACGTGAACTGTCATGTATTGGTCAGGTAACGGTACGGTACTACTACTGCCTGAACTGTCAGATTGGCCCATATAACCTCCATAATGAAAATACGCCGGCACAAATACAGCGCGGTTGATTATTGACAGACTATAAACCTTTTCTCTGCAAAAGTCCAGCGACAATAGAAAGTTGCGGAAAACGGCTTTATGTGATAGTATAGTACTGTTGCCGCGCTGATTGTGGTCTCGCGGCAATTCTCTGGAGAGTCTCCGCTTTTACGCGGAGCGCCGAAGGTTTAAAGTACCGGCAGTACCGGTACCGATATCTCAGGCACAAAGGACAGAGCATGTAAAATGTTCTTATCTCTCTTTAGAGAGCCCGTGTACGGCATAAGCCGGAATCCGGGCTCTTATTTTTTAACAGGAGCTTCTTCCTGTTTTTTTAAGGAGCTTGCTGATGTTTTCAGCTGTCAACTCTTTTCTTAATTCCCTTGACGACAAAGTCTGGGGACTGTGGCTTATCATTCTGATTCTTGCAACGGGCATCATGCTTACGGTCAGGCTCAGGGGTATGCAGTTTACAAAACTGGGGCGCGCATTAAAATCAATCAGGCGTAAGCCCGACGGTGAGCACGGCGAAGTTTCCAGTCTTGGAGCACTGTGTACGGCTCTTTCCGCAACAATAGGAACTGGTAACATCGTCGGTGTTGCAACTGCGATAGTTGCCGGCGGTCCCGGTGCGATGTTCTGGATGTGGCTTGCAGCATTGTTCGGCATGGCGACAAAATACGCGGAATGTCTGCTTTCCGTTCATTACCGCGAAGTTGCGCCCGACGGTCATATTCTGGGAGGACCTTTCTATACAATCGAAAAAGGTATGGGAGCAAAATGGAAGTGGCTTGCAAAGATTTTTGCCGTATTCGGAACAATGGTCGGTCTTTTCGGTATAGGAACCTTTACACAGGTCAACAGTATTTCCAATGCGGTCAACACGTTCTTTGATCCGGAAAACGCGTGGACGGTGAACCTCTTCGGCAATGCATATTCCTGGACAGTCGTTATTGCAGGACTTTTCGTTGCATTTTTTGCGGCACTCATTATTATCGGCGGTCTGAAGCGTATTTCGAAGGTAGCGCAGGTGCTTGTTCCGTTTATGGCAGTTACGTACGTCTTTTTCAGCCTTATCATTATTTTTACGCACATTAAGGCTGTTCCGGCTGCATTCGGTGAAATATTCAGAGATGCGTTCGGCGCGCGTGCGGCAGCAGGCGGTGCACTGGGGGCGATGTTTATTGCCATGCAGAAGGGAATTGCACGAGGAATATTTTCGAATGAAGCAGGACTCGGTTCCGCTCCTATAGCTGCATCGGCAGCACAGGTTGCAGAACCTGTACAGCAGGGGCTTATTTCCATGACCGGTACGTTTTTTGACACAATCATCATTTGTACACTTACCGGTCTTGTTATTGTACTCGCAGGAACATGGAACACCGGGCTTCAGGGATATGCTGTTACAAATGCCGCATTTATGAAGGGGCTTCCTGTAATGAGCAGCGTCATAGCGTTCATCCTGATGATCTGTCTTGTCCTGTTTGCGTTTACGACTATTCTGGGATGGGATTATTACAGTGAACGCTGTATAGAATACCTTTCCGGCGGAAAAATGAATGTAGTAAAAGTATACCGCTGGCTGTATATTGTGTGTGTATTTATCGGACCGTATATGACAATCAGCGCCGTATGGACAATTGCCGATATCGTGAACGGACTTATGGCTGTTCCGAACATTATTTCACTTATAGTTCTTTCCGGTGTCGTTGTAAAACTGACCAGAGATTATTTTACTAAGTATTCTGAGCTTTGATTACACGTGCCCTTGATCAGCTGCAGAAATGCTGCATACTTCTGCTGTTCAATCTGCGGATTGGTGCAAGGGCACGGTATTCCGTTTTTATGTGTTCTTTTATATCCGAATCTGATATAATTCTGACATGAAGAATATATATAAAAAAATTCTTTCTGTTTCCGCATTGACCGGAGGATTGTTTATTTGTACCGGATGCACATCATTTACCGGTGTGCATCTTGATGTACGGTATCTTGTTCTGCTGTGGGCTGGTGTACCGGTCGGGCTTTTGCTGTCGGACTGCATCTGGGGAAGTGATGATCCGGGCAGTTATACGCCTGTATGGGAAGTTATAATCTGGCTTCTGCTTGCCGCTGCGGGTGTTGCCGCCGGTTACGTAAAACCTTTCTGTGTTTTTTCCGGTTTTGCGTTTTCTGTTTTAATTCCGGTCGCCGGCATAATTCCTGTTACGGTAATAGTGCACATTCTGAAGAAACACCGGAAATAACGTCGTTTTCTTGTAACGCTTCCGGTAAATCACTATACTGTTTCTCAGTATGTCCGGATTTTATGATTATTATGACGTCGCAGTTGTCGGCGCCGGTCATGCGGGAATAGAGGCGTCTCTTGCCTGTGCCCGTATGGGACTTAAAACGCTCGTTATTACACAAACTATAGAATCAATCGGCCGCATGTCGTGTAATCCGTCTATAGGCGGCATTGCAAAAGGCAACATTGTGCGTGAAATAGACGCGCTCGGCGGAGAGATGGCAAAGCTTACCGACAAATCGCTTATACAGTTCCGACTGCTGAACAGCAGCAGAGGTCCCGCCGTTCAGGCGCCGCGTGCACAGGCTGATAAGATCGTGTATTCGCAGCTTGCCCGTAAAGTTCTTGAATCTGCGCCGAATCTGTCTACCCTTATGGATACCGTTGTTGATATTCTTACCGTTGCAAGCACAACTCCGCTTCCTCCTCATTCGGACAGCGGAGCGGAGAAAGGGACTATTCCCGGCGAATCCCGCTGTGCAGGAATAACAGAAGCTGCGCAAAGCGGCATGAGGCAGAAAGTTACCGGTATAGTAACAGAGCGGGGGCGCATTATTCCGGTACGTGCCGTTGTGCTTACGACGGGAACGTTTCTGGGGGGGCGGATTTTTATCGGGGAATACGATGCTCCCTGCGGACGGCTGGGAGAAACAGCTGCATTCGGCCTTACGTTATCGCTCCGTCATCTGGGATTTACGACGGGAAGACTTAAGACGGGAACTCCGCCCCGTATTTTAAAAAGCACCATAGACTTTACAAAACTTGAAACGCAGCCCGGCGACGAAACAGTAATTCCCTTCTCATTTGATGATCCTGAAGTTTCCCGTCCGCTTGTTCCGTGCCATATTGTGTATACGAACGAAGCGACTCATAAAATAATCCGCGACAATATCGGACGCTCTCCGCTGTACAGCGGGAAGATTCACGGAATAGGTCCGCGGTATTGTCCGTCGATTGAAGATAAAGTAATGCGTTTTGCGGAACGTGAGCGCCATCAGATTTTTGTTGAACCGGAAGGACTTGAAACGGAAGAAATGTATCTTAACGGACTTTCTTCGTCCCTGCCTGAATGTGTCCAGGACGCGTTTATGCGGACTATGCCCGGGTTTGAACATGCCGTTCCCAGCCGCCCCGGTTATGCCGTTGAATATGACTATGTCGAACCGACGCAGCTGTTCCCGTCGCTTGAAACAAAGCGTGTTGCCGGGCTTTTTGACGCCGGACAGATCAACGGTACGTCCGGTTATGAGGAAGCTGCCGGCCAGGGACTTGTCGCGGGAATCAACGCCGGATATTATGCCCGTGCGCATAAGTCGTTGTGCGGTCCGCTCTGTTCCGCATCGGCAGAAATGGGCAGTTCTCCTTCTTCAACGGAACCCGGACGGTTTTATCCGCATGCAGTGTTTACACCGTCAGAAGAAAAGCAGTTTACGGAAATATCCGCAGAGGAAACAGCTTCTCTTAATGCTGCTGAAGAATCTGCTCAGAAAGCTGCCGGACATACGGCGTTTCGTACAATTCCCGAATGGAAACCGCTTGTTCTGGGCCGGGACGAAGCATATATCGGTGTTCTTATAGATGACCTTGTAACGCTCGGTACAAAAGAACCGTACCGTATGTTTACGGCACGTGCAGAGTACCGCTTAAAGCTGCGGTACGATACTGCCGACAGACGTCTTGTAAAATACGGATTTGAAGCGGGGCTTAAAACTCAGGCTCAGCTCGACACGATGAACGCGAAATATGCGGCAGAGGACGAGATTCTTGCACTCCTGCTCAAAAAACCGGATATGGAAAATCCCGGCTATCCTGAAGCGGAATGGAATGAAGCGAAAATCGATTTTAAATATAAGTACTACATTGAAAAGCAGGATAAACGGGTAGATAAAATGCATCGGATGGAAAATACGCGTATCCCGGACAACTTTGATTACGGTGCCGTTGTATCACTTTCTGCAGAGTCGCGCACAAAGCTTGAAAAAATCCGGCCGCTTACCCTGGGACAGGCAGGCCGTATATCAGGTATCCGCGTAAGCGATATTATGCTGCTGATGGTGTATTTACGATAGAACCGGATATTTATTTTTCAGGTGCCTGCTTCCATGCTGCATTTACCCGGCTGATATAGTTTATTTTCTCCGTATCATCCGCAAATGTTGCATTGAAACTGTTGTATATAAGCTGTTTGATTTCGTTCATTGAAAAATGCAGAAGACTGTAGCACTTCCAGTATTCTTCCAGCAGAGTTGTCTTGAAAAATACAGGATCATCGGTATTGATGGTGACAAATATTCCGCTGTCGAACATTTCCCTGACGGGGTGTTCTTCCGGTTTCTGCACATATTTTTTTGTGAATACGTTGCTCGTAATACAGACTTCCAGCGGTAATCGTGACTGTATAAGGTAGTCCATCAGTTTTGGATCCTGTACGGCAGAAATACCGTGTCCGATGCGTTCTGCATGCAGAAAATTAATTGAGTCCCAGATTGATTCAGGTCCTGTATCTTCTCCTGCGTGAGCGACAGCATGAAAACCGTCTTTATGCGCCCGGGTAAATACAGGTTCAAATTCTGCCGGAGGGCCTTTAGATTCCGATCCGCCAAGTCCTATACCGATTATATCTTTACACGGGTATTCTTTAAGCAGCTCATAATTTTTCAGGGCATTCTCACACCCGAACGTACGTGAAACATCAAGCAGGAGCTTTACAATTATATTGTGTTCTGTTTTTATGCTGTTTATTTTTTCGGAAAAAAGGGAAACCATCTCGTTATAATCGAATCCTTTCTTCAAAAAAGCTGTCGGAGCAAAAAACGCTTCACAGTAAACTACACCGTTTTTTACCAGATAGTTTGCAAGATCATCGAACACATAACTGAAGTCAGCGACAGTTTCGAATAAATTCTGCACGGTAAGAAAAGCTTTAATGAAACCGTCAAGATCATCATATGAGAAGAGGTCAGTTTCTTCCTGTCTGCTCATCTCTCTGCCATACTGCTTTAAATACAACTTTCTTATTGAACCCATCGACAGAACAGCTTCAATATGGATGTGTATTTCTGCTTTAGGTACTTGAGCTAAGAATGAGCAAAAGTCACTTTCTTTCACTTGAAAATCCTCAGGTTTCAAATTCTTTCTTTATTTATCGGCTTTTTTCATGAAATCTTGAGTAATGACTCAAGTTGATCGACCATTTTCTCAAATGTGCTGCACGCAGCCTGAACCGGTGCGGTCTGTTCCATGTCGACGCCCGCTGTTTTAAGCGATTCAATCGGAAAACGTGAACCGCCTGATTTAAGAAATTTAAAATAGTCTTCCCGTTCTGCAGTTCCGCCTTCAAGCACACGTTTTGCAAGGGCGAGCGAAGCTGAAATTCCTGTTGCATATTTGTATACATAAAATGCACTGTAGAAATGCGGGATGCGGAGGCCTTCCATATCGCTGTTGCTTTCAAAATGCATTTCCGGCCCAAAATACTGTTCCAGAAGCGTCCGGTATGTTTTGCGCAGAACTTCTGCCGAAAGCGGTGTGCCGGATTCGACAAGTTCGTGTGCCTTCAGTTCGTATTCTGCAAACATTGTCTGACGATGAAGGGTAGCCAGAATATCTCCTGCACGCATTGCCAGAAGATACGCCTTCATGTCGCTGCTGTCTGCATGCTTCAGCAGATAGTCAAACACCAGTTCTTCATTGAATGTAGAGGCAACTTCCGCTTCGAAAATCGTATAGTTGTACTGCATGTACGGATTATTGTGAACCGAGTACCACGAGTGCATTGAATGTCCGCCTTCGTGAGCCATGGTAAACACGTCGCGTATAACATCTTCTTTATAGTTAAGCAGGATAAACGGATCTCCGGTATATACTCCGCTGGAGAATGCTCCGCTTCGTTTTCCCTTGTTTTCGTAGCGGTCTGCCCATCCGTTTTTAAGACCGGAGCAGAGACGGTCGGTATATTCCGTGCCGAGCGGAGCAAGAGCCTGTCTGCATATTTCTACTGATTCATCATACGTCGTGTGTGTTTTTACGTTTTTTACAAGCGGCACATAGACGTCGTAATGACGCAGTTCTGCAACACCAAGTACTTTTCTGCGGAGCGTGTAATACCTGTGAAGCGACGGAAGGTTTTTGTGCACCGTATCAATCAGATTGTGATAGACGTTTACCGGTACATTATCCGGAAACAGCGCCCGTTCCAGACACGTTTTATAGCTGCGGGCGCGCATGCTGAACACATCCTGATTAACCGAACCTGCATATAATGCCGCTAGGGTATTCTGGTGGCTTTCGAACGTACGGTAGAATTTTTTATAAGCCTGCTCCCGTACGCTTCTGTCGGGGTTATCCATAAATACACCCCACGTCGACTGTGTAAGCGGTTTTTCTTCTCCCGCTGTATTTACACTGCCGAAATCCATGTCTGCGTCCGTGAGTACGGTAAATGCTTTGTCGGCTGTACCGGCACTTTCGCTCTGAAGCGACATGAGGCGTTCTTCTTTTTCACTGAGGATATGCTGCTTCATGCGCAGAAGTTTGGAAATAAATATACGGTAGTCATCAAAACTGCTCTGCATGAGCCATGACTGTATTTTTCCGTCAGGAATTGACTGCAGTTCCGGGCTGAAGAAGCTGGTAGCTGCGCAGTATTTTGTATAAGCCATGCGGGCACGTCCTTCCCGGTCCTGCGCACTGGAATCAGTTTCATCCGCAGTGAACTGCAGCTGTGCATAATTGTATACTGCCTCAAGTTTTTTATCTGCGTTTTCGTAAGCTTTGAGCGCAGAAAGAAGCGTCTGTGCAGAATCAGCAAGCCTGTCTTTATACTGCACGATTTCTGAAGTGAGAGGTTCAAGATCTTTGAGCGCTTTTTCCCAGTCTGAGTCAGAAGCAAATAACGATGTTAAATCCCATTTATCGGAGGCAGGAATGTCTTTCCGTGCCGGTATACAATTTTTTATCATAATAACTAAATTATAACGCATTAAACAGAGACTCACAAGATTAATGACTTTTTTACGGTAATTTGCTATGCTGTAATTATGAACTGTTTTTTCAAAAAATCATCGATATGCCTGCTTCTTGCAGTTTTATTTATACTTACATCATGTTCCGGAATTATGGGATACGGGGTGCTCCTGTGGGATATTCCTGAACACGGTCTGCAGGACGGTGATATAGTTCCCGTGTATATCCGGTCTAATATTTCACACGTATATGTTGTATCGACTCCCGGTTCAAAGGAACATTTTGAAATTCCTCTGTGGCAGGTTACTGATCCGCAGCCGCATCATAAAGCTCAAAGAACGGCCCGGCGGTACGCGGAATTTGTTCATCAGTATGCAAAAGTAAAAATAGACGGTCTTCCTGTCCGCTCGGACCCGGGGAATGCCGCAAAGCAGGTATACCGTCTGCGTAAAAATGAAACAGTCAAACTTCTGTATAAAGGGAAAGGACAGGCTGTTATGGCCGGTAAGACTCCTCTGGAGGGCGACTGGATGCGGATTCTTACAAAGGACGGTACAGAGGGATGGTGCTTTTCCTATAATCTTGACCAGTTTCAGACGCAGAAAGGCGGAATAGTTCCCGAAGCGCAGCAGACTGATCTGCAGGAAGAGAAAGACACCGTTATCGAATCTGTTCTTACAAAAACGTGGTACCCCGATTATTACCGGACTATGATCGATAAAAACCGTATTGATCCGCAGCTTATGAATGCATCATACTGTTTTACGGTTGATACAGAAAATAATAAAGTTTCTCTGAACCTTCCGAGTATACATGAATCGTGGGAATATTCGGGAACAACGAAAACCGGTGATGTGGAGTATACGTTTACCGGTATGCCGGTAAAAATTACCGTAAAAAGCAGTTCTTTTATTGTCGTTACCTATTCAGGCGACAATGGTAAACCCCGGGATTTGAATTTTATTACACTCGGTGAAGAAGAAGATGTAACAGAACTTGTTGCTGCGGAAAAAGAACGGCGTATACAGGAATGCGCAAAATTGTATGCTTTTGGTCCTGATTTTAAGAGTGCGAATTACGGGCGCCTGTCGTTCAAGGAAGACCAGTCGTTCAGCTGGAAAAACTACGGGCTGCTTGTACCTTCGGTCGTTGATTCATCGGCGAAAAACGGCGGCACACTGGCAGTAAAATTTTATCTGGGAGATACGCTTGTTTCTTCGTATGACGGTGTTCTTTCTTTCAGATTCGACGGGATGGATAAAGACGTGAACTTTCTCTACAAAATTGAAAACGACGGGCTGCGCCTTGAAGATTTGACAGGCGCTTCTTATGACGGTAACACAGTAACAAGCCGCGGTACGAGTCCGCTTGTACTGTTCTTCCAGAAAGACTGACGGGTGTAGTATGGCATTCGTTCAGTTTTCACAGGTATCGCTTGCTTTCGGAGACCGGGATATTCTTAAGAATGTTTCAGTAAATCTGCAGGGGGGCACAAAGGCTGCTCTTACCGGCGCAAACGGAGCCGGTAAATCGACACTTATTAAAGTCATGGCCGGTATTTCAAAACCGGACAGCGGTCAGCGTATTGTTCAGAAGAACGCCCGTATCGGATACCTGCCGCAGTCGGGGCTTACGCACAGCGGCAGTACGCTTCTTCAGGAAGCCGACCGTGCATTTCAGTTCGGCTATGATATGCAGGCTGAAATTGACCATATAGGTGACGAGTTAAAGACTAATCCGCCCAACACACCGTCCCTTGTCGAACGGCAGGCTGACCTTATAGCAGAACTTGATGCAAGCGGCTGGCACCGCCGCGGAGCGCAGGCAGAATCAGTGCTTCTGGGACTCGGGTTTTCCCGTGAAGATTTTACAAAACAGACAGAAGAATTTTCCGGCGGATGGCAGATGCGTATAGCGCTTGCAAAAGTGCTTATGCAGCAGCCTGACATTCTGCTTCTGGACGAACCGACGAATTATCTGGATATAGACGCACGTTCGTGGCTTGAACAGTTTCTGCAGTCATATAAAGGCGGCTTCCTGCTCGTGAGCCATGACCGGTATTTTCTTGATGTAACAATCAACGAAGTATATGAACTGTTCAACGGGGACTTGAAACATTATGCGGGTAATTTTACGCATTATGAAGAAATCCGCAAAGTTGAACTGCAGACACTTATAGCTGCATACGATCAGCAGCAGCAGGAAATTCAGCATCTTGAAGATTTTATAAACCGTTTCGGCGCAAAAGCGACAAAAGCGGCACAGGCGCAGGACAGGCAGAAACAGCTTGATAAAATAGTCCGCATTGAGATTCCCGAATCGCTGAAACAGATTCATTTTACGTTTCCTCCCGCGCCGCATGCAGGAAAACTGGTACTCCGCATGAACGATATTACGAAAAGCTACGACGGTGTGCATAACGTCATAGATGATCTTTCTATTACGCTTGAAAACGGCGAACGGCTTGTTGTTGCCGGTCATAACGGAGCCGGAAAATCGACCCTGCTACGGATTATTGCAGGAGAAGACAGAAATTTCAGCGGTGAAATTATTCCGGGGGCCGGAGTACAGATTGGGTATTTTTCGCAGGACAGCGCAGAGACAATAACCGGAAACTGCAGTATTGTTGATTACATAGAAAGTAATGCACCTTTTGAGCTTATTCCGAAAGTTCGCAGTATGCTTGGAGCATTCCTGTTCCGCGGCGACGACGTTTTTAAAAGTCTTAACGTGCTTTCCGGCGGCGAAAAAAGCCGTATTGCGCTTCTGCAGCTGCTGCTGCGGCCGGTAAATCTGCTTGTCCTTGATGAACCGACAAATCATCTTGATATGCATTCAAAAGATGTGCTTATGGATGCGCTTAAAGATTTTGGGGGAACTGTTGTGTTCGTCAGTCATGACCGCGGGTTTATCGAAGGGCTTGCGACCCGCGTACTTGAACTTACGCCCGGACATTCCCGGAATTTTCCGGGAGATTATAAGTATTATCAGGAGCGGCTTGAGGCAGAGCGTACCGGCACGGTCGGAGAATTCAGCATGACAGGCAGTGCCGCAGGAGGAGCAGCGTCCGGGCAGCAGGACGCGCTGCTAAGTTCGTCTGAATCTGTGCAGAACGGCGGACAGACTTCATGGGAGGAAGAAAAACGCCGTAAAGCTGACCGCCGCAGACTTGAGAAAGATGTTGAACGCATTGAACAGCAGATAGACGAGACGGAAAAACAGAAAAAGACGCTTGAAGAACAAATGTCCCGTCCTGACGTATACAGTGACGGCGGAAAGTGCCGCCAGATTCAAAAAGTTATTTCGGAACTTGAAATAAAACTGAACGAACTGAATGTACAATGGGAAGAAGCAGCGGGAAAGATTGAATAAGAAATGAATCATTGAGATAAGTATTTGAATGAAATATACTAGTTAAAACCGCACCAGTGTGCAGTATGGAATTGGAGGTCAGAATGAAGGTTTTGGTAATCGGCGGAGCCGGCTATATCGGCAGTCATGTAGTAAAAGAGCTGATGAAAAAGGGGCACGCGGTCACAGTATTTGATAATCTTTCGAGCGGGCTTCGTCAGAATTTGTTTAAACAAAACGGATTTATGTACGGCAACATACTTATACCGTCCGATCTTGATGCCGCTTTCGGCCAGGGATTTGATGCCTTTATTCATCTTGCTGCATTTAAAGCCGCCGGTGAATCAATGATTCAACCCGAGAAATATTCTGTTAATAATATATCCGGTACACTCAACATCCTCAATGCTGCGGTAAAACATAATTGTAAATATATGGTGTTTTCTTCTTCCGCGGCTGTTTTCGGAGAACCGGAATATCTTCCGATCGACGAAAAACATCCGAAGAATCCTGAAAATTACTACGGATATACAAAACTTTCGATTGAACAGTTCATGTCATGGTACGAAAAACTCAGAGGATTGAAATTCGCCGCACTCCGCTATTTTAATGCAGCCGGTTATGATCCTGAAGGCGAGCTTTACGGTCTTGAGCAGAATCCTGCAAATCTGCTTCCCGTTATTATGGAAGTAGCATGCGGAATGCGCGAAAAACTCAGGATTTTCGGCAGCGATTACGATACGCGGGACGGAACATGTATCCGCGATTACGTTCACGTGACGGACCTTGCGGCCGCACATGTGAAAGCGCTTGATTACATTGTAAAGAATCATGAAAGCCTTACGGTTAACCTGGGCAGCGAAACCGGTACGACCGTAAAAGAAATTGTCGAGGCCGCCCGCCGCATTACGGGACAGCCCGTGCCTGCCGATTATGTGGAACGCCGTGCCGGTGATCCTGCAACGCTTGTTGCATCGGCAAAACTGGCGTATGAAAAACTCGGATGGAAACCGCAGTATTCGGATGTGGACACTCTCGTAGAATCAACGTGGAATGCCTATAATAAATATCTGAAAAAGACTGGGAAATAATAATGAAGACAGGCCTGATATGAACGAAACTGATACAGAAAAAATATCTGAGTTTATTAACTCTTCCGAACGCGGTATGGTAGAACTTGAAACTCTGCTTACAGCCTGCCGCGCGCTTGCTCCGGAAAACGGGGGCGACGGAGAAACCGGAAAATGCGGAGTACTTCTCAAGTGGCTTGCAGACCACGGACTGACAGATACAGTGCATTACGATGCTCCTGACTGCCGGGTAAAAAGCGGTGTGCGTCCCAATGTCGTGGTAACAGTTCCGGGTAAATCGGACGACTATGCAGTGTGGGTTATGACCCATCTTGATGTTGTTCCTGCCGGGGACCAGTCTCTGTGGCATACCGATCCCTGGACCGTCGCAGAGAAGGACGGAAAACTTTACGGCCGCGGAGTCGAAGATAATCAGCAGGGTCTTGTATCGGCCGTATTTGCGGCACTTGCGTATGTAAAGAACGGTATTATTCCCGCACATACGGTAAAACTGCTTTTTATGGCAGACGAGGAAGTAGGCAGCGTATACGGTATCAAATATCTGCTGAAGTCGCAGAAATTATTCCGTAAGCAGGATATTATCGTTATACCCGACGGCGGTGACAGCCGGGGAGAAACGATTGAAGTTGCGGAAAAGAATATTCTGTGGCTGCGTGTTCACGTTGCAGGGAAACAGACGCACGGTTCGCGTCCCGACTCCGGGCATAATGCATGTCTTGCTGCCGATGCACTTGCATTGAGCCTTCACGATATGACGTCTGTTTTTAACAAGCACGACCCGTTGTTCGAACCGGATTATTCAACGCTTGAACCTACGATGCGGTCTGCCAATGTCGAAAGCATCAATATCATTCCCGGAGAAGATACATTCTGCATGGACTGCCGCATACTTCCCTGCTATACGCTAAAAGAAGTTCTCACGGAAGTCCGCCGCAGGAGCGACGAAATAGAGAAAAAATACGGTGTAAAAATCGATTACACAACGCCGCAGGCGGAAGAATCACCGGCGACTCCGGCAGATGCGCCTGTGGTTGTAAAGCTGGCAGCTGCCATAAAAAAAGCTCACGGTATTACCGCTGAAACAATAGGGATAGGCGGCGGTACCGTCGGTGCCGATCTCCGCGTACAGGGCTATAACACCGCAGTGTGGAGCACACTTGACGACATGGCCCATCAGCCTGACGAATACTGTAAAATCAGCAGCATACAGGCAGATGCCCGGACACTCGCAGTACTGTTTGATGAATAGGACGGATGTGTTTGCATCCCTGCAAACACATCCTAACGGGAATGCAGGTGCGCGCAGCGCTCCGTTATGGCGAACGCACTGCATCGTATATCTCAGTCGGAAAAAGCCGCTTCAGAAATAAAACTGGTGTTGAAAGATGTCCGTCTGCTTATGGCACACGCGTTTATACTCCTGTCGTGAGTATGTTTCCTGTCGTACAGTGGGTCGGAATACGGTTAGAAATGAGTCGTACCACGGCCTGTAATGACTCGTAATACTGTACTGTTTGGCAGGTTTATCACTGGTAAACAACTGGCGCATCAGTGATAAATCTATAGCGCATCACTGATAAATAACCAGCGGATCAGTGATGCGCTGGAAGTTTGTCACTGATGCGCTGACCGAATTTCACTGATCCGCTATACATCTTACAGTGCCGGTGTGACCAAATGTCCCCGTATCTTAACTCATTAGTAATGCAGGTACAGTTTAAAACCTGACAGTATATGTTCCGCTGCACGGCGTGTTTCTTTTTTATCCACTGTGTATATTATAATATGTTATGCCATAAGTCTTGTAGTAAAAAATGCAGATTTTGTAGTAAGGCAAAAAAAGTCCCGCCAGGGATGGCGGACTCCGCGAAGCGAGAAAATCATTACACAAGTACTTTTCCCTAAGATTTTCTCGCAGCGTTCGGTCGCCACGGATGGCAGTAGTACCACAAAAGTAAAATAAGGGAAAAAAAAGTCCCGCCAGGGATGGCGGGCTTTGCAAAGCGAGAAAATCATTACACAAGTACTTTTCCCTAAGATTTTCTCGCAGAGTTCGGTCGCCACGGATGGCGACCGAACTCCTTATTCCGTCGGTCTCTTCTTGAGTTTTTTACTTCCGATGACGGCCTGACCTTTTCCGATGCGCTGTTCCATCATTGCGCGTACTTTAAGCGGCAGTCCGAACAAGGTAATAAAACCCTGGGCGTCGTGATGATCGTACAGTTCTCCGGTTGTAAAACTTGCAATACTTTCGTTGTAGAGTGAGTAGGGGGAGCCTGATCCTGCACCCTGCATCGTACCTTTATACAGCTTGAGCTTGATCCAGCCGCTTACATTTTCTTCGACTTTATCGTTGAAAGCCATAATCCCGTCCATAAGCGTTGTGAACCACAGTCCGTTGTAAATCAGTTCTGCCTGTTTGTCTGCAATCTGCTGTTTGTAGTGATATGTTTCACGGTCAAGACACAGATGTTCCATCTGTTCGTGTGCAAAGTACAGAATTGTTCCACCCGGTGTTTCATAAACGCCGCGGCTTTTCATACCGACACAGCGGTTTTCAACGAGATCAATAAGACCTATGCCGTTTTTTCCGCCGATTTTGTTGAGCGTTTCTATTATTTCAAGTCCGTTCATTGCTTTATCATTAACGGCGACAGGAATTCCCTTTTCAAAATCAATTTTTACATATTCTGCTTTATCAGGAGCTTCTTCGGGAGTCTTTGTTATTTTGAGCATGTTTTTCCAGTCAGGCTCGTTTTCTGTTTTTTCAAGCTCAAGACCTTCATGGCTGATATGCCAGATGTTTTCGTCACAGCTGTAAGACGAACTCTTTTTTACGGGCACCGGAATTTTGCGGTCTTCAAGGAACTGGATTTCCTCTTCACGGCTCTGAAGCGTCCATTTAGGATCGCGCCATGCAGCTATTACGTTAAGATCCGGGGCAAACGCTTTTATTGCGAGTTCAAATCTGACCTGATCGTTGCCTTTTCCCGTAGCACCATGACAAATTGCTACGGCTTTTTCCTGCCGTGCATACTCTACAAGAATTTTTCCGATAAGCGGGCGTGCGGTAGACGTACCGAGCAGATATTCGTCTTCATAGACTGCATTTCCCTTGAGTGCGGGCCACACGTATTCTTCTATATATTCCTGACGGGCATCGACAACATAACATGCGGCAGCACCTGTTTTTAGTGCACGGTCCTTGATAGTCTTCCAGTCATCGCCCTGTCCGACATCAATACAGACAGCGATAACGTCATAGTCATAATTCTCCTGCAGCCACGGAATGATAACTGTTGTATCAAGTCCTCCTGAATATGCAAGAATTACTTTGTCTTTTTTCGCCATAGACAGCCTCTTAAATGTATATTTATACATAATAATGTATCATTATTCATTACTTTGTACAATACGGAATGCTTGAAACAGCAGGTATTTAATAGTAGTATTGTGGTACTATGCAGAAATTGTTATCCCAGCTGCTGCCTTCTTTTGTGCATGCAGCTGTTGCGGCGGACGGTTTTACACCGGTTGAAAATACTGATATAGCAGCTGTTCCTGTTAATAGTCTTGTCTTTGATTCCCGCGAAGTCACACCCGGGGCATTATTTTTTGCGCTTCCCGGTACGCATATAAACGGTAATGAGTTTATCCCTGCCGCTCTGGAAAACGGTGCAAATGCCATTGTTTTTCAGGGGGATATCCCTCATGACGTTCAGATTGAAGCCGCAAAACTTGTTGCAAGGCGTGCTATTGAATCGGAGCTTGTTAATGCCGGGGATGAAAAAATATTTATTCCGGCGTTCATAAAAGTCGACGACGCACGTTTTTCAATGGCTCCTGTCTCCGATGCATTTTATGATTCTCCGTCAAAACGTCTGATTGTCATCGGTGTTACCGGAACTGAAGGTAAAAGCAGTACGGTGTCTTTTATCTGGCAGCTGCTGCGTGCCTGCGGCGAAAAGGCCGGTTTTATATCAACTGTTGAATACTCGCTGGGTGACGAGGCTTTGCCCAATCCTGAGCACCAGACGACTCCCGAAGCGCCGGTTATTCAGCACCATCTGAATGCAATGCTTGAAAACGGCTGTTCATATGCAGTTGTAGAATCTTCTTCTCACGGCCTTTCAGCGAAAACGAACCGCCTGGGCAATGTGCTTTTCGACTGCGGCGTTTTTATGAATGTTACGCTTGAACATCTTGAATTTCACAAGACATTTGAACAGTACCGTAACGATAAGGCAAATCTGTTCCGTTCGCTCGACAAACACGATCATGTAAAAACGATCTGCGGAACTACCAGAAAGGTTCCGTCGATAGGGGTTGTCAATCTTGAAGATCCTTCGGCGCAGTATTTTATGGAAGCAACAAAACATCCTGTCTACGGTTTTACCACTGAAGGTCAGGCAGGCAGATCTGCAGCAGAAACCGGTGCGGATGCGTCTCCTCTGCCGCCCATTCCCGGCGGTACGCGTTATATGATCGGACGCAATATCGCTTCTGCCCGGTTCGGTATTTCATTCAGCATTGATGCTGACGGAGAAGATGCGGTATTTAAAGACAGTGACGATCCGGCTTTCCCGCGGAAACATCCGGTGATTCATATTACGGCACCTGTGCCGGGCGCGTTTAACGCATACAATACGATGGCCGCGCTCATTGCCGTAAGCAGTGTTACACAGAAACCATTTGCGGAAATTGCGCAGTATACCGGCAGTCTTGTACCGGTAAAGGGGCGTATGACTGTCATTGATAAAGGTCAGCCGTTCGAACTTATTGTCGACTATGCCCATACACCGTCTTCATTCGAAACCATTTTTCCGCCGCTTCGTAAACGCTGTACGGGCAGAATGTTTGCTCTGTTCGGAAGCGGCGGCGAACGTGATTTAACAAAACGTCCGCTTCAGGGCGAAATTGCGGCAAAATTCTGCGACGTACTTATGCTCGCGGACGAAGATCCCCGGGGTGAGGATCCGGTGACGCTGCTGCAGATGATTGCCTGCGGTGCCGAAAAACAGGGGAAGAAAAAAGGTGTTGACCTGTTTATTATTCCCGACCGTCCGCAGGCAATCCGTGCAGTGTTCAGAATGGCCGGAAAAGGTGATATTGTACTGCTTCTTGGAAAATCGCACGAGAATTCCATTATTTATAAGGACTTTGTGCTTAAGTATGATGAAATCAGCGAGGCAGAACGGGCACTTGCTGAAATGGGATATAAGTAAAGGGCACCTCTAAAAACTGAAGTTTTTAGAGGTGCCCTTAAATAACAATTGCAGGAGAATATCATGACAATAGCGGTAATATACGGCGGAAAAAGCGGAGAACATGAAATCTCGCTCGTATCGGGAGCGGCGGTAGCACGCCATATAGACAGAAAACATACTGTCGTGCTCATGGGTATAACAAAAGACGGCCGCTGGTTTTTACAGGATGATGCGGAACTGGAACGTATCAGGGGCGATGAGAAAGCGGCTTTCAGAATTTCAGAAAAGACTGGAACCGAAGTATCTGTTATGCCGGGAATGGGTATGAACGCATTCAGTGCCGGCGGCAGAACGATCCGTATAGACGTTGTTTTTCCCGTTCTTCACGGAACGTACGGCGAGGACGGAACAATACAGGGACTGCTTGAAATGGCAGACATTCCGTTCGTCGGTTGTACTACGATGACAAGTTCACTTACTATGGACAAAGAAAAAACAAAGGCGGTATGGCAGAGTGCAGGGCTTCCTGTTGTTCCGTATGTTACGATACGCCGTACCGATATGCTTGATTCCCTGGTATACGACAGACTTATTCAGCATGCGGTCGATACGCTTCATTTCCCGCTTTTTGTAAAACCGTGCTGCGCAGGTTCTTCGGACGGTGCTTCAAAAGCACGCACGCCGAAGGAGCTTTCCCTGGCTGTTATGGAAGCGTTTCACTGGGACGATAAAATACTTATTGAAAAAGCGGTTAATGCAAAGGAAGTGGAATGCGCTGTTACCGGCAATGCGGTAACAGCACCGGCCGACAGTGATGTTGAAAAGGTACAGGCATACGGCCCGGGCGAAATCGTGCTCACGCATGAATTTTACGATTACAATGCAAAATACAACGATTCCGACGGCACCAGAATACCTGCAGATTTACCGGAAGAACTGCTAGAGAAAGTGCGCACAACAGCAGTTGCTGCGTATAAAGCAGTTGATGCATCCGGCTGCAGTCGTGTTGATTTCTTTTACGACAAAGACAGCGGGAACCTGTATTTAAATGAAATAAACACCATTCCGGGCTTTACGGCGATCAGTATGTTTCCGAAAATGTGCGACTATGCAGGGATTCACTTTACGGAACTCACCGAACTGTTAATTCAGGAAGCAGTACAGCGTTACCGCGCACATGCAGCTCTGCAGACTTCAAGATAAACGGATTGGAAGATTTTATATGACCACGGGTGAACAATTATATGCGCTGCAGATGACGGCGAAGAACGGCGATATACTGCCGGAACAGATGACTACGTATGTACTGAATGAGAAAGGTGAAAACAGATGTGTGTACTTTAATGATAAAAGCGGTGTATTTGCTTCTATTAAAATAGGTACGGATGACCCTGCGTTTTATCTTGATATACGCAGACCGCTTGTTGTTGACTGCACGGGACTGGAAAATGTCGATATCCCCGACATGCCGGAAGAAAGTGACGGGATTATTTTCCTTCACTGCGGGAATACGGAAGGAGCGGCGTATGTGGTTCGTTCTGAGGAACAGGTGATTGATATATGAAACGAATGATTTTTATTCCGGCGGCGGCAATAGTCTTTATATGTTCGCTTGCCGCTCAGCAAAGTGTAAAGGAAAGTCTTCCGGCTCTGGGAAAAACTGCGGACCGGCTTATTTCCGGTGAACTGCTTTCTTCAGACAATGCAGACGGTACGGATATTACCCGGTTTGCACCAGAAGGAAGTCTTATTGCAAAAAAACTTGCAGCGGCCCCTGCAGGGGTAAACGGTTTTGCTGTAACCTCGGTCTCTGTAGTACCGTATCCGGATTCATGGAACACGATGAGCAGTGATGAATGTATGCTTGCGTTATACAATATACTTTGTCGTATTTCTTCCCAGAAAGGGATAACA
Source organism: Treponema sp. (assembly GCA_023231445.1). Lineage (GTDB taxonomy): Bacteria > Spirochaetota > Spirochaetia > Treponematales > Treponemataceae > Treponema_D. Next base: position 6,559 of record JALNVF010000030.1, on the reverse strand, counting down.
TACATTTCCCGGCGGGCAGGATATAAACCTAAAGTACTTTTTGATCAGTCGTATTACATCAGCGGTCCGGACGATGACAAAACAGTGCTTCCTGACCCAGTTGTTTCAGAACTTCCTTCTTCGGAAACGCGCTGGGTGTATCAGAGTGATACCTCGTTCGGCGGTACTATATATCAGTATACATACACGACCGGCAGCAGTGAAATCTTACTTAAACTTACGAACCATACACCCATGAAATATCATGGTATTACCTGTTTAAAAGAGAATGAACTTTCAATGTATATTTCGGTATATCCTGCTTCAGACGGAATAATTCTGAACTCTACAGCGGTTATTACGGGGCATAAAACGCATGTAAAGATTCTCTTCCTTGATGTTGATCTGTCCGATTCGTTCCGGCGGCGTACGGAAGCACTTCATACGTGGTATAAGAATCAGCTCAGAAAGTAAGCAGTGGGGCTGCAGCTACAGGACGGTGTACCGGTCTTTCTGAAGCCGGAACTGCAGGACTGTAAACGCCGTAGTTATTTGTTCTTTCCCTTCGGTTCTTCCGTGTCCCAGATAACTTCGATGGTGCGCTGCTCGATGTTCGGGATACGCTGATAGGTAAGACAGTCTGCACGGTGTACGGTAACGCCTCTGTTTCTGGAAATATAGCCTACAATCGGATCAGGATATTTCGGTTTGCAGCATTGTGCGAACGTTACGATAAAATTCGTTGTGTTTCCGATGCGTACCTTTCCGGTACTGTGCTCACTTTCCTGCGGCGTGCCGCCTGCCGGTCGTTTGTGTCTGCGTGTTTCCTGTACCGCATGAGAATATGCCGCATTTGCCGATGCTTCTGATTCTGCCTTTACTGCTGCCCTGTCTATAAATGTAGGATCGTTAGCCGCCAGCCATGCATGAATTTTCTGTTTGGCCTTCGATGTTTTTACGGCAGAAAGCTGCGCCTGTGTCGGATGTGCCTGCGGATTGGTGAGTATTTCGATTATCTGTGTATTTTTAAGCGGCTGGAGGAGCGGAATGATTTTTCCGTCAGCCTTTGCACCTACGATCTTTTCCCCGATTGCAGAATGGATATGATAGGCAAAATCTATTGCGTTTGCACCTGACGGCAGTTTTACCACTTCGCCTTTCGGAGTGAATACATAGATTTCATCGCCAAGAAGATCATCCTTAAGTTCATTGAAAAAATTCTCGTCGGAGACGTGCCCTTCGCGTAGTTTGCGCAGTTCGTTGAAAATTCCAAGATGTTCCACGTCGACCAGATCGTGACTTGAACCTTTCTTGTACAGCCAGTGGCTGGCAACGCCGTGCTCGGCCATTTCGTTCATGGCTTTTGTCCGTATCTGAATCTCAAGAGGTTTTCCTTCGCACATGACTGTCGTATGGAGCGACTGGTACCCGTTTGCCTTGGGCATGGCGATATAATCCTTGAACCGTCCGTCGAGAGGTTTCCACAGGTTATGTACAATTCCCACGAGCGTATAACATTCAGGGTTTTCACTGCAGATAATCCGCAGCGCAAGCAGATCGTACAGTTCACCCGGTTCCTTGTTGCGTTTCCGCATTTTCTGATATATGGAATAGAAATGCTTTGCCCGGCTTGTGATGGAAATTGTTATACCGGCTTTTTCTGCCGATTTATAAATCTGCTGTACCGCTTTCTGCAGGTAGGCATCCCGTTCGTCTTTTTTCTGGGAAACTATTGCCTTTATCTGCTGGAATACATCCGGATTTGAATATTTAAGGCTCAGGTCTTCAAATTCGTTTTTTTCTGTCTGCATTCCCAGGCGGTCTGCCAGCGGGGCCCATATATCGATGATTTCTTTTGCAAGCGCCCGCTGGTCTTTTTCTTCCAGACTCTTTATGTTACGGATACGGTCAAGTCTGTCTGCAAGTTTGACAAGAATAACGCGCACATCGTCAACCATTGCAAAAAGCATTTTGCGGATAGCATCAGCCTGCTGGATCGTCGCATGGTCGGTCGGCAGGTGCATGATCTTTGTCGTACCGCTGATAACACGTTCAACGCCGCTGCCGAATTGTGTACGTACCTGTTCTTCCGTAACGCCAAGATTATAAATACTGTGCAGCAGTCCGGCACAGATAGAATCAGCGTCCATCCTGTTCTGTGCCAGAATGTATGCGATGCGCAGCGGGTGGAGATAGTACGGTTTACCGCATTTCCGCTTTACGTCATGTGATTTTGAACAGAGCAGCTGCCATGCACCGGAAATCTTTTTCCGGTCATCATCTGAGTAAAAGTCGAACGTTCTGAAAAATTCCTGCAGCAGTGCGTCCGTATCGTTTTCATCTGCATGCATGACAGGTTCGGTACTCATAAAACTAAAACTCCGTTTATATACTAGCAGAAAAGGATATTTTTAGCAACGATAACACTTTACGTGCCGGAAAAGAAACAGGTAATCAGATTTCCTTTTCTATACATTTCAGTGTTCTCGATAAAGTTGTTTTTTTTCCCCTACAAAAAACTTGACTCCGCACAAATTCGGTGTTATTCTAGACAATATGAAATGGTTATCGTAAAAGGCCGTTGGTTTGGTAACCATTCAAAAAATAAGGAGGATTTTTTCATATGAAAAAAATCATAGGAATTGTAGCAATAGTAGCAACACTTGCTACAAGTGTATTCGCTGACGGTGTTACAGTAGGTGCCTGGGGACGCGGACTTTGGTCACCGGTCGGATCCGATGGTAAAAACACGGTTACAGGACAGGGAATATCATGGGCTGCAACTGGTACGCCGCGTGTTGGATTCACAGTTGCCGGTTCAACAGAAAACGTCGGTTTTCAGGTTGATATAACCGGTGAAAATGCGGGCACTGGTGATAATCAATTCATCTGGGTAAAACCGTTCAGTATGCTCAAAGTAGAAATCGGCAAGATGAGTGATGACACGCTCCGCGGTAATGCATGCTTTGGCACATTTGACTGGCTGCGTATGGGTTTTGGTTGGAAAGGTGAAGATGCGACGTTCTCACGTCTTGGAACAAGCGATGGAAGTTTCAGCGGTTCACAGCTGAGTGGTGCTATCGTCATGCTTGACCCGATTGAAGGCCTTCATATTGCAGCTGGATTTGATGTTGCTGATAGTGCAGTAAAAGCAGAGGATGTCTATAAACATAGTGCAACATATCAGGCCGGCTATACAATCAAAGATATCGGAACTGTAAAAGCACAGCTTATTGCAAAACCGCAGGGAACCGATAAAGACAGCAAGGCTGTTGATTTCAGCATTATCAATGCCGCATTTGATCTGGTTGCTGTAAAGAACCTGTTCGTTTCTGTCGGAGCTTTTATTCCGACTGCTACCGTATATAACGGGGGAACTGCACAGGTAAGTCCTACAACTATCAACCTCTATGGCCGCTACGGAATGAGTGCTCTTACACTTCATGTTCTTGCTTCTATTAAGTCTACAAAGCTTCTTGACGGAGCAGATGAGACATCAAAGATGGCATATGCATTCGGTGCAGGTGCAAATTATGATCTCGGAAACGGACTTGGAATCGTGGCAGATGTCCGCTATGAGGATAAGATTTACAGAAACAATGCAGATTCCGGAAAAGACGATATTACATTCCTTGCTGGTGTTGAAAAGGGATTCAGCAACGGAAAAATCGGCCTTGGTTTCCAGGGTGGCACAAACGGTATAGGTCCGTATACAAGCAGCGATACAGAAGCAGATGCCTTTACATGGGCTATTCCTGTTAAAGTTGAGTACTGGTTCTAATCTGACACGTAACGTGTAGATAAGGCGGTGCAGCAGTGCACCGCCTTTTTTATGTGAAAAAAGTTTTCCGGTAAAGGCAGTAGAAGAAACTGCCGGCGGATGATTATGATTTGTTACTTGAATATGTAACGTTACAGCGCTGTATTTCTTTTTATAGTATAATAATATAGAGGTAACCATGGAACGGTTTGTTTTTTTCAGAAGTAAAATACCGGTGTATATGCTGCTTGCAGCTCTTGCTGTTTCCGGTCCATTAACAGCTCAGGATCAGGACGGAACACCGATCCCGGACCGGAAAGCACCGGCTGATACATATAATGAGCAGCAGGAGCCTGTAAAGAATGCAGAAACCCCGGCAAAGAATCCGGTTACTGCTTTTTTGTTCGGAAGTAAAAAATATGTGGAGTATGATTCGGCAAGAATATATACCGGTACGGTATTGGGCGATATTAGACTGCAGGAAGCGAAAGTCATCGTAAATCAGAATACCGGGGAAGCAGGTATTCAGACTCCGTATCAGTCAAGCAATTATGCACTGTTGTTTAACACTGATGTGCGCCATGCGCTTAATGCCGCAGTCGGACAGTACCTTGCGGATTTTGAAGCGCATGCGCTTAAAAAAGGATCACGGAAAACGGAACAGGCATACGGTGTATACGAGGCATATATTACATACGGTACAATTTCTGCTGTTATGAATGCGGAAGGAAAGCCTGATGTATATTTCGGATACAGATTCAAGGGAAAGACACCTTACTTTCTTATTACGGTAAAGACGACGCCTAACATCAATAAAAACAAAGGAACATATGAGGTAAAGGATTCTGCAGAGCTGCTGCTGTATATGACTAAGGCTCAGGCTCAGCAGTTATGCAGCGAACTTTCCGACGATACCGTGAATAATGTGCTTGTACAGTACAATGAAGAGACCCCCGGTTCCGGGAAGACAACAAAAGGTGATACATATTAAGACAGAAAAAAACTGCTTTTGGTGCATACCGGCGGACTGGTTACTTTATATTTTCCTAAATATGAAAACAGCCTGGTTTCACAAGTATAATCATGCCTTCCGCAGGAGTTTTTCATGTACGTCCGGAATAGTTATTTCTGGCTTCAGGCGGCGTAAAGCTCATCTTCATGCATGCATTTCAGTATATTACTATTTCCGCCGTTACCGGTACTGCAGCCCCAGGTTTTCTGCTGCACGGAAGAGGTGCTGCATCTGCAATTGTAACGATATACGTGCCCGGAACAAGTACGCTTTCACCTTCACCGTTTATACTTTCAAATGCATGTGAATCAAGCTTGAATGAAACGTGTACGCCTGCTCCCTGCTTTATACTCACTCTGCTGAATGCGCGGAGTGAACATGCCGGATCATCCTTACTGCGGTCTTCTTTAGCGATATACAGCTGTACGACTTCGTCGCCGTCGGATTTACCGGTGTTTTGAACATCGGCGGAGATTTCGAATGTTGAGTCTGAGGTGATTTTCTTTCTGATGAAAATATTGCTGCAGTTACTGCTTCCTATGAGAAAGAAAACGGCATTGCACCTCAGCATAAAGACACGTACTGAAGTAAAACCTGTCGTCCGGGTACCGGAGTAACGGATACTGCAGAGTTGCAGCGGTATATGACAAAAGCGCAGGCTCAAAAATTAAGCAGCGGACTTTCCGGCGGTGCCGTAAATACTGTGTTTGTGCAGTGCAGTGAAGAGACCTCCGTTTCCGACCGGAAAATACTCCGAAAATGGTACTTTACTGCGAATTTTATACAGGAGGATTTCCTGTATGACTGATGACGACAGACTGAAACGGTACCGCCCTTCACCTGACGCACTGCTCGATCCGTGCCGCGACGAAGTGTTTAAGGCGCTCTTTACGAACGAATCGGAGGAGTCGCGCACGGCGCTGCGCTGCTTCCTTACCGCCGTCCTGCACAAAGAGGTGAAGGATGTACAGCTGCGGCCCAACGAACCGCCCGTACTCGACGACAACGACAAGGCAGTCAGGTTCGACGTTTCCTGCACATTCGACGACGGAGAAACTGCGGATGTTGAGATGCAGGGTGCGGACGGGGGCCACTCGTTCGGAGTGCGTGCCGAATACCTGTGTGCACGATTGCTCAATTCGGTAGTCCGCAAAGGAGAAGACTGGCGGAACATTCTGAAGGTTTATCAGATTTCACTGCTTAATTTCATCTTCGACAAGAACGATCAGTCGGCCGTAAGCCGTTATCGCATGCGGAAGGATAATGGGTATCTGCTTTCCGGCATACAGACTGTTATATTTCTTGAGCTGCCGAAGATCGACGCACTGGGAGCTGTTCCGCCGGAAGACTTGAATTCGGAACAGAAATGGTGTAAGTTTTTTCTGGATGCAGATAATCCTGACAGGCAGGAATATGTCGGGAAGCTGGCTGCAGAAGAAGGAGGCATTATGGAAGCACAGAAGACGCTTGACAAAATAAGCTCCGACTGGGTGCTCTGGAAGCGGGAGCTGGACAGGGAGGTTATCGAAAGCGACCGGAAAACCGAACTCCGGTATATGCAGGAAGAAGGGCTCGAGAAGGGGTTGAAACAGGGAATTGAACAGGGAATACAGCAGGGAATTGAACAGGGAACAATGCAGGCAAAGAAGGATACTGCATGCAACTTAAAGAAACTCGGCGTTCCGGTTCAGACAATAGTACAGGCTACAGGTCTTTCAGAGACCGAAATCGCGGGGCTGTAATTTTTTCGTAATCAAAAACAGAATTGATAATCCCGGGCGGATATCAGTATTATACTGTCAGCGTTG
>JALNVF010000029.1 GCA_023231445.1 Treponema sp. | reverse complement strand
GACAGAGCATCAAAGATTCGAATCGATTATAATGATCCTTTGGTAATAAATGTTCTTATAGCGGCTATTATTTCTGTTGTCTATTCAATTCTTATATGTAACTTTCTTCCCTCCGCTTTTTTCCTTCTGGTATCGAGGGTGCTTTTTATTCTTGAAGCATGTTTTCTTGTTAATATATCTTTTTGTTTTATTTATTATACAACGGGGAAAATAAATTCCGTTACATCAGTTTTAAAAGGTCTTTTGTATATCTTTTCATTCTATATTGCTTTTTTTAAATTTAACGCAGTGGAAATGTCTCCGGCAGACGGGATCATAATCCAGTCCCCGTATATTTTCTCCGATAATGTCAGCATTATTTTTCCGTGGACATGGGTAACAATATACGCTGCTCTTTACAGATTTATTCTTCCCGCCTTTTGCTGCCTTGTGATGCTGCTTGGAAATGAATATAAGGCATCCAGACTCCAGAAACACCGTGGATACGTTGATGCTCTTGCGTTATTGGTTATGTGGGGACTGCTCCTTTTTATCAGTATCGTTTCCCGGCATAATCCCGGTCTTTACTTATTGTATCATTTTGCTTATGTATTTTTGCTGTTAATAATGACATATGCTTCGTCCGTAAAAACGGCACCGTCAGGCAGTGATGCGGTCATGGCAATATTCAGGTCTTTTCTCTTGTACATTATACCGGGTATAGTCATGGGACTTGTATACGCGGCCTTCTTTGATCTGTATGCAAAGTATTCATTCCTTTTTTTGCTTATACTTGAAAGTGGTACTTTTGCTGTGCTTTTGTATATTTCAAAGGTGTCAAACTATCTTACAAAAACAAGGATACTGCATTCTGCCGATTATGAACATGCTTTTGAAAAGGACCTTGCTTCAATCGATTACAGTGGTGAAATGGACGAAATTACGAACGGTATGTTCAATGTTTTTAAAAAGAATGTCGAGTGTTCGTCCATGTCGGTATTTATAAATAATGGAGAAGGCAAACTTGAGACAGCGTATTCTTCAAAAAATGAAACTCTTTCTGTTCCTGTAGATAATCCTGTTTTTGATGAACTTTTAAATATCGGAAAGACTGTGGTTGTTTACAGTGAAATTGATAATGAGCACGATCTTGCAGAAATTAAAGATAAACTTGCAGAACTTTTCAAAATTACAGAATCTGATGCACTGTTCATTCTTAATGAAGGCCGTAATATTCTGGGTTTTATTGTGCTTGGTATAAAAACAAGCGGTGATCATTATAAAGACTACGACATTCAGGTTTTTACAAAACTGTACTCGTATTTCTTTGTTTTTGGTTATTATATGCGTAATATTTCCAATAAGGATATAATCGGTACAGTTAATCGTGAAATTCGTATGTCGTCACAGATTATTACGTCAATTCAGGAAAATATGGATCCTGTCAGAAATCCGAAAATTGATGTGGGATATATTATGGTACCTGCGCATAACATTGGAGGCGAGTTTATTGACTTGATAAGATTGAATGAGAGATCGCATCTTTTTGTTGTGGGAGATCTGAGCGGAAAAGGTATTGCGGCAAGTATGAGTATGGTTATTTTGAAATCAATCATCCGTACATACCTTGCAGAAACTCATGACTTTAAAAGTCTTGTTGTTAAGGTCAATTCATTTATCAGAAACAGTCTGCAGAAAGGAACTATTTTTGCAGGTATGTTTGCACTCGTCGATTTTCAGACTGATACGATGTATTACATCAACTGCGGCATCCCTGCATTGTTTCTGTATACACAGGCATATAATAACGTAATTGAAATACAGGGAAGCGGACATATTCTTGGTTTTGTAAAAGATATTTCTCCGTTTATTTCCGTTAAACAGATTAAACTTAACAAAGGCGATATCGTTCTTACGTGTACTGACGGTATTATCAATTCTCATTCTTTGAGAGGAGAACAGTTCGGTAAAGAGCGTGTTCAACAGGTTCTCCTTGCAAACTCAATGTATCCGGCCTCCCGCATGGCTCAGTTTGAACATGACAGTCTTGTTAAGTTTATGTCGAAAGAGATGGAAGACGACGTAAGTGTGCTTGTAATGAAATATCAGGAAGCAGATACGGTCGCAAACGCTGAAATACAGCCAGAAAAAGAAGAGCAGGGGACGATTCAGACTGAAGAAATGCCGTCCGCATGAACACAGGAGCTATATTATGGAACAATTGACAATTACGGAAAAGAGCGGTGCCAACTATTTTTTGTTTGAACTTGATGGTGCACTGAATGCATATACGCTTGCAGAATTTCAGCAGAAAGTGTACGGTGCAATACAAAAGAATAATGTTGTTGTTGATCTGTCGAAGGTTGTTGAGCTCGATTCCTCGGGTGTTGGCGTTCTTATGGCTGCATTCAACGACGGGGAAGATTTAAGTCATAAACTGTATCTTATGGCATTGTCGAATGAAAGTGAAAAAGCTATCGATCAGACGGGATTCACGCATGAACTTAATATTATTAATTCTGTAACGGAAGTAGCCTAGAAATCCGCCGGTTAAATCAGACTGATTTAACCGGCGGTTCTCTGTACTGTTATTTCCGCCGGAACAGCTGAAAGACCTGTCCGGCGGATTTTTTTTGTCCTGTGGTTTTGTCTGTATAATCGCCTTCATGAGTAAGAATACGTACATAGACGGTATTGTCCACAGGTTCAATTTCCTGCCACACATATTCAAGCCAGAGTTCTTCAGCAGCTTTATATACAGTCTCATCGGGGGTACCGTCGTCCGAAAATATCTGACGGTCAGGTTGCAGCAGTCCCTGTATAAAGAAATACGATCCTGCCGGAATGGACGACGACATACCGGCAGCGTATTGTTTGTATTTTGATAAATATTCTTCCGGTTTTGGTTCCATGTTATGTTTTGTTACAGATGCGCTGCATATGCGCAGTATGCCGCTGCCTGTATCGTCTGTTGTACTGCAGACGATATCATCGTATAATACAAGTTTTTTTACTGACATATCTGTAGTGTATCAAATTTTTGTTTTTTTATCAAAAAAAAAAGGGAAATAGTCCGAATGTGCACATTTGAATCGATTCATATACTGAGATTCTTACGGAGGATAAATATGAATAAGAATATCAGAGCTTTCTTGTTATGGTTTTTACAGGTTGCCGGAATTTGTTCAATTGTTCTGTCTGCAGTTTGTCCGGTTTCCTGTAAGGTAACTGACGAAGGTTTACAACTGCTCCATGGAGATTATACAGCACCTGCAATAGAGTCATACTCTGTTAAGGATGCATTTTCCGTTGTTGTTATTTTTTCTAAAAAAGTTCAGATAACGGATGCTGTAATAGTTCCTGCATCTGAAACAACGGCATCAGACGATGCAATTCCATCTTTGGAAAATGCTTCAGAATCTGATAATGCTGTTCAGGGAATAATTTCCTATGATGAAGCAGGCAAGAGTGTAACAATTAGTTCTACAGAAAAAAGATCAGTCGGTGCACATTATAAATTGTACGGAGAGGCAGCCGATGGAACAGGGAATACTTTAACCTTCTGTATTCCATTTACAGGCTACAACGACAGAATGGCACATGTATTGATCAGCGAAATACATCCCGGATATGTTTCAGGTTCGAACAGGTGCGAATTTGTAGAACTGTTTGTACTGACGGAAGGCAATCTTGCAGGGCTTGAAGTATACAGCGCAAATGACGGGAAAGACAGAGGATACGTACTGCCCGCTGCCGAGGTAAAACCGGGAGATGTTATTATTCTGCACATGAGAAAGAAGGGGGAAAGCTGTATTGATGAGACCGGAGATGATCTTTCTGCTGCCGAGGGAACGACAAAAGCTGATTATGTTTCATCAAAAGCACGCGATTTATGGGCGGATAATACGAAAGCATGCATTGGAGATAAGGAAGATGTGATAGTACTTTTGAATTCATTTTCCGGTAATTTCATTGATGCAGTACTGTATGCTCCTGCCGGAATTATGTCATGGACGAAGGACGAAGTGCAAAATGCGGCAGAGGCAGCTGTATCTGAAGGTATATGGCACAGCGCAGGGCCTTCTGATGCGGTAAAATCAGATGGTCTCACTGCTACAAAAACATTCGCGCGCAAGGGGTGTTTGACACTTCTTGATAATGTCCGGAAAGGTTCTTCTGCAGATGATGTAATCGCTCAGTCTTCAGATGAATGGTATATCGCTGACTCAAAAAAAGTATCACCGGGAACAGTCGAATAGGAGCCGATTACCGTTTGTTTTAATTGTATAGTAAAAGCTGCACTTTTCTGATATACTTTTATATATGTCTGAATTATTAGCACCTGCGGGTAATATTGAATCACTTGATGCTGCAATCGGAGAAGGTGCCGATGCGGTTTATCTTGGTCTGAAAAGCTTCAATGCGCGGCTTCGAACATCAAATTTTGCATGGAATCAGTTTGAGGCTGCGGTTGATGCTGTACACCGGCAGGGGAAGAAAATTTATGTGACGGTAAACACCGTCTGTGAAGAAAGTGAAACAGAACGTCTGTACAGGTTTCTTTCCTATCTTAACAATGTAAAGCCTGACGGACTGATTGTGCAGGATTTTGCAATTATCCGTATGGCCCAACAGTTTTTTCCGGAAATGGAACTGCATGCTTCCACGCAGATGAATATAGCAAGCGCTGCCGGTGTAAACCTGCTCAGCAGGGAAGGTGTAAAACGCGTTGTCCTTGCCCGTGAACTGGGACTTGAGGAAATCAAAAAAATAAAGGATTCAACTAAAACACAGCTTGAAATATTCGTACATGGGGCGCTTTGTGTAAGTGAGTCAGGGCTTTGTCTTTTTTCCAGTTTTCTCGGTGGAAAATCTGCAAACAGGGGAATGTGTACACAGGCGTGCCGCAGGTTTTATACGGCTGAACTGCCGGATGGAGTTGAACAAGGCTATTATTTTTCTCCCTGTGATCTTGAACTTATCAACCGTATTCCCGATCTTATGGAAATCGGTATAGATTCATTCAAAATAGAAGGGCGCATGAAGAGTGCGGAATATGTCGGAGCTGTCGTTTCTGCGTACCGGTATGTTATGGATCACTGGAAAGAAGATAAGAAAGGAGCTGTTGTTGCCGGTAAACGTATGCTGTCATCTGATTTTGCACGGACAAAAACTTCATACTGGTATAATTTTAAAACTCAGGAAGATGGTATCGAAAAGGCTGGTGATGAAATTCTTAATCCTGATCAGGCCGGTGGTACCGGAATTTATTTAGGGACGATTACATCCCTTAAGGCAGCTCCTGACGAACTTATTGAAGATGCGAAAAAAAATGCATCTTCCGATACTCCTCCGGAACAATTGCAGATTCAGATGGCTCAATTTTCAGGAGAATCATATGATCCTGATCCCGGAGATTCAATCCGCCTTCACCGGAAGGATGACAGCGGACGTGTAAGCCATAAAGTCAGAAGTGTTGAAATTCCGGAAAGTGGTAAACGATGGATCGACATTCCCGGCGGATTTCATACAGGCGACAGCGTTTATCTGCTTCAGACAAAATCTATGTCAAAACATTATCCGCGGGTATTACCGAATGATTTATCCCGTTACCGCCGGCAGCCGGCAGACGAAAAATTACCGGTACTGGATTTGACTCCAGTTAAGAAAAATGAGCTGACTTATTTTCCTGAAGGATTGTATGTACAGGTGTCGACTCTTTCCGATGTATTTATCGTACAGGCGGCACATCCGGTACGTGTTATAATAGAGCTTAATCATGAAACGGGTGTCGGTTTATTACAACACAATACCGTACTTCCGCTTTCGAAAAAGCAGTTGATAATTTCGCTTGATCCGTATTGTCCGGCTGCATCGGAAGATTTACTCCGCGGAACGATTGATGATCTGATTGCGGACGGTTTTACGACGTTTGTCGCTAATAATACAGCTCATATAGAGATGCTTCGGGGCAGGACTGGCGTTAACATGATTGCCGGACCGTATCTGTATACATTTAACAGATGGGCTGTCTCATGGCTTGAAAACCAGGGACTGGGCGCGTTTGTTATGCCGTATGAAAATTCCCGGAAAAATCTTGAATCTACGTTTGAACAACCGGTGCGATCCCGGGTTCTTATACCGGTTTTTGCTTATCCGGCATTATTCCGTATGCGGTTCAAGTTACCTGATGAATATGATTTTACCTATTTTAAAGATAAGGAAGGCGGTACATTCAAGGTAAATTCGACTGTAGACGGTTCGTTTGTCATGCCTGAAACCGCATTTGCCATTACTGATAAAACTGATTTGCTCTATAATTCCGGCTTCAGACGCCTGCTGCTTGATTTTTCTAAAACAAAAGTGACAAAAGGTCAGCTGCGTGAAGTAACAAATTCAATCGTAAAACGTGCTGCGCTCCCGGGAGTTTCCCGGTTTAATTGGAAAGAAGGTTTCTATTCTCCTCAGCAGGTTGAAGAATACAAAGCGGGAAATGAAAGAGCCGCAGCGGCACGCATTGCCGGCAACGATGCAGGCGTATTTCATAAAAAAACGGAAAACAGCAGGAAAGGCAGTACGCGGGGGAGCAGAAAGCGGCCCCGCTGAAATCATCAGAATAAGGCTTCCTCTGTTTCCTGCTTTTCTGTATTCATTTCGTATTCAGCCGCAGCTGCGGTTGTTGCAGCGGCTATATCGTTAAGTTCGTCTTTGTTTTCTGTTTTTTTATCAAGACGTGGTTTGAATTCTATATGTTCCGCAATAATTGTTATGCGGGATGCATTTTTCCCCTCTGTGGTTTTCCATCGGTTCTGTTTCAGACGGCCTACAACGCGCATGCCGCGTCCTTTGTCTGTTCTGGTCTGACAATATTCCGCCATTTTTCCGAAGACTTCTATGTCAAAATATGAGACTTCTTCAATACCCTGTCCGTCGCTGTTTTTGTAATAACGATTGACTGCCAGCGGAATACTGCAGACTTTACATCCATGCGGTGTTTCCCTGTACTCCGGTTCCCGCGTTATGTTTCCTTCCAGAATGAGAGAATTTAACTGATTCATGCTGATACTCCTTTATACATGCGATATGTTGTCTTTGTCCGGCCGGACAGAACAGGAGGGCAGTTTATTACTGCGCTCCCTCTGTATATATCGTTCAGTATGTTCATTTTTGGAGTATTTTTTTATTTTTGTTAAAAATTAAGAATGCTGATTAACCGTTTTCAACCAGGCGAAGAATGTATAACTGCGTATACATATATAAAGCGTCCTGTCCGGTAATTTTCTGCATGTTCGGAGTTTTTATAAGCGCTTCTGCAAGATTTTCGATACGTTCTGTTGTAAAAGAATTTGCAGAAATAGTATGTATTACTTTACGCATATAATCTCTGATAAGAGAATTTACATCCTCCGTAAGCTGCATGTGCGCTTCTTTTGTTATGAGCTTGTTCCACTCATTACAATATGAATCGAGTTCGCGGTCAATTGTCGATCCTGCAGGAATGAAATGCTTTTCCTGTCTTTTCGCTGCAGCTGCAAGAGCCTCCCGCTTAGTCATATTTTTTTCCGGTTTTTTTTCTTCTTCGTATTCTGCAGGTGCCGGTTTTTTCACTGTCTTTTTTATTTTAGGTTTTTTCATAAAGAAACGTATAATTTGTGAAATAACGGGAATGATATACCAGAAGGGCAGCATTATCTTTGCGCTTGAGAGAATAGTTGTGCAGTCGAGCATGAGCAGTTTACTATACGGGAGCAAATGTCCGTCGGAAAACAGTTTGAAGTTCCTGTTTTCCGTATCATTTTGCATTTCGATATCTAATATGGGGAGAAAATTTGAACTGAGCAGAGCATACAGAACAGGGGATTCTGTTTCAACTTCTTTTTTGATACAATCTTCAAATTCCTGTCTGCCGTGCATTTCGGACAGTTTTTCATAATTCTGGAGCACATTGAACCATTTATCGATAAGTTTTTTTTCGACAATATCGTGAGCTTCGTTGCACAGCCGTACAATAAGCGGGAAGACTTTTGTTTTGTAAACAAAATAGCGCATTCCTGAATCAATTTTAAAAACAAGCAGCCGTGGTAATTCAGTATCTTTACTTTCTGAGGTGAGTGCTTCAAGAAAGTTTTTCAGATCCGCATCGGAATAACGCCCGTGCAGCGGAATACCTTTTGCATCTGTCAGTTTCAAAATTCCCTGCATCGAGTAGAAATACGGCGGCTTATTAAGAGCCTGTTCCAGATCACGCAATGCATCCTGCTTCTGCTGCTGTTTTTGAATTCTGTTTTTAAGCATCAGCATGTGAAGCTCTGAAATCGAAACTGCCTGCAGAATGTTTATGTCCTCAAGTGTCATGTCCTTTACTTTTTCAAAATCCTGCCGGACGAAATAGCAGAGCTGACTCCAGAAGTAGAACGCATCACCTGAAGTTTCCATCGACTGCAGTGCGTTGTCCGGTCTGCTTATGATCTGACCAAAAAAATTCTGTGTCGAAATTTCTTTTCCCGGATTTGCATTTCTAAGCTTTTTCAGAAAATAATCGTGATATTCTTCTTTTTTGAGCATCGTGCGGAGTTTTGCCATAGCCGCATTTGTCAGAATGCTTATAGGAATACATTCCGGAAACAGAACAGGCGGTACATCGTGAGGAAGTTGTACACAGAACAGCCGGGGTGATTTCAGATCCTGCCCTGCAAACAATGCCGGAAAAAGATCTGAAGCATTTTCTTTTTCTATTGCATCAAAGGGAACCTGTTTCGGCAGGTCTGCTATTGAGGGAAAAGGAATTGATGTATTAGATGAAATTTCTTTATACCGTTGTGCATACTGCACTGTAAAATACATTATTACAACGATAGTCTGCTTGTCGGGTGTACGGTCCAGCAAATAAACCAGATGTTTTTCGGCAAGTTTTTCCAGTTCCGTCTGAACATTATCTTCAGGGTTACCAAGATATTTTACAAGGTCAGCCTGTTCTTCAACATGATGTTCGGCATATTTTTTGATATAGTCGCAGAAGTCATGAAAGTTGACGAAGGCCGATCCCTGTCTGGTCGCGTAAAAACGAAGTAGTGTGCCCAAATTTGCCGATGTAGACATGTACGTATTGTAGCAGTAAAAAATGCTTTCCGCAACTTTAATTTCATGAATTAATACAGTCTTGTTATTTTATACGCAGTACCGGGACTTGCAGGAGAGTCCGTATAAGAATAAAATAGAGAAATGAAATCAGAAGGACTAAAATGAATTCAAAGCGTATGCAGAATCTTCATCCGTATGTACCGGGTGAACAGCCTAAAGACAGAAAATACATCAAGCTTAATGCAAATGAAAATCCTTATCCGCCGTGTCCGGAAGTTATTTCCGCAGTTACCGGCTTTGTAAGCGGATCTCCGGAAAAACTCGGCCTGTATCCTGATCCTGATTCTCTGGCCCTTCATGAAGCAATCGCCGGTATGCTTAACAGAACAGGAGGAGTCCTTTGTCGTGCTGTCTCCGGCGGAAAGCAGTGCCGCCCGGCAGACGAGGACAAAATCCCATTTACCGTTACCCCGGACATGATTTACAGCGGTAACGGCAGCGACGAAGTACTTTCGTTTGTATTCTATGCATTTTTTGATTCCGACTGCAGGCTCGTGGTGCCTGAATTTTCATATAGTTTTTATCCTGTGTACGGTGGTTTTTATAATATCCCGCTTGATCCCGTAAAGCTTAACAGAGACTGGACGCTTGATACTGCAGAGATGACTGCACATGAAAAGCGGAACCGATCGGGTATTATATTTGCAAACCCGAACGCACCAACAGGAAGAGGGATTTCCCGCAGTCAGGTTCGTGAAATGCTTCTAAACACACACAGTGATAAAGTATTCGTAGTAGATGAAGCATATGTTGATTTTGGCGGAGAAAGCTGCATCCCGCTCCTTGCAGAATTTCCGAATCTTCTGATTGTACGTACGTTCAGCAAAAGTTTGTGCAGCGCAGGAATGCGGCTCGGTTATATTGTTGCTTCGCCGGAACTTGTACGCACCGTTACGACCGTAAAGAATTCTCTAAACCATTTTCCGATAGATGCAGTTGCGCAGGTAGCCGGAACAGCTGCCTGCAGTAACGACGGATATTATGCTGACTGTGCAAGAAAAATTGTCAGTGAACGTGAAAAATTCAGTACCTTTCTTACTCATCACGGATGGAATGTTATTCCGTCGCAGACTAATTTTGTATTTGTAAAAAAGAACGGCATACGGGGAGATGAAGCCTATACCAGAATAAAAGAACAGGGCATACTGGTTCGTCATTTTGCGACGAAAGGAATTGAGGAATATCTCCGCATAACAATCGGGACTGAAGAACAGATGCAGAAGCTTTCCTCTGCAATGGAATGTATTTAAAATCGGACAGTTGAATTTCAATAAAGTTCTGACTGGAGGTTGTATATGAATTTTTTAGTTATATCTGATCTGCACGGAAATATACCGGTACTTGACAAATTAGATAACGAATTTAAATCTGCCGATGCAGTTCTGTTTGCAGGAGATTTTGCCGCGTTTTCACATCCTGAAACAGGAAAACCTGCACTCGAAGCATTGTGTAAAAAACATGAAACGATTTTTTCCGTTATCGGAAACTGTGACGAACCTGATTTTCTTGACGAAATAGAAAATCAGGATATCAGCGTTGAATCAACACTTGTCTATCACGAAGGATTGTATTTTGCCGGCAGCGGAGGGGGCAGTAAATTTACAGGAACGACACCGAACGAACGTACAGATGAAGAACTTCTTTCTGATTTCAGTATCGTGGAAAATACGAAAGAAGGTGGAGATGAAAACGGCCGCTGGAATAACCTTATCCTCATCATGCATAATCCTCCGAAGGATACAAAATGTGACGCAGTGAAGCCGACCGTACATGTCGGTTCCCCGCTGCTGCGGAAATTTATTGAAGATAAATCACCTCTTGCGGTAATAACCGGACATATTCACGAGGCTGCGGCTGTTGACAGAATTAACGGTACTGTTGTTATTAATCCGGGGCCTCTTGCAGACGGATGTTATGCAGTCATGGAAGCAGAAAAAGATCACAATGGCTGGATGATAACACGAGCCGAACTGAAGAAGGTGAATTAAATTATTATCTGCTTGAACAGATTCTGAAACCCATATAGTTGTAGACTTCGTTCGGATCATACGAATAGCGGTCGCCCGCACAGATGAATTCTGTGTACGGCGACCAGCTGCCGCCCCGGCTTACCCGCTGCGAACCGTATTCCGGTCCTGCTGCACGTTTCCCTCTTTCCTGTTCCGTATAATCAGCAAACCAGTCCCAGCAGAATTCAAGCACATTTCCGCTCATATCAAAAAGTCCTGCACTGTTCGGGTTTCCCGAACCCGGCGCAGGAGGAGCGTCGGGTGTAAAAAGCGTACCGGCAGTTCCGACTGTCCGGGTGATAGTAGTATTCATGTCGAACCATGCGACGAGCTGTTCGCTTTTTACATGAACATCGCCTTTAAGATCGTCATTTTCCTGTCCGCTTGCATAATCACCGCGCTGGAATCCTGTTTTCATGACGCGTGCAGCATATTCCCATTCAGTTTCAGACGGAAGACGGTACCCGTCTGCGTTCCAGTCGCATACGGCCAGATCGCATGATGACGTGCTGGAAGAATCACGGAGTATATTTCCTTTATATGTATAACAGGGTGTTTTTCCTTCTATTTCGCTGAGTGCGTTGCACCACACGATTGCGTCGTACCAGCTTATCATCGTAACGGGCTGCAGACTGCCTGTTTCCGTAGGGTACCGCCCCCGTCGGCCGGCAGATCCTTCCTGTCCCGGATCAGTAAAAAAGTATCCGTTTTTTTCTGCTTCAATCCTTGTACGGAACCAGAGTGCATACGTCGTTTCATATTTATTGATTTTGAACGGATCGACATACCGTGCCGCTGTATAAGACTGGCTGTTGTCGCCGATTACAAAGGATGGTTTTTCGCTTCCTTCCGGTTGTGCAAGCTGCACCATATCGATGTCCTGAAAAGAGTCTGCTGCCGGCTGTGCGGCAAGAGACGACAGAAATAGTACGAACAATGCAGGAATAATAATCTGTTTCATTATTTGTTTTTCCTCTTTTGTGAAATTTTTTTTACAGGCGAACGATCACGCAGCATATATGCCGTAACGATTGTTGTAAGCAGACATACACCGGAAATAACAAGCATGCCGATCCAGCCGTTGTGTGCGAACGGTAACGGAATATTCATACCGAAAAAACTTGTTATGAAGGTAGGAACCATAAGCACGAGATTAATAACAGTGAGCTTTTTCATAATAATGTTAAGATTATTAGAAATGACTGACGTAAATGTATCCATAAGACTTGTAAGAATATTGCTGTATGTGTCCGCCATTCCCATAGCCTGACGGTTATCAATTTCTATGTCATCAAGCCAGTCAACATCGTCTTCGTCGAACGTCATCAGTTTTGTTTTATGCAGTTTTGAAAGAAGAAGCTGGTTACTTGAGAGAGAGGTGGTAAAATATTCAAGTGATTTCTGCAGATTGAGCATTTTAATGATTTCTTTGTTTTCGATAGATCCCTGCAGGTCCCGCTGGATTGCGGACGACTGTCTGTTTATTTCTTTAAGATATTTAAGAAAAGTAATATCAGCACGGCTGAGCAGCCTGATGATGAATGCAGGAAAATCTGCAAGAATTATACTCTTAACATGTCCGGATGAAATATCTTCAAGTACTTCATTATTTGAACCACATATCGTGATGATCGTATTTCCTTCAATAATGATGCCGAGCGGAATAGTATAGTAGGGTACATCAGCATTAGCTTCATAAATCGGAATACGTACAATTGTGAGAACATATGTATCGCCGTCTTCAATACGGGAAAGCTCATCGGGATCAAGAATATCGGTTATGTGGTCGTAGTCAATGCCGCAGCCTGCCTCGAGCAGTGCCATATCTATAGTAGTTAATTTACGGGCATCAACCCATACAGGTGCAGAATCGTCGATTTGATTTTTGTTAACGCGTAAAAATTGTCCGTCTTTCTGCTGCCAGTATGTAATCATTTTCAGGTACCCTGTAAAATAGTAACAGAAAAGATTATGAAACGCAATCGGAATATCATGTGGACTGATATAGTGGCAGCTGAAGAGTGTACAGGCGGTATATTCTTTTTTTTACAGTAGAAAAGATGCAAAAATATCTGTTTTTAGTCACTTCAATACGATTAAGAGTGAAGGAAGAGGAGTAGTCTATGAAACAGAATTCTTTTTTAATTACCGGACTTGGATTGAACATGATTCAGATGCAGAAGATTGTTCAAATGATGAGAGAAAAAGAAGGACTTATACTTATATGCGGGCCGGAAGAAAAGCCGAATTCTGAGGTCCTTGCAGAGTTTTTCCAGCTTCTACGGCAGAAAAGACGGGAAAACAAAAATCAGGATGTGATTATTATAAAAGAAATCTGTAACACGCGGATTGCCGGAACCGCAGTACGGGAAGCGCTTGCCGGGCATCTTGTACTGTCACTTCTGCGGATGGATGATCCGGTTGATATTTTCCGCAGGATAGTGGATTTCGGAATTGAACCGCCGGTTCTTGCTTCCGTATTAAAAGGAGTAATCATCGAAACTGTTATATCGAAAAACAGAAACACGACAGTACTTGTAGATGTTGTATCAGTTCGTGAAAAACGTAAGAATATGATGGTACCGAAATATACACCTGAATATTTGAATGAAAGTTTTTTACATTGTACAAATGTTATAAGTGAAGTTCTTAAGTCTGTAAAATGTCTGCCTCCTCCTGTTTACCGTAACTGCGGGAAATCAGTAATGGAGGGACTGTACAAAAAAAACTCCCGACAGGAGGCGGAAAAGAAAAACTGTAGAAAAAAAACTGAAAAAAGAGAAACTCAGAGTACAGCCGGAAAATTCTGCCGGCCATTTTTGATTCCTGATAATATACTCAGGATGAAAAGAAGTCATTTATTTTTTGGACGAAACAGATATTTTATCAGAATCGGAAAGAGCGGGTCTGATACAGAATTTGATATAAGGTATCAGTCGATTCCCGGAAAGATAATAAGATGATGATAAAAACAGTAATAATCATACAGCTATGTAATTATTTGGTTTTTTCCATTATTTTTTCCGAGATACAGATTTTCATCGGCTTTTGCAATTATTTTAGCGATTGTCGCATCTCCGCTGAAAGTTGAAACACCTGCTGTTACCGTCAGATTGAAAGAATATTTTTCATATATGAACGGATATTTTTCTATGCTTTTTCGTATTGATTCAATGCGGTCTATACATTCGAAGTTATCTGTTTTGTATTGTTCAATAAATAAGAATTCTTCTCCGCCCCATCTGCAGACTTTCGCTGTATCCGAACAGTTTTCGATAAGTATTTTACTTATCGTTGTCAGGACATAATCGCCTGCTGCGTGTCCGTATGAATCATTTATTTTTTTGAAATTATCTATATCGAACATGGCGATACAGTAATGTGTTCCCGTTTTTACTGCTTCTTCATGAAAGTTTCCGATGATTTCCCGCATCTTTCGACGGTTGTACAGTTTTGTCAATTCATCAAGATATGCTTCGCTCCTGATTTTCAGCTCAGAGGAACGGATAAGATCGGAGTATACTTTTGAAAAAATGATTACAAGAAAAAAAATAAACAATGCATTGGCAGTATATAAAACTTTTTGTATAAAAAACGTAACCATATAAACCGGTTCATTCACCGAAGTATAATATTCCATGCTGAAGAAAATCAGCATAGAAATTATACTGGCCTGTACGGGATGAAAAATATAAGCGTCGTTTTTATCCGAACCGTATGAAGAAAAAAAGAGTATACTCAGCAGTCCGATGCAATACAGCTGGAATCCGCATGACCAGCCCAGACAGAGAAGAGCAAATATAAGATGGGCCATGATTTCAACAGTGGTCAACCATGTTGCAAGAGAGGTATGAACTGTATTTTGCTTTAGAAGAATAAAAAGTACGCCGTAGAATGAAACACTGAAAATATTTACGTATATCATGATTTTTATCTGCGTACAGATAAAAAAAATCAACAGGAGTGTATGGCAGCTGAAAAGAACTATATCCATCACAGCCATCATGAAATGCCGTTTTTTATTTCTCAGCTCATTTTCAGGCATAATCTGAGTATAATAATCAGGCATTTTTTTTTCAACATGTTCAGATAAAATAACTTCTATATTATATAGCCGTAAACTACAATATTGTAACACCCGGTATAATCTGCTATAATTCCGGTTTATGAAAGCAATAGAATTGGAAAAAGCATATAATCCGAAAAACTTTGAAGACCGCATATATACAGAATGGGAACGTGAGGGCTGGTTTAAGCCTGCTTCTGATGCTGCTTCCCCAGTGCATGCCGATTATGAAAAACGTACCGCCGGAATATCTCCGGAGGTTCTCCGGAAATCTACCTATACTGTTGTTATTCCGCCTCCGAATGTTACCGGTGTCCTTCATGTAGGACACGGATTAAATAATACGTTACAGGATATTGTCGTTCGTTATCACCGTATGAAGGGCGACAATACACTCTGGGTAACGGGAACAGACCATGCAGGAATTGCGACCCAGAATGTCGTTGAGCGTGCTCTCAAAAAAGAGGGGCTGACGCGTAATGACATCGGACGGGAAAAATTTCTTGAACGAACATGGACTGTAAAAAATGACCACCACAATACAATTGTAAAGCAGCAGCGCAAACTCGGTAACAGTACAGACTGGGACAGAGAACGTTTTACAATGGATGAGGGACTTTCAAAGGCTGTCCGCGACGTGTTTGTTACACTTTATGAGCGCGGACTTATTTATAAGGGACATTATCTTGTTAACTGGTGTCCCCGGTGCGGAACAGCTCTTGCTGATGACGAGGTTGATCATACTGATACGGCCGGTGCCATGTATCACATCTGGTACGAGTATGCAGACGGTCCTGCTCCCGACGGGTCAACAAAAATCGAAATTGCTACTACTCGTCCTGAAACACTGTTAGGAGATACTGCCGTTGCAGTAAATCCGACTGACGAACGTTACAAGGCGGTCGTCGGAAAAAAACTTAAACTGCCGCTCACCGGACGTACGATTCCGCTTATTGCCGATGCATATGTCGATAAGGCTTTTGGCACCGGTATGGTGAAAATTACGCCGGCTCATGATCCGAACGACTGGCAGGTGGGAAAACGCAACAATCTCCAGATTATAAATATTCTGAATCCGGATGGTACGCTTAACGAAAATTGTCCTGAGAAATACCGCGGATTAACGTGTCCGAAGGCTCGTGAACTTATAATCAAAGATTTGACGGATCTTGGTCTTTTTAAGGGTGAAGAAAAAATAACCCATTCCGTCGGGCATTGTTACCGCTGCGGTACCGTTGTCGAACCGTATCTTTCCGACCAGTGGTTCGTAAAGATGCAGCCGCTTGCAGAAAAAGGTCTTAATGCGTGGAAGAACGGCGACATCGTTTTTTATCCGAGAAAGTGGGAAAATACATACAAGAGCTGGATGGAAAATATCCGCGACTGGTGCATAAGCCGCCAGCTCTGGTGGGGACACCGTATCCCTGTGTGGTATTGTAAAAAATGCGGAAAAACTATTGTCGCGCGGGAAGACCCGTGTACCTGTCCGGAATGTGGTGCCGGTAAAGATCAGCTTGAACAGGATCCCGATGTGCTTGATACGTGGTTTTCTTCGTGGCTCTGGCCGTTCAGTACGCTCGGCTGGCCGGAGAATACTTCGGATCTTCAGACGTTCTATCCGACGACAGCGCTTGTAACGGCATACGATATTATTTTCTTCTGGGTAGCCCGTATGATAATGGCTGGTCTTGAATTTACAGGAAAACCGCCGTTTCATGATATTTATATTCACGGACTTGTCCGTGATAAGCAGGGCCGTAAGATGAGCAAGTCGCTCGGAAACGGAATTGATCCGCTTGAAATAATTGACATGTACGGAAGCGATGCATTTAAATTTACGCTCGGATTCATGTGTGCACAGGGACAGGACGTTCTTGTTGATAAAGAGTCGTTCAAACTCGGAAGTCGTTTTGCAAACAAAATATGGAACGCAGGCAGGTATATTCTTGGTAATCTTGAAGAGAGAACGCTTATTCCTGTAAAGGACAGTGACCTTACAGAACTTGATAAATGGATTTATACAGAACTTGATAAATGTGTCCGTACGGAGCGAGACGCTCTTGAAGGATACCGGTATAATGATGCTGCATCTGCGCTTTACGAATATTTCTGGAATGAATTCTGTGACTGGTATGTTGAGGCAACAAAACTTTCGTTCAGAAACGGGGATGATAACGAAAAGAATCGTGCAGTTTCTGTTCTGCTTAATGTTCTTGAAGAAAATATCCGTCTGCTTCATCCGTTTTTACCGTTTGTTACGGAAGAAATTTACAGTAAACTTCCGCTTAATGAAATTATTGAGAATAGAAAAAAAGCGGGAACAAACGCTGTTATCACGAACAGTCTTTACACCGGTATGCTCATTGCAGCTCCGTATCCCGAAGTTAACGATACGCGCAGTGATGAAAATATATCAAAACGTTTTGCAGTCCTTCAGGAGCTTATCCGCAACGTACGCGGACTGCGTACAGAATGCGGCATAGATCCTGCGGCAAAAATTCATCTTGCACTTGTTATAGAAAAAGACAGTGCGGCAGAAGTCTGCACAGAGAAGGAAGATATAATTGAGCTGCTTGCAGGAATTTCAAAGATTGACTTTGTCGCTAAAAAACCTGCGGATGCAATCGGTACTGTAGGAACGGGACATGAAGCGTTCCTCATGATTGACGAAAGCGTCAACAAAGAGCAGCTGCTTGCCCGCTTCCGGAAGGAATTGACTGAGACGGAGGGGTATGCACAAAAGACCGAAGCGAAACTTTCTGGAAAATTTGCGGAGCATGCGCCTGCAGAACTTGTTGCTGAAGAGCGTGAAAAACTTGAAGAACATAAAAGGCGCATTGAAAAGCTTGAATCGTACATAAAGAGCCTGTAAATCTTTGAACGAGGAGTAAGCCGATGGGAAAAATCAAGTACGAGATGCATACGGATCGTTCCGGAAAAATGGACAACGAAGCAATGCTTCTGTTAAAAAGCATGTTTCTTGCGCCGTATATGCAGCTTGCGACTGCGCTCATTGGGAAAGCCCGCCATGCAGGTGGTAATATGTTCCGTCATCAGCTTGATACAATGGCCATCCTTATTGATTACGGGTATATAGACTCAGTTCTGCTTAAGGCATCAGTAATTCACGATGTCATTGAAGATGTGCCGGGCTTTGACCAGAATCTGATTATTAATGTAGACGACGAGGGAAATGACGTTTACAGACTTGTGCTTGAAGTGACAAAGAGGGAAGGTCAGCTGAAAAATGATTATCTCCGGAATATAATAGCGAACGGCAGTCAGCGTGCAAAGGTCCTGAAATGCGCCGACCGTATCAGCAATATGATAAGTCTGGGATTCGTTACTGATCCGGAATTTATAGAGAGATACTGTGACGAAACGGAATACTTTATTCTGCCGATCGCACTTGAAGTCGATTATAATATGTATCAGGAACTGATAAATCTTATTATAACCAGAAGGAAGTATCTGGAGGACAGCGGCTATATAGAGCGAAAGAAGGTCATGGCAGCCGAAGCCGCCGGAGTACAAAAAGTTAAATCTTAAACAAATCTATCTGCGATCCAATTTCCTTTACATTTTTATTCAACGCTCCTGAGGCATCTGATAATCTTTTGCTTGCTGTATTTATTTCTGCCGTTTCTGTTGTGATGTTTGTCATAAGACCGCGGATTTCTTCTGATATATCATGAAGTTTTTTTATTTCTGTGAGAATCGTTTTTGTTCCTTCCGTCATTTCAGCTGATGCGGATTTTACCTGTGAGGTATTGTCATTCATTGATTTAAGCGCTTCAAGAACCTGTTTCGAGCCTTCATTCTGTTCCTGAATTGCACCATGGATCTGTTGAACAAGCAGATTTGTCGCTGCAACTCGTTTTGAGACGGAATCGAAAGCTTTTTTGGCGTTATCTGATACCCCTGCTGCGTCTGAAAAAGTTTCCTGAATTTTTTTAAGTTCGTCTCCGATTTTTTTGGACTGTTCGGACGATGTTTCGGCAAGTTTTCTGATTTCATCAGCAACAACAGAAAATCCTTTACCTGCATCTCCAGCATGAGCTGCTTCAATTGCCGCATTCATAGCAAGCAGATTTGTCTGTTCTGCGATACTTGTAATAATTTCGTTTGCATCCTGCAGCATTTGTGATTCATCGGCGATTGTTCTGATTTTGTCATTAACCTCTGCATCCTTGTTGATCCCTTTTTCGGTATCTGCTGCGAGCAATGCGAATTCCTGCGCCATATGGGCGGCAGAAGTTTCCATAGATTTTACGTTCCCTATCATTTCTTCTACAGCGGCCGATGCTTCCGTGACACTTCCGGACTGATTCTGAATCATCAGTTCAAGCGACTCTATGCTTTTTTCTATCTGTTCCGCACTTCCTGCTGTTTGTTCGACACTCGTACTCTGTTCTGTAATGCTGACACTTATTTTTTCAACACTTTCCGTAATTCCCGATACAGAACTACCTGTGTTACGGATTTCTTCAGTGAGCGCAGCATCTACATTACCGAGCTGTATACGCGAGTTTTTTATTGTTGAAATAATTTCCTGAATTTTACCGGTAAATTTATTAAAATTTGCAGCAAGTTTTCCGATTTCATCTTGATTCTTTACCGGAATACGTTTTCTAAGATCCGCATCTCCGTTCGTAATGTCTGTAAGCTGCTTCTGCACTATAGTAAGTCTGGAAATGACAAGCATAATCGAGAACGTGACAATACAGTATAAAATAATGCCGGTTATAATTTCCATAAGAAGCGATGCGTTACGGACATTATCGGCAGTTTCCTGAATCTGATTTTCAGGAATTACTACTCCTACCATCCATCCTTCAGCCAGTTTAACCGGTGCTACAGCGACCGATATATGTCCGTCCGTTTTGTTGTTTATTTCGATTGCAGATTCTTTTCCGGCACGAAGAATATGTATAAGTTCCGTACTATAATTAAAATTTTTCATAAGACGACTTTCGTCAGGATGGGAGAGTATGGTACCTTTCCGGTCTGTAAGAAATATATATCCCTGACCGCCTATTTTTATTACTTTAAGCGAATCCTGCAGCATCTGGAGCCCCAGCATTCCCGTGAAGAAACCGAAAGTTCGTCCGGTTGCATCTTTTGCAGCACGTGTAACAGGAATTACTGTTTTCCCGGAAGTACGCGATACGATGGCATTGCCGATGAATGTATTTCTACCGTTTTTCATTATGGACTTATAGTAATCCCTGTCCGAGATACCGTTTACTTTTCCTACCAGACCTGTATCCCGTTTAGTTGAACCGTCCGGTCCGCAGAAAAACATATAGTCATAATCAGAATTGCGCAGCCGGGTATTCTGATGCAGCCAGTTCACAACTTTATCTTCATCGCCTGTTTTTACGATATCAGCGCCGCTGTATACTTTTAAATCAAGTAGATATGACTTCAGCCAGTCATCAATCTGCGCCGCCCGTGCAGATGCGATTTCAGCAATATTGAAGTTATAAACGTTTTTCACGGCAGGGCGGAGAATCTTCATGTTTATTATGATCATGATAGTAAACAGCGCCCACATGACAGGAAGTATAACCAGAGAAAGCCTTTTTGCAAGGCTGTACGACTTTTTGACATTTTTGTTCATTGAACTTATCTCCTAAACTTTATACACTTGAGCCACTTGCAACCTCCTTTGTATTTTTGCAGGTACTTCAAGTATTTTCCTATTATTATAGTCGGCTTAATTCCTTTTTTTATAATATATTTTGTAATTATACTGTTCTTTTGTAATATAAATAAATTGTTGTGTTTAGTGCGGTTTGTTATCATACCGTGCTTCATATTGACACTTGTTTACATAAAACGTAAAATTGTCATAACATAAATCTCTATGATAAGGAGCTACTAGGCTATGATTAAAGTCGGTATTAACGGTTTCGGCCGTATTGGCCGCATGGTTTTCCGTGCAGCAGTCACCAATTTCAATGACATCCAGATTGTCGGAATCAACGATCTTCTCGCTTTTAATAAGGCAGATCCTTCAAAAATGTTGATTGACTATCTTGCTTATCTTCTTAAATATGATTCAGTACATGGACGCTTTGAAGGCAAAGTAGAATTCGATGATCAGAATCTTATTGTAAACGGCAATAAAATCCGCGTTTTCGCAGAAAAAGATCCTGCCGCTATTAAATGGGGCGAATGCGGAACTGACGTTGTTGTTGAATCAACAGGTTTCTTCCTTACAAAAGAACTCTGCGAATCTCATATCAAAGGCGGCGCAAAGAAAGTCGTTATGTCAGCTCCTTCAAAGGATGACACACCGATGTTCGTATACGGCGTAAACGACAAGACATATGCAGGTCAGACAATCATTTCCAACGCATCATGCACAACAAACTGCCTTGCACCTCTTGCTAAAGCAATCAACGATGCATACGGAATTAAACGCGGCCTTATGACAACAGTTCATGCATCAACAGGTACTCAGCTTACAGTTGACGGTCCTTCAAAGGGCGGAAAAGACTGGAGAGGCGGACGCTCTGTGTACAACAACATCATCCCGTCAACAACAGGTGCTGCAAAGGCTGTTGGTAAAGTAATTCCGGCACTCAACGGAAAACTTACCGGCATTTCTATGCGCGTTCCATGCCCTGATGTTTCTGTCGTAGATCTTACCTGCGAACTTGAAAAAGCAGCAGGAAAAGACAAGGAAGAAGCATACAAGAACATCTGTGCAACAATGAAAGCTGCTTCAACTGGTGCTCTCAAGGGAATCGTTGAATATACAGAAGATGAAGTTGTTTCAACAGATTTCTGCGGCGATGAACACACATCAATCTTCGATGCAAAAGCAGGTCTTGCTCTTGAACCGAACTTTGTTAAACTTATCGCATGGTACGACAATGAGTGGGGTTATTCAAACAAACTCTGCGAAATGATCCGCGTTATCAGCAAATAAACTGCTGCTTTTAAGCAACTTGTAAAACCGTTCCGGTGCTTTGGCATTCGGAGCGGTTTTTTTATATCCTCATGGATCCGGACTTGCGGGTTTGCACAGGAAAATGATAAGATACCCTATGCAGATAATAGATCAGTTTACATCCGGCAGACCGAATCTGTCGTTTGAGATATATCCTCCGAAGCATGATAAACCGCTTTCCGATATAACGGAAACGCTTGACGTTCTTGCCGAATTAAGACCTGATTTTATCAGTGTAACGTTCGGTGCAGGGGGCAGTTCCAACAACAACAGAACTATTGAACTTTCCCGCCGGATAAAGGATGAATACGGTATAGAACCGCTTGTCCATCTTACCTGCCTGTGCTACACAAAGTCAGAAATTGACGATTTTCTGAAGCAGCTTGAAGACAACGGTCTTACCAATATTCTTGCACTGCGCGGAGACAAACGCGAAGGTGTGCCGGAAAAAAGCGATTTTCTCCATGCTTCCGATCTGGCAGCATATATTGCCGGAACACAGCCCGGAAAATTCTGTATTGCAGGCGCGTGTTATCCTGAACGCCATCCGCAGTCTACCGACCGTATTTCCGACATACGCGCGCTTGTGAAAAAAACGGAAGCTGGTGCATCTCTGCTTATTTCCCAGCTTTTTTTTGAAAATTCTATGTTCACCTCGTTCGTCGAGGACTGCCGCATTGCAGGAATTGACGTGCCTGTCTGCGCGGGCATCATGCCTGTAATCAACCGGAACCAGATTGAAAAAATGGTGACACTGTGCGGAGCGTCCCTTCCGGACAGACTCGTTAAAATTATTAATAAGTACGACGGAAATAAGGAAGCGTTATTCGATGCGGGCCTTGCGTATGCGGTGAGTCAGATAATCGATTTATGTGCCAACGGCTTTGAATATATCCATTTATACACGATGAACAATCCTGCCGTCGCCAAACGTATTGTTGACGGCGTAAAGAACATCATACGGTAAATAAGGAGGCGCGTAATGAAAATTTTATTCATCGGCGGGACGGGAACTATCAGTATGGCCATTTCCGGACGGCTGCTCGCTCAGGGTGATGAGCTGTGGCTCATAAACCGCGGGAACCGCAGTACGGGGCTTACGGGTGTTCACGAACTGCATGCCGACGTACACAATGAACAGGATACAGCTGCGAAACTTGCCGGTATGACATTCGACGCAGTCGCGGATTTTATTGCGTTTACAGTCGCGGACCTTGAGCGCGATTTCTGCCTGTTTGCAGGTAAGACGAAGCAGTTCATCTTTATCAGTTCCGCCTCCGCGTATCAGAAACCTCCTGCAGACTACCTTATTACGGAAAGTACGCCGCTTGTAAATCCTTACTGGGAATATTCGCGTAATAAAATAGCGGGAGAAGATTTTCTTATGGAGAAATACCGCAAAGACGGTTTCCCCGTTACGATTGTACGACCGAGCCATACGTTCGACGAACGGAGTGTTCCGGTCGCTGTCCACGGGGCAAAGGGAAGCTATCAGGTACTCGACCGCATGCTCAAAAATAAACCAGTCATAATTCCCGGCGACGGGACGACGTTCTGGACGCTGACATATAATACCGATTTTGCCGCAGGTTTTACGGGACTGCTTGGTAACCCGCGTGCACTTGGACAGGCTGTGCAGATTATGTCGGACGAACGGCTCAGCTGGAATCAGATTTACGAAATTATTGCTGATGCACTCGGCGTGCCGCTGAATGCGGTTCACATTTCTTCAGACTTTCTCGGAACTGCCGGAAAACAGTACGATTTTCAGGGAGAATTGATGGGTGATAAAGCGTATCCTGTTCTGTTTGATATTTCAAAACTCCGCAGACTCGTTCCTTCGTTTCATACCGAAACGACGATGGCACAGGGACTTCGAAAAACAACAGCGTACATTATGTCACATACGGAATGTCAGATTCCCGATCCTGAATTTGATACATGGTGTGACCGCGTAATTGCCGTACGGCAGCAGGCGCTTGATTCGTTTTTAAAGTAAAGTTATGCTGCTGCCGAAAAAAGTTGCGTCTTTTCCGGTGGCAGTGTATACTTACAGACGGCTATTTTCTGTTTTCTTGCAGTCCGGTACTATCTTCCGGACGTTATTACACACTGAATAAGGATATTTTATGTCCAGTCTCATCCTTCTCCTCCTTTTTCTGGCCGTTATGATTTGTGTCGGCATCTGGGGTATGCGTAAGACAACTACCCTGAGTGATTTTTTTCTCGGCGGCCGCACTGTCGGTCCGTGGATGTCGGCGTTTGCGTACGGAACGACATATTTTTCCGCGGCTGTTTTTATTGGCTTTGCCGGCAAACAGGGCTGGGGTTTCGGTTTCAGTTCGCTGCTTATCGGTGTGGGAAACGCCGTACTCGGTGCAATGTGCGCATGGCTGCTGCTTGCGCGGCGTACAAGGCGTATGACGCAGAATCTTGATACGATGACGATGCCTGAATTCCTTGAAGCGCGGTACGACAGCGACCATCTTAAAATGATTTCTGCCGTTCTCATTTTTATATTTCTGCTGCCGTATTCCGCATCGGTTTTCAAAGGTCTGGGGCATTTGTTTGAGTCGACCTTTAACATTTCGTTTGATTTTGCGTTACTGATTTTAGTCGTGATTACCGGAATTTATCTCATACTCGGCGGCTATTTTGCCGTTACGCTTACTGATTTCATACAGGGATTCATCATGCTCGGAGGTGCTGTAACGATGGTTGCGGTTCTTTCGTATAAAGCAGGGGGCCTTTCTGCCGCGCTGCAGACGGTACGTGTAAACTATCCGGTGCATGTGCCTCCTGTGCAGCAGCCTTCAGTCCTTACGGTTGCATCGCTGATATTCATGACGAGCGTAGGCTCGTGGGGGCTGCCTCAGATGGTGCAGAAATTTTATGCAGTAAAAAATGAACAGGTAATAAAGACTGCTTCGGTCATAACGACGGTGTTTGCACTGGTAATCGGCGTGAGTGCCTATTTTACCGGCATACTAGGCCATGTGTTTTTCAGTCTTGAATCCGTACCGCGTCTTGCTAACGGTAAAATCAACTACGATATGATTGTTCCGACACTGTTGTCGCAGCACCTGCCCGAGGGGCTTATGGCGGTGATTATGCTGCTTGTCCTTTCCGCTTCCATGTCGACGCTTGCGTCAATGGTGCTTGTCAGTTCTTCTTCCATTACAATTGACTTGTATAAGGGATACTTACACCGCAGTATGACTGATAAGGAATCAGTTCTTATGATGCGTGTTTTAAGCGGAGTGTTTATACTTGCCTCCTATCTTATTTCAAAACTTCAGATAGGGTTTATAGTTACGCTTATGTCGCTTTCATGGGGTGTGCTTTCGGGTGCATTTCTTGCTCCGTACATGCTCGGTATTTACAGCAGAAAAATTACGAAGGCAGGGGCTTATGCCGGTATTTATACAGGAACCGCGGCGGCAATCATTTTAACGATGGTTCTGGGACCAGCCAATTCACCGCTGGCCGCGTCAATTGCTATACTTATACCGTTTATTGTCGTGCCCGTGGTAAGTGCTTTTACACCGAAAGTCCGTGACGAGACGGTAAACAGGGCGTTCGCCTGATTACCGCTGTACTGCTGATTTCTCGGATGACTTATCAGTACGGGTTTTAACAATTTTATCCCTGCTTGACTAGTTAGTCTAAACTAACTATATTGTAGGTGATATGAAACTATCCCAACTTGTACCGGGAAAATGCGGTATCATCAAAACGGTCGGCGGTGAGGATGCTCTGCGTCATCACCTTCTGGATATGGGACTTACGCCGGGAACACAAATTCTCGTGCGTAAAACAGCACCCCTTGGCGATCCGATGGAGCTTAACCTCCGCGGATATGAGCTGACACTCCGCAGAGACGACGCGGATAAAGTTGAGCTTGAACAGCCGGAAAATCCGTATGCATGCAGTGCGTGTTCCGCCGCTGCATGTCCGTACTGTAAGAGGGGTGCATAATGAAACTTACCGTTGCACTTGTCGGCAATCAGAACTGCGGAAAGACGTCCCTGTTTAATCAGCTTACAGGAAGTCAGCAGCACGTCGGTAATTTTCCGGGCGTTACCGTAGAACGCAAGAGCGGCTTTATTAAACAGTCGTTCATTCAGCCGGAATCTTCGAATGAAAGAAATCTTACAATAGAAGTTGTTGACCTTCCGGGTATTTATTCGCTGTCGCCCTATACGCCTGAAGAAATTGTTACGCGCGATTTTCTTATGAAGGATAAACCGGACGCCATTCTTAACATTCTGGATTCAACGAACATCGAGCGGAACCTGTATTTGTCCCTGCAGCTCGAAGAACTTGGTATTCCGATGGTACTGGCCCTTAATATGATGGATGAAGTAACTGCGGCCGGAAATTCTATCGATGTGCTTAAACTTGAGGACAACATGCAGCTTGCAGCCGTTCCCATTTCTGCAGTAAAAGGTGACGGTATATCCGAACTGGTACAGCGGCTTATGGATACGGCTGTTAATAAAAAGAAACCTGCTAAAATAGACTTCTGCGACATAGGACCTGTCCATCAGGCTATCCATTCAATGACTCATCTTATTTCCGATCATTGCGAGGCCCGCGGACTTCCTTCCAGATACTGTGCGACCAAGCTTATTGAAGGAGATAAAATTATTCTTGATGAACTTGGGCTTAACGAAAACGAACACGATATTCTCGGTCACATAACGACGGAAATGGAACGTGATGCGGGAACAGACCGTGCTGCAGCAATAGCGGATATGCGCTATGCCTATATAGCAAAGGTGACGGGAGACTGTGTACACCGTGTGGGAGAAACGATCGAGCAGAAGCGCTCAACCAGAATAGATGCAGTGCTCACGAGTAAATACTGGGCCATTCCTCTGTTTCTTGCAATAATGTCGCTCATTTTTTACCTGACGTTCGGCCTTGTCGGTAAGTGGCTCAGCGACTGGTTCGGTGAAGGCCTCGACTGGCTTACAAATATCATAGACCACGCATTAACGGTATACGGACTTGCACTACCTGTTCATTCGCTCATTGTCGACGGATTATGTGCGGGAATCGGCAGTGTGCTGTCGTTTATGCCCACAATTCTGGTGCTGTTCTTTTTTCTTGCACTGCTTGAAGATACCGGATATATGGCACGCGTTGCGTTTGTCATGGATTCAGCCCTCCGGAAAATAGGGTTGTCCGGTAAATCGTTCGTCCCGATGCTTATCGGTTTCGGCTGTTCGGTTCCCGCCGTCATGTCCACCCGTACGCTTTCAAGCCGCAGGGACAAGAAGATGACGATATTCATCATTCCGTTCATGTCGTGCAGTGCAAAACTTCCTGTTTTTTCGCTTTTTTCAATGGTGTTTTTTCCGGAACATGCAGCGCTCGTAATGGTTTGTCTGTATGTGGGTGGATTTATTATGGCAGTTCTGTCAGCTCTTCTGCTTAAAAATACGGCATTTAAAGGGAAGCCGGTTCCGTTCGTACTTGAACTGCCCGCATACCGTATGCCGAGCCTTAAG
>JALNVF010000028.1 GCA_023231445.1 Treponema sp. | reverse complement strand
ATTCTTATGCAGAAATGGATCGAAGCAATTCAGAAGGAATCAGCGGACTGATTCTTTATCGAACGCATTTTTCAAGCGGTCGGAAATTTTTTTGAATTGATCCTCAGTGGAAATTTTAAACATTCTGAGAACTTCCGTATCTATTTGATAGAAATCAACTTCTTCCTGCTGGTAATGGGCCATAAGATCCGAAAGGTATACAAGGGAAGTAAGACGGCGGACATCTTTCGGTGCATTTTCCGGTTCATGATGATAGTGGATGACGTTTGTAATAACATCAGGAAAGTTCCACCGTTCTGCGATTTTTGCACCTATTGCTCCGTGATTTACACCTGAAATGAGCTTTTCGAATACCTCCTGTGATACACCTTTTCCTTTGCATATCTGAATGATTTTTGCCAGCAAGTCAGGATGTGCCGTTTCGAATATAATCTTGCCCATGTCGTGCAGTAAACCGCATATATATGCATCATCTATGACGGAGCGTTCAGAGGTACAGAAATTACGTGCCATGTTGTACGAATAGAATGCAACCCTGTATGAATGAGTCCAGAGTTCTTCTTTGCTTCCTGAAACATTTGTAAATGTCGTGACGGATCCTATACTGTATAAAAGGTTTTTTATACCGCGCAGTCCGACAAGTTTTACGGCATCGGCAATGCTTGAGCACGGATTTGCAAGGGCAAAAGCTGCGGAATTGACAAGTTTCAGAAGTTCTCCCGTAAGAGTAACATCGTTACTGATCTGCATTGCAATATCAGACATCTTTGAATCAGGATCGCTGAGCAGACGGCTGAGCCGCGTAATATTTTCAGGAAACTGTGGTAAAGAATCTATTGTTTTAATGAATTCTGCGGAAACAATATCCATTTCTTTTTGCATTTCATCGCTGAGAGGGAGAATTATGCGCGTAATTGTTTCACCGTTTTCGCAAAGAGTCTGAAAGTTTTCATCAGTAAGACCGATTTTTTCGAGCATAAGAATCATTATGACAAGTCCAAGACCGGCTCCCTCTGTTTCATCCAGAATTTGCGTCAGAGCTTCTTCGATCGATGTGTATTGCTGAGC
Source organism: Treponema sp. (assembly GCA_023231445.1). Classification (GTDB taxonomy): domain Bacteria; phylum Spirochaetota; class Spirochaetia; order Treponematales; family Treponemataceae; genus Treponema_D. Next base: position 27,281 of record JALNVF010000028.1, on the reverse strand, counting down.
ACGTGCGAGTTTATCATGAATACGTTTATACTCAAAAACCGTAAGTGCAGAATTATTACGTACTTCAATTTTTATTTTATTATTGCGCATCTGCAGCATTAGTTTTACGTACAAACCTGCTTTTTTCTGGAGCTGCATGTAATAATTTATATTATTGAGCATGTCTTCCTTGAAAGTTTTCATGCCGGTGTTGTACTCACTCTCGTTTGTGATATCCAGTTCCTTTTCTTTGAAATAGATTCGTTTTGTATTAGCTTTTTTTGCATTAGTTATAAGTTCATTAAGACAATAATTAAGATACTGGATCATCTGCTGCTGATTGAGTTCTGTAAGGAAGGCGGTAAGAACGTCGCTCATGTAGATTTCCATTTCATGTGGCAGCGTATATGTAGTGATTGACAGAGGTATCCCTGAACGAATCGCCATTCTTATTTTATCCAAATCAACAGGCATTTTTTGACTAGTCATACTTTTTCCGGCCGTTTATAAACATTTATTTATTATGTACACGTATATACTATATAATATAACACATTCACATAATAAAATAAAGGTGCGTTTTCGAGTATTTAAATCATACGAAAGGGGTATACAACGGCTTTAGATGTCATCAATCATATATTGAGTTCTGTCTGCGGAACATTATTTTAAAGAGTAATAAATAAAATGCGACTTTCTGTACTGCGGTTATTGATTGATGATTTGTTTTTTTTCATGTACTATAAGACATGACGTATTCTGTTTTGGGTCAAATGCTTATAGTGTTCCTGCTTGTTATTAATAGCGGCAGAATTTTCTTTTTAAAGTATGAACGGGTAGATACACTTGCAGTTCTTGCCCCCTTTGCAGTAATTGTTGCTCTGCTTCAGATAATTGCTTGGAATGCGGACTTATTTTCTGTTCTGCTTCTTGCTGTTTCGTTTCTTGCCTTTTTTACAAATATACATGGTCTTGCGCGTTCTGCATCACGGCTGTATGTAGATCATTACAGTCCAGTGTTTATAATTTTTTCAGTAGTGATTCTCGTTTCTTCTCTGTTGACAGGTTTTTTAATTATCAGGTACGCTCCTGTAATTATAAAAGCTTCCGATTTTGGTGTTACTGAATCAAGGAAACGATTAACCGGTTCGTTTAGGGACGGCTTTTCCGAAGCAGTGTATACGGACAAAACAAATGCACAGTTTTATGTTTATACACCGTCGAAAAAAAAAGTTGATGACCTTGTTGTGATAGTCGGGAGCGATAAACGAGGTGATGCTGCTGCTTATCGACCGTACATGATTATGCTTGCAGGAGAAGGTTATACTGTTATTACCTGTGATTTTTGCGCAAATGACGGCAGATGGTTCAATTCAATCGCCGACCAGCATCTTATACGGCGTTTTGCGATGCTTATTTCATATATGAACAACAGTGAACAGTTTTTGAAACAGAAAGATTTTTATACATTCGGCATGATTCGTGAATATAAAGCAATGATGAACATCACCGGCACGGAATTCGGGAGCGGTAAAAAGTTTTTTATTGTGAGTGATGGTATGGCAGATACTGCTGCTGATGATGTAATGAAGCAGTCCGGTGGTAGTGTTCAGGGAGTATTTACACTGGACAGTATCCCGGAATACCGCACTGCCGGTTTCGGTTTTGTAGAACAGACAGATCCGCTGGTGAGTGCCTGTTTTGGTCTGCCGCGCGATAAAACTTTGTTTATTCCGCGGTATCTTGTGGTAAAAACAATTGATGCTATAAAAGGAAAAAATAAATGACGCTTTTAGAACTTGATTCATACTTTAATTCTTTCCTGCACCGCGAGAATTTTCCTAATGATCCGTCCCGTAATGGTATTCAGATTCAGAATAGTGCGCCTGATAAAAGACAGATAACGAAAGCTGCGTTCGCAGTCGATGCCTGCGAGATGTCGGCGGAAAAAGCGGCTGCACAGGGAGCACAGGTACTGTTTGTTCATCACGGACTTTTTTGGGGTGACTGCAGTGTACTTACCGGTAATCATTATAAACGAATTGCTGCTTTTATGAAGAATGACATTGCGTTGTGTGCATATCATATTCCGCTTGATGCAAATGAAAAAGTAGGAAATAATGCCGGTCTGGCAGAACGCATCGGCCTTAGAAAAATTGAACCGTTCGGGAAATGGCGGGGTATGGATATCGGCGTAAAAGGTGTACTCAGACATCCTGTAACGTTGAACGAACTTGCAGAAAATGTCATGCTGCCGGGTGAAAAACCTCTTTCCCTGCTTGATTTCGGAGTGAAGGAAATACGTACAGTTGGTATTATTTCAGGGGGCGCAGGGGAAGATGTTGTGCAGGCGGCCGCTGAGGGACTTGATGTGTATATAACAGGTTCATTTGAACATGAACAGTATCATTATGCTGAAGAATCGGGTATAAACGTTCTGGCGGGCGGGCACTATCAGACGGAGACGGTCGGTGTAAACCTTGTTCGGGCAAAGCTGGAGCGGGAAAAACATATAGAGACCGTATTCATCGACATTCCGACTGGTCTTTAAATGTCTCTGATTTATCAGTATACTTTTATTCTATGGAAAACAATAAAAATATTACGGCGAAAATACTGCCGCTTCTGCTTACGGTACTAGTTATACTTATTGATCAGACAACAAAATTTATCATTGTAAAGACAATTCCTCCGTTTTCAATCGGGAAGTCTTTCTTTGGTGGGCTTCTGCGCTTTGTTCATGTGTCTAACACTGGAGTTGCATTCAGTGTCGGAGACAGTCTTCCGGATACGATCAGGCATTTCCTTTTTGCGGTAATTCCGCTTGCAGTTATTGTACTTGTTCTTATTATATATTTCAGAAACGACAGTTTTACAAAGCTCCAGAGATGGACTATTTGTGGAATTGTGGGTGGTGGTCTGGGTAATTTGATTGATCGTTTTGTGCGTGCAGAGGGTGTTGTTGATTTTATTGATGTAAAATTTTTTGGAATTCTTGGTTTTGACAGATGGCCCACATTTAATGTAGCGGATTCATCGATTGTTGTGTGTGGAATTATTCTCATTATTTCCTTTATTGTATCAATTGCAGACGATGAAAAAATAAAGAAAGGGGGAACAAATAATGAAAGAAAATGAAACTATTCGAAGCGACCTTGAACCAGCTGATGAAAAATCGAAAAGAGCAGCTTTTGTAAAACGTTCTGAACAGAAGCGCCGTTCTACAATTTTTATGATTGTTGCGAGTGTCATTGAGATTGCCGTGACACTTATCATTATGGTCGGATTGTATATTTTTGCTGCATGGCTTATCTACAAAGTTTTAAAATCGACGTCGCCTGTTCCTTTTCAAATTGCATATCCTCTTATTTTTATTTTGGGTATGGTTCTTGGTTTTATTGTCTACAAACGCATTATGCGTTTTGGAATTGATAAATTTAATTTGAAGGATACGCTTCAGCCTGATATCATTGATCATTACCTTACACGCAAAGAATGGAAAGCGAAAAATAACAGAAAATAGGCAGGCAGAATTATGAGAAAAATCGGCATAATCGGTGCAATGGAAGTTGAAGTACAGACAATTGTCGCTTCTATGACTTATTCCGGCGGGTCTGGACGGGCTAAAAAAATTGAATCAGCAAAACTTACCTTTTATGAAGGGGAACTTAACGGAATAAACGCAGTTGTCGTAAAAAGCGGAGTCGGTAAAGTCAATGCGGCGCTTTGCGCACAGCGTCTTATTCTGGAATTTGGTGTCACTCATATTATCAATACGGGAATTGCAGGGGCTGTAGCACACGGACTGGGTGTTTTTGATGTTGTTGTATCTACGGATGCAATGTACCACGACGTTGATGCATCGTGTTTTGGGTACAAACCGGGACAAATCCCCCTGATGGATGTATATCAGTTTCCCGCGGACGAATTGCTTGTATCATTTGTCGAAAAAGCTTTTCAAGAAACCCAATATATTAAAACATATAAACTTGTAAAAGGCCGTATTGCCTCAGGTGATCAGTTTGTGTCGAGCGGTGAAACAAAAGAACATATACGGGAAATCTGTAGTCCTGCCTGCGTTGAGATGGAAGGAGCAGCAATAGCTCATACCTGCTGGATTAACAGTGTACCGTTCGTGATTATCCGTACAATGTCCGATATGGCTGACGATGACGGGAAATCTGCAAGTACATTCAATGAGAAGGTTTGTGCCGAAGAAAGTGCGTCAATTGTTCTTAAGATGTTTAATGAGAAACGCTTTTCAGTATGATTTTAGGAGGTTTGTTTTATGGAACAGAAGAAATATAACGTAGATTCATTCAATTTGGACCATACGAAGGTGACAGCTCCGTTTGTGCGTCTTGCTTCCAGAAAGACTGGTCCAAAGGGTGATATAGTGACGAAGTTTGATATCCGTTTTACCCAGCCGAATAAAGAGTTTATGAGTACTGGTACAGTACACACTCTTGAACATCTTGTTGCTGAATATATCAGGGATGAACTTAAAGGTGTTATTGATTTCTCGCCGATGGGCTGTCGTACAGGTTTTTATTTTACCATTTTTGGTGATCACGATGAAGCGTATATTGCGGAGCACATGGTAAATGTACTGAAAAAAGTTGCCGTATGGGATAAACCTGTTCCTGCAACAACCGAGAGAGAATGCGGAAACTATAAGGATCATGATCTTGAGGGGGCAAAAAAAATGGCCGCCCGCTGGGTTGGGGATATTGAGAATAAGGGCTGGAATTGTTATAGATAATAAAACCATCAATCCTTTCAGAAATGAAGGTATGAATAAATACCGTGCAGAATAATGGGCAAACACAGACTGGACAGGAGGTGACGGGTGAATATTGTTCAGAAATTCAAGGAGACAGCTTTTTCTGTTCTGCCAGTAATGGTAATTGTTTTTGTTCTGGGGGTGACCGCGGCACCTCTCGGAATAAATTTAATGCTGCGTTTCCTGCTTGGAGGACTTCTTCTTATCGCGGGGCTTACCGTTTTTTTAATTGGTGTCGATATCGGTATTCTCCCGCTTGGTGAGATGTGCGGTTCTGAATTAACGAAAAAGCGGAATCTGCCGTTACTGCTTGTTTCTGCTTTTTTTATGGGATTTCTTGTTACTGCGGCAGAACCTGACATTCAAGTTCTTGCAGATCAGGTTCGTTCTGTTTTTTCTCTGGTTAATAAGCGGCTTCTGGTAATGATGATATCGGCTGGAGTCGGTTTATTTATCACTTTAGGTCTGCTTCGTACGGTACTTCATTTTTCTCTGAAAATTATTCTTGCATTGTCTTATATAGTAGTTTTTATTTTAGCATTCATAGGACCACGAAGTTTTGTGGGAATCGGATTTGATTCCGGCGGAGCGACGACAGGTCCGATGACTGTTCCTTTTATAATGTCGCTCGGACTTGGTGTTTCTGCCGTCCGGACAAAAACCGGCCATTCTGATGAGAATTCCCTTAGCGATAGTTTCGGACTGACCGGTATGGCATCTGTAGGACCCGTTCTTGCTGTTCTGCTGTATGGATTTGTTTTGTCACATCATGCGGTTACTCCTTCTCCCGTATCTGTTTCCGGTTCGGAATTTTCTGCGGTACAGGGGATACCTGTTTTTATGCAGGTGTTTCCGTTTGTTTTAAAAGAAGCTGCGCTGTCACTTATACCGATTATTTTACTCTTTATCGTATTTCAGTTTTCGATGCTCCATATGCCCCCGTATCAGGTTAAGCGTATGATAACTGGTTTTCTATACAGCTTTGCAGGACTTGTAATTTTTCTTACAGGGGTAAACGGGGGATTTATGGAAGCCGGTCGCACTCTCGGTGCATTGCTGGGGATACAGGCTGTTCAGAATGGAGGATGGTGGACCGTACTCCTTGTATGTACAGGGCTTCTTATCGGTGCCGTTGTTGTATGTGCGGAGCCTGCCGTATGGGTTCTGACCGATCAGGTTGAATCACTTTCCGGAGGTACTATAAAACGGAAAGTACTTCTGATTTTTCTTGCAGGAGGAGCAGCTGCAGCAATCGGACTTGCAATGATACGTGCTGTGAGCGGATTCAGTCTTATGTATATACTCATTCCGGGATATGCGGTGGCCCTGCTTCTTATGCCGTTTTGTCCGAAAATTTTTACAGGAATTGCTTTTGACTCAGGGGGCGTTGCTTCCGGTCCTATCAGTTCAACGTTTGTTCTTTCATTTACACTTGGTGCAGCGCAGGCAGGGGGGAATCGTGGGGATATTTTCGGTGTTATAGCTCTTATTGCAATGATGCCGCTTATTGCTATACAGATTTTTGGTCTTGTGTTCAGTTATAAGAAGGGGGATATTGGAAAATGACAGCATTCAGTCTTCTCGTTTGTATTGTTCCTCATGACAGCGGAGAATTTGTGACGCACACGGCGACTGCGGCAGGAGCTGCAGGCGGTACAGTTGTTATGGGACGTAATATTGCGTCGAACGGTTTTCTTCAGGCTCTGGCTATAGGGGATACGTCAAAAGATATTGTGTATATTCTTGTTTCGAAAAAAGAAAAAAAATCAGTCATCAGAGCTGTTATGACGGCGTCGGAAGAAAAAAGGAAACTTTGTGGTATTCTTTTTGCAATAAATGCTGCTTATTTTATAAAGACCGGTAGTATTGCCGGAGGAGATAATGATATGGCACAGACAATGACCCATCAGATGATTACGGTGATTGCAAATAAGGGCTATGCCGACGACATAATGGCGGCAGCCCGAAAAGCTGGTGCAGGAGGTGGTACCGTGATTAATGCACGAGGTACTGCAAAACCCGGTGATGCAAAATTTTTCGGGATGGAGATTGTGCCTGAAAAAGAGATGCTTGTGATACTTGTTGATGCGGAAAAAACGCAGGCGGTCCTTAATGCCGTTAAAACACTTTCGTGTCTTGAAAAACCTGGAAGTGGTATTGTGTTTTGTTGTCCTGCCGGTGATTTTACTGTGCTTGGTGGAAGGAAGTGAAAACGAGAGAAGTTGTCTTCCGCGAACTTTCCAATCCGCATACGGAAGATGGATTTATATCTGGTGAAGAACTTGCAGAGCGGTGCGGAATTTCACGTCAGGCTGTATGGAAAATCGTAAAGATACTTCGTGCGCGCGGTGCTCGTATTGAGGCGGTAACAAACAGGGGATATCATCTTGCAGGTACTGGAAGCCTGCTTTCTGAAGAAATTGTCACTGCACTTATACCGCCCGAACTGGATGTACACATAAAAGTATATGAGTCAATTGATTCAACAAGTACGGAAGCTAAACGTCTTTGTACGGAAACGGCTGATGTAAACAGACTTAACGGTACGGTTATCATTGCTGAACAGCAGACTGCAGGACGAGGCCGGCTGGGGCGTTCTTTCTTTTCTCCCCGCGATTCCGGTTTGTACATGTCTATTATATATGCACCGGAAAAAAGCATTACTTCGCCTGCTGTACTTACGGCATCTGCTGCAGTTGGCGTGTGTCGTGCATTAGAAATTGTATATGGAATTGACGCACAGATTAAGTGGGTCAATGACGTATTTTTCCGTGGGAAAAAAATATGCGGAATACTTGCTGAAGGTATAACGAATTTTGAGACAGGGGGAATAGAATGTGCGGTTGTGGGAATAGGTATAAATATATTACCGGGAAGTTTTCCTCCTGAACTTGCCGGTGTGGCAGGCGCTGTTCTTGACAATACGGATGCTGATACAAAACGAAATGCTCTTGCTGCAAATGTTGTAAAAAGTGTTCTTACTATTTATACGGGAACTGAAGGATTTGTGCCGGTGATGAAAGAATACCGCGACAGGTCTTTGCTTACTGGTATGCCGGTAATTGTGAATCCTGTTATTGATCAGACTCAGAAGAATTATACTGCTGTCGTTGTTGGGGTTACTGATGACGCAAAACTTATTGTAAAGACTGCGGATGGGCAGACACGGACGCTCGAAAGTGGAGAGGTGTCTCTCCATTCTAACTCTTTTGCGTTGCGGTAACAGAATCAGCATGTTATAATTATAGTATAAAAGAGTGGAGTAAAAAATGAGCGAACAAGAACTGGATCCTTCTATTGCGGCTCTTCTGGCAGAAGCGGAAAAATCTAAACCGGAAGATGTTCCTGATATAAAAGTTGTAGAGAAAGTGTCCAGACAGTTTTCTGGTGGTGGAAAAAATCAAACAGTTTCTGACCATGATCTTTCTGATAAAAGTATTCATGATGTTGATTTAAGCATAAAAGAATTTAAACATGCGGGAAAGCTTTTGAATGATGTTCCTTCTCCTGTTTTTGATGATAAGGCTTATTACAGGACTGTGCTCTCGGGCGAAAATGAAGCAGCGCAGCGTCTTCATATGCAGCTTTCAAAGTATCTTACGTGTCAGGATCCGAAAGACCGTACGGTATACAGGCAGAATATTGTAAGCGCATATTGGGAACTTTTACGCGGTATGGCCCAAAAAGTAGGCAGTGGTACTTTCCCTTTGTCTAAACGGATGTTTATGCGCTTTGGAGTCCTGCTTCCCTCGTTATTCAAACCGGAACAAAAACTTTTTTTCCCCCGTATTATAATAGAAAACAGAACAGGGGAACCGATTCTCTATATTGATGAATGGTTTAAAGAGATATTGTCCGGCCGTATGAAGCCGTCAATGACTGATGAACCTGCCCATACTCCTAAAGTCTGCAAAACGGGAGAAGATGCTGCGATGGCTGAGCAAACCCGTCTTATGCAGTTGCAGTCGAAAAACTCAGGTAAACTGCAGAGTGCGGAAAATATGCTGACGATGACAGAGCATGAACGGGATATGCTTGAAGTTGAGCTCAAAAGACTTATTGATGAAATATGTACACATCAGACACGGTTCGGACTTGAACCGCATACGGAACCGTATACAGAAATACAGAAGAAAGAATTTTCGGATATAAGCGAAAAATTACACAATCTCTTCCGTAATGATAAAGAACTTTCGAAAGAATTGAAAGATTATGAAGAAGCAAGGGGAATATACGATAGTGTCCAGAATAAGATAGCAGAAGGTCCTGAAGTAATGCAGATGAATACGGGGGACCTTAATACAGAGTTTGATACGGTTCGTCAAATGGCAAAGATAACTGTCGGCCGGCAGGGAAATCAGTTTCCGATTTTTACGCGTGAATTTTGTCACTGTCCGGAGAATGGAATAGGTATGCGTGAAAATGTACTTGAAATTTTCAGGTGGATTGAGTCTATAGATCCCGGTGCTTTCTGCCGTATTCATAAAAATATTCCGAATCGTATTATTCCGTATGTTTTACTTGTTCCGACTTACGGTGATCGTGGATTCTGCTGGCAGCCGTTTGACCGTTATAATCTTGTAACAAGCCGGGGACGTATTATTATTCCTATGTATCCCCGTGATCTCAGAATCGCAGTCCTTACTGCTGTGGCGGATTTGCGATGGCAGGTTGCAAAGGAAAAAGCTTCCTATTACTGGATGGAAGAAGGGCTTACGGGTCAGTATTACCAGTATATAGACAGACAGAAATTAAAAGGAGATCTTAAGCAGTTTTTTATTGAAGATTATCTTTTGTGGATGACGAAAGAATCAGGCGGTGTCCAACGGCTTGATAAGGAAGTCCGCGGGATTTTCTGGCGTAATATACCGTTCCCCAAGCCGCTGAAAGAAGAACTTCGTAAGCGCAGCCTGGTGTATGATGAATTATGCATTAAGGATAATAACCGGGAGATGTCTGACGGTTATTAATCAAACGTATATTTCCCGGTGCGGTTTATTTTGCAAACAGATTTATAAACCATATGCCGATTTTTGAGAAAAATCGGCTGAGTGTCTTTATTATACCCGCACCTGCAACGAAGGTTCCGATAGAGCTGCCTATCGACGACAACAGAAATACGAGCAGTACACGCAGAATTTTGTTTTGATACCATCCTTTGAAGGATGCAACATCATCTTGCAGCGTTTCCATATCGGAAACTTTTGGTTTACAAAATACAGCCTGCACGATCCCTGTAAGTACGCCTACGCCGATAAACGGACAAAGAGATGTTAATGGCGCTCCGATAAAAGCTACCAGTACAGTAATCGGATGTCCTGCTGCGATAAGTGTGCCGATTGCAGCAAGCATGCCATTCCATATAATCCAGCTGCCAACCATTGTTCGTCCGGTGTTACGTCCTCCGAAAATAAAGCCAAGTATGATGAGTGCAATAATGAGCACCGGAATTATCCAGCCGGTATATTTAGAGAATCCCTCTTTTTGCGGAATCTCACTAATTGCTGTTGTGTCTGTTGATTCTTCACCTTCGGCTATTTTTTCAATATGATCCTGAACGCCGGGAAGATGACCTGCACCTAGTACTGCAAGCACATTGTTTCCTGCCGCATTCCATATGTGGCAGGCAAGATAGCGGTCCCGTTCATCTATAAGTACTTCTTTCACGGCAGGAAGATAGTCGGAAAGTTCCCTCATCATAGAATCCATTTCGTTTGATTTTTTGAGTGCTTCTATCTGCTCTGAAGAGACTTCTTCCTTGTCGAATGCACTTGCAATCATTGCTGAAATAAGTTTGCATTTTCCCCAGAATGAATTTTTCGCCCATGCACGTCGCAGTGTAACTGCAATCGGACGATCCACCATAACAGACGGTATGCCCTCTTCTTTTGCTGTGTTCATAGCGGCAAGCATTTCATCGCCGGGTTTCACTCCGACATTCTGTCCCATACGCCGTTGGAACGACGCCAGAACAAGATTTGCGAGAAGAAGGAATCCTTCTTTTCGTTTTAATACGGCTATTATATCGAGTTTTCGATACGTATCGGTTTCCGTCATTGATTCACGTCGTTTTTCATCAAGCTCAATGGCAACACAATCAGGTTTCTGCGATCTGATAGTTTCTGCGACTTCTTCAATACTTTCGTTTGAAATATGGGCTGTTCCCAGCAGCGTAATTTTTCTACCATTAAGAGATAATACCTTTTGTGTCTGACTCATTTTCCAAGACCCCATTCTGCAAGCTCATATTCAAAAAACATCGGAGTCTGCATATTCATGATTTTTGTATAAAACTCTTCTGCAAGCTGTTGTGATCCTTCTAATTCATAGTATAAACCCATATAGAACCACATTTTCCCACGGGGTGTTGTTTTCTCAATTTTATCGATTTTTGAAAGAACCGCATTTTCTGTATTAATTCCGCCCTGATCGTGGTATAATCTCAACATATTATATTCAACAGATGATGTATCTATGTTTCTCATAGCTGCTTTGAGAAAATTTTTACATTCCGCACTGTTTTTTTCTTTAAGATATGTTGCTGCAACCATTAGTTTATACGAAGGGTCGTCCTTATTGAATTCAAGTACTTTCATAAATCCCTGCCGTGATTTTGCCCAGTTTTTTTGATGCCATTCGAGCATTCCTATTTCCTCATAGGCATAATAGTATTTAGGATTTGTCCTTACGACGTTGTAATAGTCAGCAAGGGAATCGTCATATCGTTTCATTTCATTGTACAAACCGGCACGGTATGTATATGCAAGAAAATAATCCGGTTCAAGTGCAATTGCTTTAGTCCATGCTTTTTCTGCATCGTTATAATTTTCCTGATTCTGTTGATACGATCCAAGATCAAGGTAGAAACTGTAATTATCCGGAGAATATTTGATTGCATCCTGAATATACTTTGTTGCCTGAAGATATTTTTCCTGTTCTGCAGCAAGTTTTCCCATATATGCAAGTGCGTCGGCGTTTGTACTTTCTTTGTCGAGAATTTTCTGGAATGTCTGCTTTGCTTCATCCAGTTTATCCAGATAATATGCCATCTGTCCGCAGCCGAAGAGTGCATCAGTATTATCAGGTTCGTTTGTGAGTGCTTTTTTGTAGTAGTTGTATGCAAGTTTGTATTTATGATTCAGAACCTGCTGCTGTGCCAGTCTGATATTTGCTGAAACGTTATAGGGATCCTGGGCAAGAATTTGATTAACGATTTCGGATGATTTTTCTTTGTCTCCGTTTGCGGCTGCAATCTGTTCATTGAGTTCGAGTACGTCAATGTTTTTACTGTCCTTTACCTGAAGTTCGTTTCCTATTTCAGCAGCTTCCTGTCCGCGTCCTGCAGAAATAAGAAGTGATGCATGCAGAATTTGAAGCTCTGTGTCATTTTTCAGCGAATCAGGAATTGTGTCAAACGCGGTTATCGCGCTGTTCAAATCATTTTTATCAAGATATTCATGAAGTTTCTTCGCAAAAGTAACATCCGGTGGATCCTGAGGTTCCTCTGGTTGTTTTTTTAAAATATTTTTCTCATTTTTTATGGTTTCTGTCTGCTTTTCCTGTAAATTTCTGCTGACAGCTGTCGATGTTTCTTTTTTTTCCTGCTTCGGGGTACTGCCGCATGACGATAATACGGATACAAGAACCAGAACAATCGTTGCAGATAAAATCGGTCTTTTCATTCTACATCCCTTGAAAGTACTTTTGTTTTCTAAATTGGGACAGTTGCAATTCCTGTCGTCATTAGCTAAACTAATACTAATGTATACGAATATTGTAAAGAAGTCATTAGTACTTCTTGTTGTTTATGCCGCTATTATTGTCGGCATTTTTATACTTCAATTTAGAAGCGATTCAGTTATATCAGAAAAATTAGGAAATCTCCATATTTCTCTTGCTGAAGCGAAATCTGCAGACGGCAGGGCTGTTCTCAAAAATAAAATGCTTGTATCGTTTAACGGTATTTCATTTCTTTCAGATGATGAACATTCTGCTACAGTAACATATCTCGGTACAAATACGAAAAAAAATGTTTCACTTGTTTCATGGACAAAAAAAAGTCCACTTTCCTGTGAATTTACGTTCAGTAATAATATTATAGTTCGTTTTTCATTGACGGATGACACAGTGAAAGCTCATCTTTCTATAAAAGCGATTCTTCCCCCGGACATATTTGCTTTTTATCTGCCGTATCAGCTTATGGGAGGGGCTACTGTTATAAGTCAGTCTGATACCTGTCTGCAGATAGGTATTTACAGCAGTCAGTGGGAGTTGTCTGCAGCCGGAATTGATCCAAGTTCGCTTGCTCTTACGGATGATACAGATACCGCTTCGTATACTTTTTTTGATAAAACGAAAACATTTTCTTTTGATGCGGTTGCAAATATAGAGGGTGCTGATATTTTGAAATACAACGACACAATAAGTGCTTTTGAACAAAACCTTATTATCACGTTCAATTCGCTTTCACAAAATACCTCTTCGATAACGGAACAGGCTGCTGTTTCGTTTGTTGCAGATATGGCAAAGAAAGGACGGTATAATGAAGCGCTTGATGCAGTTCCGTCGTCGTTCAAAAAGGGTATACAGCGTACATATCTTTCAGCCCCTTATTTTGATTCACTTGCGGCAATGTATAAATCTTTTGAGCGGCAGATGAATAATTATCATGATATTGTCAGCCAGAATAAATTATCGGCTTTCAGTGTTGATGGTATAGCCGATTATCTGTGTATGCACCCTGGTGCGGATTCTGTAAAAAGACTCCTTGCTACAGGTGCAGCCACGGACGAAAAAAATATAACCGTCATGGATGCTGCAAATATTCTCCGGACATATGATTCTCTTGTCAATAAGAATAACGATCTTGCCTCCATCCTGCTTCCTGTTGTGGAAAAATGTGTCAGTAAAATTGCTTCATCCTGTGCTGTAGACGGGAAGAATATTACAGTTTCCGAAAACGGGACATTCCTTTCTGTTATACAGGCTGCCACTGTTGGTGATGCGCTTATCAGATACGGACAGGCAAGCGGTAATCAGATATTGATGAACGGCGGTTATCTTATTATTAATTCGTATCTGTCGGGAAGCTCTTCTTTTGATTTACACACTCTTGCCGATATTTATCCGATTATTATTCATAATAATTCATATTATCCTCATTTTGTACTTCTTGGATTCGATAATGGACAGGCAATATATGCATGGACATGTGCCTCAAACATAAAATATGAAAAAAACGATCAAGGATCGGCATCGATTACAATCGATTTTCCTCAAACGTATACTCACTATCTGATTATCAACGGAATTAAAACATTCAAAGCAATATATATTTATGATATGGTGTTTAGAACAGATTTGCGTTTTGAAACATATAATTCTTCTGGCTATGTTTATAACGCTGATACAGGTGCACTTCTGTTAAAATCACGCCAAAAATCACAGCATGAAGTAATCCGTCTTATGTATTCGACTGACGCAAACGAATCGGCCGGAAAGAATACCTTTACAGAAACCGATTCGTCAGGCAATCCAATAAACATAAAGGAATCTGAACCTTCTGATGCTCTTCCGAATGAAAATATTCCGATGTCCAGCAGCAATACATCAGCGGAAGAAGCTGACTAAAGGCAAGGTTTTTCGACGGAAAGAAGTTTTATTATTTTTCGCTGTACAGGTTTCCGTACGTTTCCATGAGATCATCAAGTTCGGCAGGTGTATCTGCTACAAGTGAACAGGCGAGATATAATGCGACCGCTGATTCTGTCGTAAGATATCCCATTGGTACTGCACCTTCCCTCCACACCCGGAGGGATGTAATATATTGTGAAAAATCTACATTTGTTTCCTGCTGAGATGTACAGTAGAAACGTACATTTTTCTGTTTTCCGTATATGAGCAGAGGTTTGAGCGAGAAATCGTTGGAACGCATGTCTCCCGTGCCGGCTTCGTACAGTTCCAGAAAAACAGTATGAATCCGCTCCTCAATCATTTTTTTATACAAATCGCTGCGGAATCCCGGATAGAGTCTGCAGATGAGCAGTTTCCCGGATGCTTCAGTAAGAAGACGTTCCATAACATCACGATCAGGCTCTGTAATATCTGCAAACTGTGTTGCAACGGGGCCGCTTTCCGTGAAAACCTGTTTACTCAGATTCCAGCTTCGGAATCCGTCCCGAGTAGGGCGTTCAAATCTTAAATTGAGCGGAGACAGTATTTTACTTCCGAACGCAACATATACGCCCGACTTTTTTTCAACCGCAGTTTTTATTGCAAGTGAAAGATTTTCTTCTGCCTCATCAGAGTCTGAAGGAAGGGAGGACGACGCGGTAAGGACGACTGGCACCTGTGCGTCGGAAAAAAGCCAGTACAGAAGAGCTGCCGTATATGAAAGTGTATCTCTTCCGTGGGTGACGACAATGCCATTGGCAATTCCTGCATTTATACGTGCTGCAATTTCGGAGATGAGAGACGCCCAGTCTCCAGGTTCTATTTCCTCACTCAGAAATTGTTCAACCGAAATTACTTGTACCGGAATCCCTGGAGCACATTTCCCTGCCATTGTCCGGAGTATGTTCGAGTCACCGCAGGTAACAGTTCCGTCTTCATGGCGGACTGCAGAAATAGCACCGCCCATGGCGAGAATGTACACGATACTGATATTAAGTTCCCTTTTTATCAGCGATTTTACAATTTGAGGAACTGCTTTATTATTCGTGGCTTTCATTACTTCGCCAGTGAGAAATTCAAGAGGCGCCATTGAACCGTTTTTGAGTCGTTCACTTAGACCTTTGTTCTCCGCAATTGCTTTACGCACATATGGCAGCAGTTCCTTTTCTTCTGAGATTTCGGTGAGGTGAAGTGTTTTCAGCAGACTGGACGGAGTAGCTCCTGTCTTAAACGAGGTTTGAAGCAGGTTTTTTGCTGTGGCGCTGTGTATCTCGCCATCTGCAAGTTTTTTTATTATATATGCGTAATGCTCCGGCGTAATCTTTATGCCGGAGATTCTTTGTCCGCTTTGATTGAGCATTCTCGTTATTTCCGACGCAATCCAGTGTGCTGCGGTTAGCGGTTCGGCACCTGCCTGTACAGAGGCTTCAAAAAAGTCAGCTCTGTCTTTGTCGTCACAAAGGAATGCGGAACGCAGCCGTGACACTCCGTACTGTTCTTTGAGCCGTCTTCGTCTCGCCTCCGGCAGTTCGACTGGCGGTTCTCCCTTAAGCAGCTGGTCTTCAAGAGTTGCAAGGTCAAACAGCTGTGGCGGATTCAGCTGCTCAAATCGGCGTACGACTTCCGCCCGCGTTTGATAAAACTGAGTACATGATTTTGTTTCATTCCAGAGTCTGCTTTCACTTCCGACTGATTCTCCGTTTGAAAGCAGGTTTTCCTGACGGGTAAGTTCGTTATTGATTGCCTTGCGTACAAAATTGAATGAATTAAGATTGCGCAGTTTTACGTAGTAGTCAGGCAGATCAGGATATTCTGAAAGTGCAACAAAAGCGTTACATCTGATTGTACCGCTCTCATTTTCATTTGTCAGATGCAGGTATTCTGTAAGCCTGCGGAGCTCATCGAGAAATAACTGTGCCTCTTCTCCTGTTTCAAACGAAGGGGTTGTATGCACCCTGATACTGGGGCACCCGGCTCTCGTAAAATCCATGCAGGTGTTCCCGTTGGCGTGCGTAAGGCGTCCTGTGTCTTCTTCGATCCTGACTTCTTCAATATGGATTGTTTTTGATCTGCAGTGGAACATGATGTTCATAGAACCACCTTCCGCAGCTCGCACTGAGAAACCAGTTAATGTTCGTCCATTTGTCGGTTTTCCGATATTACCTGTAAGGTGTTCTATTGGTGCATTTTCAGGGATGCAGCATCCAAGTGCGCGTGAGAGTGTAAAAACACGCTTCATAACTTCACTGTTGACCGTGATTACAGGGCTTTTTTCGTTATTTTCATTGAGTAAAAAAACAGATGATACGGCAGGCAGCAGAATGCGTACCTCAAGATATACGAAAGACTGATACATTAAAAACTCCATGCATTGCAAAAAAAGCTACAAAAGTGTAACGTTTTTTACAAAAATATGATATACTGTAAATAACTGTCTACACGACAGTTTGTAGGAGTTTTTGTGAATAAGCATGATTTCCCCAAAATCCATTTCTATGATCAGGATTTTGTAGATATTTACAACAAAACGTGGGCTATGCTGGCCGATTATTGGATTGATCCTGTTTCAGAAAAAGTGGCTCCGAATGGTTATTTCCTCTATCCGGAAGGAAATAAGTGTATAATTGATCAGTTTGAGTCAATTTTCTCATCCTTTTTTCTTGTATATTCAAATCGTAATTATAACGCAAACCAGAATATAGATTATTTTTACACACATCAGGAAGAGAATGGTGCAATCCGCTGGAAGTACGAAACAAGAACGAACCAGCCGGTAACGTCTCGTGCTAATCCGGAAGGTATTGGTATGCCTCTTTTTGCGTGGGCAGAATTTAATTTGTATCACAAGTCTGCCAATAAACGCCGTATCAAGGAAATTATGCCTAAACTTGAAAAATATATGGCATGGATTGACCTTACATTTAAACAACCGAATGGTTTGTATGCGGTTCCATCGGTTGCGAGCACTATGTTCAATGCTCCCCGCGATGCATGTTACTATCCGGTTGACTTCAATGCAGCTATGGCTATTAATGCGTCTCATATGTCGGCTCTTGGTGATATATTGAACGACAAAGATTTGAGTTTTCAATACCGGCGTACATATTTTTCAATTAAAACCCGCATCAATTCTCTTATGTGGGATAGTGCAACCGGTTTTTATCATGATCTTGATAAAGATGAAAAACGGCTTCCTGAAAAAACGATTGCGGGCTTCTGGCCTCTACTTGCTGAAATACCGAATGCTGATAAAGCGGATCAGCTTATTGCTCATTTAAGTAATCCATCGACGTTTGGTACGGATCATCCGTTCCCGACACTTTCTGCGGACAGTTTTTCGTTCAAGGAAAGTGGAGAAGGTTTTCGAGGATCGGTTTATCCGGCATTCAACTTTATGGTAATAAAAGGACTGGAAAAATATCAGCATTATGAACTTGCACGAGAATGTTCCATCAGGCATCTGTATTATATCCTTGAAGCACTTATACCCAATGATCCGAAAGAGAAGGGGGATTTGTATGAAGCATACCTCCCGTGCAGGGAAGGACGTGCGACTATGGCAGACAATGACGCTTTTCCGAGACCGCATTATTTACTTACGACAGGTCTTTCAACTATTGCGCTCATGATTGAGAATGTTATCGGACTATCGATCAGTTTGCCTCGTAAAACTGTTGACTGGATTATTCCTAATCTGGAAATTATGGGAATTGAAAATTTATCGCTCAAACGAAACCTTATTACGATTTTGAGTAATAAAAGTCCCCGTGGCTGGGAAATCCAGATGGAAAGCGAAAAACTTTATTATTTTACAATAAATATTCTTGATCAGAAAAAGAAAACTTTGCCTATACCTTCTGGAAAGTGTTCAATGCTGATTGATAAACTTTAATAATCAGGAGTTAATGATATGGCGACCCCAGAGGCAGTCATTGAAATCGGCTCAACAGGGATACGCCTTCTTGTTGCCGAATTCACTGAAGACAGAAAAAGAAATATTCTTGACCGTTCGGAACTTCCTGTTTCTCTGGGACGTGATGTTTTTACGGGAGGTACGATTTTACTCGATACACAGATTCAGTGTGTAAAAATTCTTTCACGTTTTCGCGAACAACTTGCAGGTTGGGGAATTGTTCCGTCTCAGACGACGGTGATAGCAACAAGTGCTTTCAGAGAAGCTAAAAACCGCGATCCTGTCATGGATCGTATTTTTGTTAAAACAGGTTTTAAAGTAAAAGTCATTGATGGTATTGAAGAAAATCGTCTTATGTATCTTGCTGTATCAGAATGCCTGAAAGATGAAGCTCCGAAAGTTCGTACAGAAGATTCGATGATCGTTGAAGTAGGTGGCGGTTCAACTGAAATGCTTCTGATCCGGAAAGGAAAAATGGCGGGAGCTCATTCATTGAAGCTCGGCACAGTTCGTATTGAACAGCAGATGCATCTGCTTACAAGTTCCGTTGAAGATATTCAACGCTACATTGAAGAATTTATCCGTAATACAAAAGGTTCCCTCGATAGTGAATTAAATCTTGCAGATGTACAACAGTTCATAGCGGTCGGAAGTGATGCAACTCTTGCTGCAATAAAAGTCGGTAAACCGATTTCAACATGGCTGTGGTCGATAGATCGAAATGCTTTCGGTAAGTTCGTCGATGAGATACAGCAGTATTCGATTGAAGAATGTATAGCACGTTTCAAGATTTCGTATAATGAGGCGCAGACGATGCATGTAAGTCTGCTGATTTATAAACTTTTCATTCATCTGACAAACGTAAAAACTATTATCGTCCCCGAGACAAATATACGCGACGGCCTTATTATTAGTAAAACAGCGGTACCTAGCGAGGAGCTTCAGAGTGAATTTAAGTCGCAGATAACAGCGTCCGCAATGAATTTACTTCATAAATATCGTGGTGATGAGAAACATGCTGAGTATGTGCGCAGAATGAGCTTGTGGATTTATGATACGCTGAAGGATGAAATAGCACTTGGAGACCGTTCCCGGTTGCTGCTTGAAGTATCTGCAATTTTACATGATATCGGTATGTTTATTCGCATGGATGATCATAATCTGCATGGTTCATATATTATCCGTAATTCTGAGATTTTCGGATTAAATAAATTTGAGAATACGATTGTTGCGGAGATTGCAAAATATCATCGCGGTAAACTTCTTCCTCAGGACGACGAACAGTTTCAGATGCTGCCACGCTCTGATCGTATGACTATTCTTAAGCTTACCTCCATACTACGGATTGCAGATGCACTTGATAGAGGTCATGCACAGAAGATGTCGGATATGGCATTGCGCCTTGAAAATGATACGTTTGTTCTTCAGGTAAAAGAACGTAATACTGTTCTTGAAAAAATTGCACTTACCGAAAAAGCGGGTTTGTTTGAATCTGTTTTCGGGTATAAGGTAATGCTGTTATAATTATTAGTAATTTACGGGACTGGTTTTATGGAAATAAGATTTTTTAACCGAGAGCTTTCCTGGATAGAGTTCAATGCACGTGTACTCCATCAGGCTTTAAACAAAAATACACCACTTATTGAAAGACTGCAGTTTCTTGCGATTGTATCGAGTAATTTCGATGAATTTTTTCAAGTTCGTGTTGCAGCAATCAAACGAATGCAGCTTACTGATTCACAACAGCGAGATGTGTCGGGGCTTACGCCTGAGATGCAGCTTAAACAAATTTCTGCACGTGCACATCAGGTTATACGCAGGCAGCATGAATGCCTTATGAATGATATTATGCCTGCATTAGCCGAAGAAGGACTTGTTTATGTTGATTCATCGTCATATTCTCCTCGGCAGAACGAATATACACAAAATATGTTTGTAAACGAGATCTATCCGCTTCTTACACCACTTCGTACTGATACCGAAGAGTTTCCGCATATAGGCAATATGACTTTTCAGGCTGCGTTTCTGCTTAAACCTATAGAAGGTATCAAATCTCCTTCAGATCAGCTGAAAGGCAGTGACGAGTCTGTACGGATTGCACTTGTCCCGATTCCGGCCGGTCTTTCCCGTGTAGTCTGGCTTCCTTCTGATAAAACAAAAGAGAAACAGTTTGCGCTTCTTGATGACATAATAGAAAAAAACGGAACTCGTCTTTTTCCAGGCTTTACAGTGGAAGAGAAAATGTTTTTCAAAGTTGCCCGTGATGCGGATTTTGCTGTTGATGAAGATTCCGGGAGTAATTTTATTCATGCAATGGAAGATGTACTTGTTCAGCGTAAGTCGTCCTTTGCTGTACAACTTTCATGCAGTAGAGAAGGGAAAATTATTTTACCGTTTCTGATGGAAAAACTCGGACTTGAAGAGGATGACGTATATAAAACAGACGGTATTCTTGATCCTTGCGCACTCATGGAACTTCGCAGCACTGACGAGGCGGTGAAGATGTCGTATCCCGAATGGCAGCATTTTTATCCTGTTGATCTGCCCGAAACGGATCAATACTGGGATACGATTAAGCAGCACGATATTCTTCTTCATGTCCCTTATGAATCGTATCAGCCTGTGATAAAATTTATTTCGGATGCAGCAGATGATTCTGATGTGCTTGCTATTAAAATGACTCTGTACCGTACGGGCCGTGATTCTCCGATTATTACGGCGCTTGAACGTGCTGCCCGTAACGGAAAACAGGTTACGGTATTAGTTGAGCTTAAAGCCCGTTTTGATGAGGAGCGCAACATTGCATGGGCGAATGAGCTTGAAAAAGCCGGTGCGATTGTAATTTACGGTCTGGTGAATTTGAAGGTCCATGCAAAAATACTGATGGTCATACGAAGGGAATGCGATTTAATCAGACGGTACGTACACATCGCTACGGGGAATTACAATCCAAAAACAGCGAAGTTGTATTCAGATTTATCACTGTTTACAGCGAATCAGGAAATAGCTAACGACGCAACTTCCTTTTTTAATCTGGTAACGGGGTACAGTACGCTTCAAACGATGAAACATCTTTCCATGGCACCTGTTTCGATGAAAAGCAGAATACTTGCAATGATTCAGCGCGAAATTGACCGTACAAAAGCAGGCAGTCGGGGCCTTGTCATTGCAAAAATGAACAGCCTTACGCACGAGGAAGTAATAAAAGCTTTGTATAACGCCAGCTGTGCCGGTGTAAAAATTTTGCTCAATATACGCGGTATTTGCATGCTCGTACCCGGTGTGAAGAATATGAGCGAGAATATAAAAGTTGTATCGATTGTCGACCGGTATCTTGAACACTCCCGTATTTTCTATTTTCAGAACGGGGGTAGTCCCGAATTGTATCTTGCGAGTGCCGATTGGATGTCGCGGAATCTTGACCGTCGTATAGAACTTATGTTTCCGATTCTTGATCCGCATGTATTTACCGAAGTGAAGAGTATTCTTGATACATACTTTGAAGATAATACTAATTCTCATATGCTTGAATCGACGGGAGTATGGGTTCCAAACGAACCTTCAATCGATGAACCTTTGAAACGGGCGCAGGAACTATTGTATAAGAAATACAAACGTCGGGCAGATAAGGCTGCAAAAGAACCGAAAATAGAATTCAAAGTGCGACGGAAGAACTAAGTATTACCGTATTTATTTTTTACTGTATTGGTTTTTCATACAGTCTGCCATTTTTTACTGTAATAATACAGTCGCATTGAATTTGTGCAGAAAGTCTGTGTGAAACTGAAAGTACTGTACGACCTCTGCCGGCTTTTTCAAGTATTGTAAGCAGATTTTTTTCCGTAGCAGAATCAAGATTTGCAGTAATTTCATCGAGTAATAAGACTGGCGGATGCGCAACGATTGCACGGGAAACCGCAAGCAGCTGAAGTTGTCCCTGTGAGAACAACCGCTGTTCTGCAGGTGTATCAAGTCCTTTTTCCAGAGAACGGACATATCTGAGCATACCGGTAAAATCAAGCGCTTCTTCAATGTCGGCGCGGGTAACAGCTTTGTCTCCCATTGCAATCTGCTCTGCGATAGTACCCTTTATAAAGTCAAAATGCTGGGCTACACAGCCGAATATACGCCGTTTATCGGTATTCGGAATTTCCGTTATATTAATACCGTTAATCAGTACTTCTCCCGATTGCGGTATAAGTAACCCTGGAATAATATTGAACAGAGTTGATTTTCCCGCGCCTGTACGCCCCACAAACGTTATTCGCTCTTCCGGTTTTATAGTTAGTGATATATCATCCAGTATTTTTCCCGAAGTCGTATTGTATGCAAATGTTACATGCTCCAGATCAATCGTAATTTTATTTCCGGTCCTGATCTGCTGAAAAAGAATGGCGGACGCATTTTCGTTTTTCTGAGGTTCTTCTTCTGCTGCAAGGAATTCATTTACGCGCGAAATTCCGGCAAAGGCGCTTTGAATACTTTGCAGTTCCATACCGATATTTCCTATTGGCTCAAATACATCCATAATGTATTGAATACTGGCAGCGGCCATACCTGCTGTAATGAGTGCAAATGAAAGATGTGCCGAGGCTAGTACTGCAAGAGATGCAATTATTAACGAGCAGATAGTTCTGATAATGGGGGAATAAATTGAATCGTAGAGATTTATTTTTTCAATAGTGTTGTAGTTTTCTGTGATGCATGCAGCATATTTCCGCTGCATATATGATTCTTTGCCAAACGAATGAATCATTCTGATGCTTCGTACTGTTTCTGGTACAAATCCTGTGACTTGTGCGATGATTCTTCTCTTTTTTTTCTGAGCATAGAGCATACGTTTTTGAAAAAAACGGGTAATTACATATACAAGCGGCAGAATGCACAGCATAAAAATACCAAGAATTGAATTGAACATCCACATAGAAACGACGATTCCGATTATTTTCAGCAGATCTATTGCCATCCCAACAACACCATTTGTAAATAAAGACTGAACTGCTTCGATGTCGTTTGTAAAACGCGATACGGTCGTACCGCTTTCGTTCATTGTAAAGTACAAAGCCGGCAGGTGTTCCATTTTTCGCAGCATTGTAGTACGCATGGTCACCGCAATTTTTTGACCTGCAGCACTGAGTACAGCTTCTTTTATAATTTCAAAAAATGCAATTACGGCAAATGACGAAAAATATGCAAGCGCAATTTTTATAATTCTTTTTCCAGCTTCGGATATACTATGCCCATTAGTGAGGTATATATCGATGAACGACTGTATGATGCGCGGCGGTATGAGTCCGGCAATAACCGCGCCTGCCGCAGAAATGATGAGAAGAATTGTTATATACCAGTATTTTCTGAGTATTTCATAAATGATGACGGCGGTGGTTGTGTTTTTCCGTTCTGTGTGCACTATCATCTATGAGCCTCGTCATTGATATGTTTTTCCTGCAGTTCGTACAGGTTTCGGTATGTTTCTGAACATTTCATAAGTTTTTCATGAGAAGAACAGATTGCGGTACCATCTTTTTCCAGTAGAAGTACTCCGTCCAGCGTACTGAACTGCGATAATCTGTGAGAAATCAGCAGAATGGTACAATCGGAATAGTTTCTGCGGATATTAGAGAGAATATTTTGTTCTGTAGCCCGATCAACGGATGCAAACGGATCATCAAGAATGATAAACGGGGTTTTATGATACAGCGTACGTGCGAGTGCGATTCGTTCCTGTTGACCGCCGGAAAGCCGCACGCCTCCGTTTCCAACGAGTGTTTTTATGCCATCCGCCATTTCTTTGAGGTCTGTGTCAAAACAAACAGTTTGAAGAACATCGTCGATATTTCCGTCATTTCCGAGAGTTACATTATCGTAAATTGTCGCGGACAAAAGACTTGCCTCATGCCCCATATATGCAATAAGTTTTATGCGGCTGCTGTCGGAAAGTTCAGATAATTCTTTACCGTATATTTTTATTGATCCACCGTACCTGCGTCCGCCAAGAAAGAGTCTTGCAAGTGTCGATTTTCCGCAAGCAACAGGTCCTGTAACTCCGAGTATTTTTCCCCGTCCGAGAGAAAATGATATATTATGTATAATCGGTTTATTTTCCGGCCATGCAAATGAAACATTCGTAGAAGAAACAACAGAACAAGTGGAATCTGTATCGAAAAACGTTTCAACAGAATCTGATGTTTTATTATTATCAGGGAAAGAATTATTCATAAATGGTTTTATCCGGTCCCATGAGACCTCTGCTTTCTGCACCGAATTAAACAGCTTTCCCGCATGGCTTGCTTTTTCTGCGAGGGCAATAAACATGGCAACATACGCGGTAAACTTTCCAATGCTCCATCCTCCGTTAATAACTTTTTCTCCACCGGATACTACGATCAGTATTATTCCTGCAAGGGAAATTACTTTATAAACGGGCATCATTGAATTTTCCCATATATTTGCCAGAACTGCTTTTTTTTCATAATCTTTGTTAAGTTGTTCATATGCAGTACAATTATCGTTTTCCCTTCCGTTGATCCGGTACAGCATTGCATTATTAACATAATCGTATGTACTGTTTGTGACTTCACTCATACTTTTACGCCACGATAATGTAAAGCCTGAGATTATTTTGCGCAGTCTGCCTGCAGAAAACAGTGCAAGCGGAATAAAGGAACATGAAACGAGTGTAAGCTTCCAGTCATACACCAGAAGTACCACAAGATAGGAAATAAGAAATACGCCCGTATCGAATATTTCTGTCGTGAATTTCCGCATACCTTCAACACATGCATCTACGTCTGATACTGCTTTTGTCATAAGGTTTCCCACATTGTCGGAAAACAGTGTATCTTCACTTTGATGTACAAGATTTGCATAGATAACATTCTGCATTTGTGCATTTACATCGTTTGCAAAACGTCTTACATAAAACCGTTTGACGGCACGAGAACATTGAACGATCGCGGTTGATGCGACCAGAAGAAATGCAGTAAAGAGAACTCTTTGCAGCTGCTGCCTTCCAGCTATTGCATCTATAAGTTTTCCCTGAAGATACGGTGCGGCCAGAAGTCCTGTATTATACAATAGCCCGGAGATGGTAACAATTGTAAGAACGGTGATTTCTGTTTTGAAATATGAAGATATTTTTTCGTGATAGGGCATATGTATAAAGTAAAGCTATTATATCCGTTTATCAATAGGAATAAGCAGATAAAATCCTGGTGGATAAAAGGAGTCTTTAAAAACTATGTTGTTTATACCGGATAACTATAGTATAGTTAATACATGAGTAGAGAAATCATTTTTTTAAATCCTGTCTTAAAAGAGACAATATGGGGCGGTAGTCGTCTTTCTGAGTTCGGATATAATCTTCCGGGTGAACATGTTGGTGAATGCTGGGCTGTCAGTGCTCATCCGAACGGAGACTGCACAATCTCATCGGGAACGTATGCAGGAATGCATCTGTCTCAGTTGTGGACAGAACACAACGAGCTGTTTGGCAATGCACACGGGAGTAGATTTCCTCTTCTCACAAAAATTATCGATGCAGATGCTGACTTGTCTATTCAGGTTCATCCGGACGATACCTATGCACAGACACATGAAAATGGCTCGCTTGGAAAAACTGAGTGCTGGTACATTCTTGATGCTGAACCGGGAACTATGATTGTTATTGGACACAACGCTAAAAATCACGAAGAAGTAAAGCAGATGATTGAACAGAAGCGGTGGAAGGAATTTATCCGTGAAATACCTGTTCAGAAGGGAGATTTTTTCCTTATTGAACCAGGTACTGTTCATGCAATAAAAGGAGGAACACTTCTCCTGGAGACCCAGCAGAACAGCGACATTACATACCGCGTTTATGATTATGACCGTCTTAACAACGGAAAACCGCGTGAACTGCATGTGAAACAAAGTATTGATGTGGTAAAAGCGCCTTTTATTAAGACCGAGCCGCCAAAAGATTTGAAGAAAACGGTTAATAGTAATATGCATGAGCTTGTAAGCTGTCCGTTTTTCAGCGTATGGACACTAGATGTTGAAGAAAACGCTGAAATTAAGCAGGATCAGAAATTTATGATTGTTTCAGTTGTAGAAGGAAGCGGAAATGTAGATGGAATGATGGTTGAGAAGGGGAAACATTTTATTATTCCAGCAGGATACGGAAAAGTTGTTTTCCGTGGAAATATGCAGCTCGTTGTTTCTTCCATTTGATGAACATTGAAGTATAAGGAGGTTTTATTTATGGAAAAATCCGCTAGAACGGTGAAAGCTTCTATATATCGAGGAATTCTTACTGCGGCAGCACTTATAATTTCATCCGTTATTATTGCTGCCGGATTCGGACGGATTGCAAAACCCGACCGGATCGTAAGTGTCAGAGGGCTTGCAGAACGTGAGGTCGATGCTGATCTGGCTGTATGGCCTCTTACATTCAGTATCGGTGGAAATAATCTGCTGGAACTCCAGACAGATATTGTAGGTAAAACGAAAACAGTGGCTGTATACCTGGAACGACAGGGACTTTCTCAGGACGATTATACTGTTCAAGCACCTGCAATTACTGATACGTCGATCAATCCGTATATGAATGAAAATAAATCGCGCTACATATACATTGCGAGGGAAGCTGTACTTGTCCGGTCCAAGAATGTAACGGCCGTAAAATCAGCTCAGGCACATTCTCTTGATTTGATGGGGAGTAATATTGCCGTGTCACAGGATTATGACGGAAAAGTACAGTATGAATTCACAGGCTTAAACAGTATAAAACCCGAGATGATTGCCGAAGCTACAAAAAATGCACGGGCTGCAGCGGAACAGTTTGCGCATGATTCTGGCAGCAAAGTCGGGAAAATAAAATCAGCGTCACAGGGATTATTTACGATCGACAATGCAGCGGTTGGTCTTGAAGAAAAAAAATCAGTCCGTGTTGTT
>JALNVF010000027.1 GCA_023231445.1 Treponema sp. | reverse complement strand
ATTAAGCAGTTTATGATGCAGATGTGCACGGTCTGCGCTCATAATCGGACGGTGATCGCGTAAACGGCGCCATATAGCCGCAATCGTATCCATCATAGGGATGGATACAAGTACAAGCATGATGAGAAATTTATTGTATTCAAAGTTATCTGTTGAATAATACAAAGGAACAGCCGCAATCATGAATCCCATGTACTGACTGCCGTTGTCGCCCATGAATATTTTTGCCGGCGGCCAGTTATAAACAAGAAATCCCAGAATAGCAGCCGCCATAAAAAAGCACAGGGATGCAGAAGAATCCGCCAACATATAAAATATTATACCAAGTGTCGTAATTGTAAGAAATGATAATCCTCCGCATAAGCCGTCGAGGCCGTCGATAAGATTATACGCGTTGATAATGCCGAGCATCCAGCAGACCGACAGGGGTATGCTTATCCAGACTGGAAGTACATAATGGAAAATCTGCTGAAATCTGAATCCGCTGAAAACAACGATGCAGGAAGCGGTGAGCTGTACCAGAAATTTAAGTCTCGCAGGCATATCAAAAATATCGTCAATAAACCCGAATCCAAAAATAAGCAGACCTGCTATATACAGAGGGAGTATCCGTCCTATCGGAATTCCTTTCCACAAAAATGAATAAACACCGGCACTGATAAAAAAGGCAATTACTATTCCCACTCCCCCGAGGCGGGGTATGTTCCCTGAATGAATTTTTCGTGCATTCACTGAATCATATAATTTATAATGATTACATATTTTTATAATCAGAGGAATTAGAGAAACACTGATCAGAAACGAAATGGCAATCGATAACCACATATTATATTGATTATATGCAGTTATTACTTTTTTTTCAATCTGCCGCTTAATCTAAAATTAATATCAGATTTTATGCAGAAATACCCGGGAAACTTTAGATAAAACGGGTGAGTGGACAAATACAGCCGTCGGGTATAAACTGATATCCTATTATTATAGGGTATCTCTAAAAAGTGAAGTTTTTAGAGATACCTGTATTCAGTTGGAGGATCATTATCCATGCTTCCTGTCATTCTATCCGGCGGCTCCGGTACACGTCTCTGGCCGCTTTCCACTCCGGACGTACCAAAACAATTTCTCCCGCTTATGAATCCCGACCGTACCATGATACAGCAGACTATAACAAGGCTGGACGGGCTTGATTTTATGTCTCCGCCGCTTGTAATCTGTAATGAAAACCACATTCAGCTTGCCCGTTCCCAGCTGAAAGCAATACACAGGCTGAACCGCCCCGTAATGCTTGAACCAATCGGAAGAAATACCGCACCAGCAATCGCTGCAGCTGCACTGTACTGCAGAGAAAACGAAAAAGACGGGCTTATGCTCGTTCTTGCGTCTGACCATACAATACTCGACGTCCCTGCATTCCAGAAAGCGGTTGCTGCCGCGCGTGACGCGGCTTCAGACGGAAAATATGCGCTGTTCGGCATAGTACCGACACGGCCTGAAACCGGATACGGCTACATTGAAACTGCTGCCGGTGGTACTCCCGGTATACTCAGTGTAAAGGCGTTCAGAGAAAAACCGGACGCTGCTACGGCGGAACGGTATGTTTCAGCAAAGAACTATTTCTGGAACAGCGGAATGTTTGCAATTCCGGCGGAACTGCTGCTGAACGAAATGCAGATTATGGAACCGGAAATGCTGGCCGGCGTAAAAAATGCATACACGAAGGCAGTAAGGACGGACGAATTCATCAGGCTTGATAAAGGAAGCTTTGAAAGTATTAAGGGAAATTCAATCGACTACGCTGTTATGGAACATACAAAAAATGCGGTTGTCATTCCTCTGAATGCAGGATGGAGTGACGTCGGATCCTGGGATATGGTCTGGGAGCTCTCACAGAAAGACGATCATGACAATGTCACGAACAATATGGCATTTCTGAAGGATTCTTCGGACAATATGATTCATACAGAAAGTGGCAAACCTGTAGCGCTGCTGGGTATAAAAAACTGTATTATCATTGAATCTAAAGACGGCCTGCTCATAGCAGACAAACAGTATGTACAGGAAGTAAAAAAAGCAGCGGAAAGTTTTTTAAAATAAACAAGTATGTCCCGGGGAAACGCCGCGGGGCATACTTTGTCTGATGGTACAGATTTAAATTTCTTTGAATTATTCAGTCTTTACCGTTTTTGGCAGAAATATAAGTCCTAAAACAAGAACCGCCAGAAAGGCAATCCACGCCGTAATCATATTCATAGACAGGCCTCCTGCGACAAAACCTGCAAGAGAACAGACCGCAACAAAAACAGCATACGGCATCTGAGTTGCCACATGTTCAAGATGAGGACAGCTGGCACCGGTGGACGATAAAATCGTCGTATCGGAAATAGGAGATGCATGATCACCGAAGACAGCTCCGCCGACAACGCCGGCTGTGCAAATCATGGAAATATTTACGAGTGCTCCCTGATCAAACCCTTTCGCCTGCGCAAGGCCGACGGCAATCGGCATAACAAGAGGAATCATAATGCCGAACGTACCCCAGCTTGTACCTGTTGCAAAAGAAATAAGGGCCGAAAGTGCAAATACGATTGCAGGGATAAACATAAGCGGGAAATTCCCCTTTACGACGAGTCCGGAAAGGTACGTACCAAGCCCCAGTCCGCCGTCGGCAGGTGCAGATTTAATAATACCGCCGATTGTCCAGGCCATAGCGAGAATGATAAGCGCCGGTATCATGGATTTTATTCCGTCGCGGAGCGCCTCACCTGCGGTACTCAGTTTCAGAAGACCTCTGGCAATATAATAAATGTACGTCGCAACAATGGTGAAAATAATTGCATAAAAAAGAGCAACTGAAGCGTCCGTATCTTTGAACGCGTCGCCGAGACCGATTGAATGTACCGCCTGAGAGAATGAGGTAATTGTTTTACCGTCTACGGCATTTTTCCACGTTGTTACCGGGAAAAAAATAAGCGCGGCGGCAATAAGAAACAGAATCGGAAAAAGCATGTCAACAGGTTTTGCTTTTTCGTTCATGTTGTCTTCCACTTCCCCTGCAACAGGGCCGTATTTCTGCTCGTTGTAAAGTTTTCCGGTTTTTGCAAGTTCTTCTGACTTTTTCATCGGCCCAAAGTCGCGTCCGGTCATAATAAGGGTAAAAACAAGGATAAGCGTACCAAGTGCATACAGATTATAAGGAATTGAACGGATAAAAAATTCAAACGGTGTCATCCCCATAGCATCAAAGCCCTCAGATCCTTTTACAATCGACATAACCGTAACAACCCAGCTTGAAATCGGAGCAATAATACACACAGGAGCAGCCGTTGAATCAAGAATATATGCAAGTTTTGCCCGGGAAACTTTTGTTTTATCACAGATAGGACGCATAATTGTTCCGACGGTAAGAGAATTGAAGTAGTCGTCTATAAAAATAATAATGCCGAAAATAAACGACATCATCTGCGAACCTTTTCCTGTCTTAAGTTTTGACGACGCCCACCGTCCGAAGGCACCTGCGGCACCCGTTCTTGAAAGCATGCCTACAAGACCGCCAAGGAGCCCGCAGAAAAGAAAAATGCGGATGTTCCAGCCATCCGCAAGAGAACGGGCAAGCGCATCCGTCAGGTTCATAACAGCCAGGACAGGATTACCGCCTGCAACAATAAGCGTTCCGGAAAGGATTCCCAGAAACAACGATACGATGACGTCCTTTGTAACAAAAGCAAGGATAATCGTCAGAAGCGGAGGAATAATCCCCCATATTCCGAAACTAGTCATTTTAAAAAAAAGCCTCCGTGGTAAAACAATTGAATGGTATATTCTACCACGGAATGTATTATTTGAGAATTGTTTTTTTATGCCTCAAGTTTCATGTCGCCGTCCTTTATCAAACCGCGATTCCGCATGAATTTATAGATCACATATGAAAGAAATCCCGGCAGCACAATGTCGATGACAACCATTTTTACAATAATAAGAGCCGTACTCTGCGTTCCTGCCATAGCCTGATACGTCATAATCTGTCCCACAAGTCCGCTTGTTCCCATTCCCGCTCCGGCGGGAAGTGTCTGCATTTTAAACACGCAGGCCGCTATCGGACCGGTAACTGCCGCGGCTAATGTAGGAGGAATCCAGATAAACGGATTTTTGCAGATATTCGGAATCTGCAGCATAGAGGTACCGATTCCCTGTGCAAAGAACCCGTTAAAACCGTTATCCCTGAAACTGATGACAGCAAATCCGATCATCTGTGCGCTGCAGCCTGCTGTCGCCGCGCCGCCTGCAATTCCGGTCATACCCAGAATAATTGCAATCGCGGCGGAACTTATTGGCAGCGTCAGAATCATGCCCATAACGACGGAAAGCACAATCCCCATCCAGAACGGCTGAAGTTCAGTTGCTTTCTGAATGGAATTTCCCAGCCATAACGACGCAGAGGACAGAGCAGGGCCGAGCAGAACTGCAGCTGCGCATCCGGAAAGTACGGTAACGGCAGGAACAATGATTATGTCGATCTTTGTCTTTCCTGCCACAAGACGCCCCAGTTCGGCTCCGACAAGAGCTGCAGCAAACGCAGCAAGGGGATCACCGGGACCCGCCATAAGGACTGCTCCGTTCTGAGCAATAAATGCAGCTGATTTACACGTGACTGCTGCTATAAATTTCGTTGAATAAGCGCCAACCGTTCCGGTAAGAAGGCTCCCGTAAATTGCCAGCTTCGGCGCACCGAGCGCATGTGCAACACCTGCTGCAATTCCGGCGCCGGTAAGGACGGTAAGCATCTGACCGATACTTACCAGGAAGCGTCCGGTATACACAAGAACAGCATGTCCGCGGGAACAGGTATATACGCCGTCGACAATATTCAGACTGGCGGCAGCAGGAAAGAAACCGCCCGTCTGTTTGATAATAAGCCCGATGATGAGCGTGGAAAACAATCCGAGCGCCATCCCTCCGAATGCATCGACAAAATACCGTTTAAAGTATCTGTTCATAACAGCCTCCGTTGAAGCGAATGAGAAAATATTTTTTTGGTTGATATACTCGTTGATGCTGATACGCATAGTGCCTTGGCACAATGGTAATGCTGTTCCGGGGAGGAATCAGCGGTAGGTCATCACAAACATAACATCGGCAGCTGGAATATATCAGATATGCACCGGAAAATCAATATACGGTATATGCAGAAACTGTTCCTGCTTTATTACACAATCGCTATAATTACTGCCATGACAGAAAAAGATGAATACACGTTCCGGACAGTCGTTCCGGCAGATGCGCCGCAGCTGCTTGAAATATACGCACCGTATGTGCTGAATACCGCAGTTTCATTTGAATACGACGTTCCTTCTGAGGAAGAATTCCGTTCCCGCATCAGTAATACGCTTACTTCGTATCCGTACATTGCCGCCGTACACAGCTCCGGACGGATCGACGGATACACCTACGCATCCGCATTTAAAGCCAGAAAAGCATATGCACACTGTGCAGAACTGTCCGTCTACCTGCGGAAAGAATGCAGGGGGAAGGGGCTTGGTACAGAACTGTATAAACTGATGGAAGAAAAGCTGAAAAAGCAGGGAATATTGAATCTGTATGCGTGTATTGCCGTCTCTCCGCGTGCCGCGGATAAATATCTTACGAATGTAAGTCCCCTCTTTCACTCGCACTGCGGTTTTAAAACAATCGGTAAATTCTCCCGGTGCGGATATAAGTTCGGCTTATGGTACGACATGATCTGGATGGAAAAAATGACCGGTCCCCATATAAATGAAACAGTGCTTCCGCTTTCCGCTGAAGAATGGGATATATACGACGTAAACAGATTTCCGTCCGGGCGGACGATGATACGCGGTACGCCGGACAGACCGGGCGACTACCATATTGTCATACATGTATGTATCTTCGACCATAACGGAAACATGCTCATCCAGCAGCGCGCACAGGACAAACGCGGATGGCCGGGAAAATGGGATTTTACGGTCGGCGGTCATGTTGTCGCAGGAGAAACAAGCAGAGAGGGAGCTGAGCGCGAACTTCGTGAAGAACTGGGCATTGCATGTATGCTTGAAGACGCACCGTATTTTACCGTAAACTTCTCCGACGGTTTTGACGATTATTACCTCGTTCAAAAAGATATTCCGCTTGACGCAGTCGTATTACAGCAGGAAGAAGTACAAAACGTAAAATATGCCTCTAAGGATGAAATAAAAGCGATGATTTCAGACGGTTCTTTCATCGGTTATCACAATGGTCTTGTTGATTTACTGTATACGATGAAAGAATGCAGAGGGGTTCACGCTTCAAGCGGTACAGAAGAAGCACAAAAAGCATAATTATGATAAAATAACGCTGGTATGTGTAAAAAGTTTTCTACAGTATGCTGTGCTGCATTTTTTCCGGTTGTGCTTGCGGCGCAGCCGGTACAGACAGCAGTGTCTGCCACTGATCCGTACGGCGTTGATTTTTCAAAACTCTCAGGACGACCTGCACTCGTAACCGAATACCGGGGAGACGAACTGGACGATCTTGTTCTGCGGAGTGCCAGTAATTACGACAAGGGGCTGCTTACGTCCGTACAGTTGTACGACGAAAACGGCCGGCTGAAATCGTCTACGCGTTACAACTATTCGGAAAACAAATTACTTACCGGAATCACCGGAACAGATACAAACGGTATACCGCGGTGGAAATACATCTATACGTACGATACATCCGGACGGCAGAAAGAGGAATCGTCTTTTTCCGGTACTGATACGCTTGAATGGAAGGCAGTCTCGTCATATAACCCGGGCGGACAGCTTACATCCCGGATTACCTATGACAATAAGAACGCAGTTACGCTCCGGGAATCATTTAAATATAATGACCGTAATTTTATATACGCTGACATAACACAGTTTCCCGACGGCAAAGTACTTAAACGCATTATTTATACCTATACTGCAGGGGGACACGTCGCATTTGAAGATCACTACGACAGTTCAGGGTTTTACGAACAGGTCGGTTATTCCTACACGGACAACGGAAACCTCACCAGCTTTTCTTACGTCGATAAAAAAGGAAAATTGAAAAGCAGGACAGTACTTCAGTACGGTCGGAGCGGAATGATCGAGAATGAAAAGATTTATGAAGAAGGCAGGAATCTTTCCGCCGACATTACCTATGTGTATGACAGCCGCGGTAACTGGATATGGAAGTACGACGGTCAAACGTATACGCTGCGGAAAATAATTTACGGAGAATAACGATATGGCATGCATTTTACTTGTTGAAGATAATCAGTTAATAACTGAAGCTGTCTCGGGTTACCTGCAGGTTGAAGGCTATCAGACTGTCGTGTTCAACAAAGTGGCGGGCGTACTTGACCTTGTAAAACGGGGAACTATCGATCTGGCCGTACTGGACATCATGCTTCCCGACGGGAACGGATTTGTACTTGCAAAAGAAATCCGTAAATGTTCCAATCTTCCTATAATATTTCTTACGGCGAAAGATTCCGAATCAGACCGGATACTCGGCTTTGAAACGGGAGCTGACGACTATGTATGTAAACCGTTTTCCACAAAAGAACTCGTACTGCGGGTCCAGGCACTGTTAAAACGCACCGGTACAATCGGAAAAACACCGGCAGGAAACAGGCAGGTATGGATGCTGTGCAAAAACGTGCTCGAAATAGACACCGACAGGCATACGCTCTTCGTCGACGACAAAGAAGTATATCTGACAGGCGCTGAATGGAAACTCCTGCTCTATCTGACAGGCGCACCGAATCAGGTTATATCACGAGAAAAACTGCTGACAGAATGTCTGAACTATTATTTTGAAGGTTCTGAACGTACAATCGACACACACATTGCAAACCTGCGGACAAAACTCGGCAGTGCCGACTGGATAGGAACTGTCAGAGGCTTCGGTTACAGGTTCAACGGTGAAAATAAATTATGACAAGTATTTTCCGTAAAGTATACATCGGTCATCTTGCCGCGTCGGTAAGCGTCCTTGTCGTTATGTCGCTCATTTTCATCTTTGCAATACGCTCATCCATCTCACACTGGAACCGCGATGAAAATACTGAAATAGAAAAAATGCTTCTGCCCCGTATTTCAAAGGTATACCGGCTTCACGGAGAACTCGACGAGAAGGCACTTGAATCGACATTACTGCCGTATATCACTGACTCAATGTACGTCTATATCTTTGATCTGAATAAACGTCCCGTACTGCTTCTCTATAAGGGCAGACGTGTTACAACAGACACCGTTGAAGCACAGGTCGGAAATATTTCGACATTTCTTTCATTAAACACACCTGCACAGATAAAAGACGACAGCAGAATCGTGGGCTACCTTTCGGTAAACAGTGCCGACTTTCTTACATACCGGGCAAACAGACAGTTCATCGCCTCAATGCGCAATGCAGTCCTCGCAGGTGCAATAACCGCAATTGTCATTGCACTTGCAATATCAGCATTTATTTCTTCAGTTTTTTCAAAACAGACATCATCGCTTGTCGATGAAATCACCGCACTCGGCAACGGCAGCCGTTCGGTATCGTTTACCCATCTTGATACGGCAGAATTTGACAGAATTGCTACATCAGAAGAAAAACTGCAGAATCAGCTTCTCAAAGAAGAATCGCTGCGCCGGCAGTGGATGCAGGATGTGTCACACGACCTGCGGACTCCCGTTACTGCCGTAAAAGTACAGCTTGAAGCAATGGAAGACGGAGTACTTCCCTCAACAAAAGAACGGCTTTCGAGTCTCCTGGGTGAGCTGACACATATTGAAAAACTTGTAACCAATCTGCACGATCTGAGTAAATATGAATCTCCTGAAATGAAAATTACACCAGTAGACATTTATCCGGCGGCGTTTATTACCGATACAAAGGAACGGTTCGAACTGCTTGCTTCTCAGAAGAAAATTGCATTCTCATGTACCTGTACTTTCACCGAACCGTTTTCTGCAGACGAATTTCTTCTGCAGCGGTGCGTATCAAATATAGTACAAAACGCAGTTCAGTATACTGCGGCAGGCGGAATAATCAGTGTAACGATGTCTTATGCTGATCCGGACCAGGTACCTAAAACAATATCCATAAAAGTACAGAACACAGGCGGACTCAGCAGAGAGGACCTGTCACACGTTTTTGACAGACTGTACAGGGGAGACAAGTCCCGTACAAACGGCGGTTCAGGGCTTGGATTATCCATCGCAAAAGCAATCATGGATTTACATTCAGGGGAAATCAGCGTATATAATGAGAACGGAATGGTCTGTTTTGCCGTTACCTTACCCTTCCGTGAAACCGGAAAATCTCAGACATAAAAAAACCGGAATGAAATGAATCATTCCGGCCTGATTTTGTAATTTCTGTTTTTAGAAATCAGTTAGCAGCAGCATCTGAAGCAGGAGCCGTTGCAGCAGCATCAGTTGTAGATGCAGCATCTGCCGTAGAATCTGTTGCAGCAGCAGAATCTGTCGTTGATGCAGCAGCATCATCAGTTGTTGTGGTTGTTGTATCAGTAGCTGTTGTTTCGGTTGTTGTATCAGCAGCTGCTGCTTCCTTTTTGCTGCAGGAAACAGCAAACATAGAAATAAGAGCGACTGCGCTCACGATCATGATAATCTTTTTCATAGTATTTACCCCTTTTACAAAGATTTTAGATGTACAGGGAAAGTCAGAAAGCCAGACTCTCTGGTGCTTTCCCTTTGATGTCTCAAAATATAGCAGAACCGTGTCAAGATTCGGCTCCTGT
This sequence comes from Treponema sp., assembly GCA_023231445.1. GTDB lineage: Bacteria > Spirochaetota > Spirochaetia > Treponematales > Treponemataceae > Treponema_D. Next base: position 19,250 of record JALNVF010000027.1, on the reverse strand, counting down.
AATGTCAAGATTGTGTGAAGATTGAAAAAGGTGTATACGTCTTATTGCAGCATCATCTGATCGTTGGACAACTCATGCTGCTTGATGGTGCGGAACTGTTTCACTATGTCGTCCATAGTAAGATCAGCTTTTTCTCCGCCTGATACGTCAAGGATTATCTCTCCCGCATCCATCATAAGAAGACGATTGCCGTAATCAAGCGCCTGCTGCATGTTGTGTGTAACCATCATAACGGTCAGTCCGTAATCGGCGGCAAATTTCCGGGTAATCTCCATAACCAGCTTTGCATTCGGCGGATCAAGAGCGGCAGTATGTTCGTCAAGCAGCAGCAGCGCCGGATGCGACATGACTGCCATAAGCAGTGTAAGCGCCTGCCGCTGTCCGCCGGAAAACTGTTCTACGTTGTCATTCAGCCGGTTCTCAAGTCCCATTCCCAGCTGTTTGAGCTGCTCACGGAAAAAATCGCGCTGTTTGTTCGTAAGACTTATTCGAAGGCCTTTCCAGCCTTTTTTCCAGCATATCATCATATTGTCTTCAAGTGACATTTTTCCGGCTGTGCCGAGCAGCGGATTCTGAAAAATACGGCCGATATACCGGGCGCGTTTATACTCTTTATCGTGTGTAATGTCGCGGACAGCGCCGTTCATATCAAGTACTATCCGTCCCTGCGCCGGTTGAAGCGTTCCCGCGATTACGTTGTATAATGTCGATTTTCCTGCACCGTTTGAACCGATCACGGTAATAAAATCGCCTTTATTAATTGTCAGATTAACGTTCCTGAGGGCTTTATTTTCGTCGGGCGTATTTGCGTTGAATGTAATACTGATATCCTCGAGTGTAATCATTTTCCGGCTCCTAAAGGACACGTCTTCGCAGGACGTATAAAATGCTGCTTAAGATTTGTATGTCCCTGCAGATTTGATACAATAAGCGAAAGAATTATCAACAATCCGGTAATAAGTTTCAGGTCGTTGCTTGTCAGGCCTATCTTATACCCGTAGCTCCGGCCCACGAACATCAGCGCCCGGTACATAATCGAACCGATTATGACACGGAGCGTCTGCAGTGAAATTTTATTCGTACGCAGAATAAACTCACCCAGCATGAGGGACGCAAGCCCGCTTACGACCACACCCGTTCCGCTGCCCACGTCAGCAAAGCCGTTGTACATCGCGGCAAAGGCACCGGCAAGAGCTGCCAGTCCGTCTCCGAAACAGACACCGATGCCGCGCAGTATCTGCGGATTCATCCCCTGAGAAACAACCATCTGTTCGTTCGCACCAAGGGCACCCATTGTAAGTCCCAGATCCGTATGGAAAAACAAATCAAGTCCCCCTTTTAGCAGCATGACGAAAATGACAAGAAACAGGAGTATACCCCATTCAGGTGAAACCGAAGGAAACATCTGTGTCATCCATGCCGAAATACGAGAAAAGGTCGTATTCACTTTCAGAAAAGATACGTTCGCACGATTTGACATAATGCGCAGATTGATCGAATACAGCATCGTCATCATAAGGATTCCGGCAAGCAGGTCGGGAACGCGCAGACGCGTATAAATAAGCGTCGTAAAAAAACCTGCCGCTAGTCCGCCTGCAAAGGCAATGACAAGCGCCACGGCAGGAGGAATACCGTGCAGAAGACACGCTGCAAGAATACAGCCGCCCAGCGGGAACGAGCCGTCGACGGTCATGTCGCAGAAATTGAGAATACGGAACGAGGCAAAAACACCCAGAACCATAATACCGTAAATAAGACCTTCAATAAGAATACTGTGTATCATGTCAGCTCCACGTATCTTTTTATAGTAATTTATTTTCGGAAATATGTGAAGTTGTGTCTGCAAAAAAGAACGCCGTCCCTTGAAAACTGGTTTGCTTAACAACGGCAAATAACAGTATACTTGAACAGCTTTAGAATTCTACATCATTCAGGAGAAATTTCCATGAAGCGGATTACGGTGCTTTCATTTTTAGCAGCCCTGTATGTATTTGCACTTGAAATTTCAGGCTGTAAAAGCAATACGACGACAAAAATAGTTTCCGGCAGCGGTATTTTGTATAAGCAGATAACAATCAAAGAAAAAAATAAATTCGGTGAAATCAAAGTACAGTATCCTGTATTTCCCCGGTGTCCGGATCTGAATAATGCGGTAAAAGCTGCGGTAGTTTCTCCCTTCAGATCATTCAGATCAACCATGAAACAGGACTGGGAGGAAATGGACCGTATCCGCAGAGAAACAGGCCCGGAAGGTATTACTCCGCCGTTTTCGTACGATGTCGGCTGCAATCCGGTTATTTTAACAGACAGGTATATCTCGCTGCTTTTCACGACATATACAATGGAAGGCGGTGCTCACGGCGATACAACGGTCTGTTCTTTTACATATGACCGGAAATTGAACAGACAGGTATCAATTACGGAAACAACAGGTTATACGCTCGATGAAATAGCAGCATACTGTAATGATTATTTTACAAAAAACCTGAATTTCAGCGACGGAAGCAGAGAGTCGGAAGACGAATGTACAAAATGGATTGCAGAAGGTACTGCCCCGGAAAAAAAGAACTATGAAAAGTTTACGTATGACGGAAAAACACTCACCGTCTATTTTGAGCCGTATATTGTTGCACCGTATGTATATGGGATTCAAAAAGTCGAAATACCCGCAAAATAGTTAAACTAAAAAGGGACTGTCCGTTCCTGAACAGTCCCTTTTCTTTCTGTCTTACATCACTGCATTATTTCTTTTCTGTTAATGTTCCGTTTTCATAAATATAATTTGCCTTATCAAGATATTCCTTCGGAATTGTAATGCCGCAGTTCTTTGCCGCGTCAAGATCAAATAATAAATCACTGTCTTCCGGTTTTGTCATAAAACGCACCGGAAGATCGGCAGGTTTTGCTCCCTTCAGAATTTTTACAATCATTTCACCTGTCGCACAACCGGCCTTGTAATAGTTGAATCCGCTTGCCATAAAAATTCCACCGTCTTTTGCACCGGTAACATCGCCGCTGAAAATCGGTTTTTCCGCTTTTCCGAAAACCTGCACAAGCGACGGAAGCGCACTGAAAACGGTATTGTCTGTTGTAAGATAAATACCATCGCATCTGTTTACGATTGCTTCTGCAGCCTGTTTAACTTCTGCCGATTTTGTAATCGACTGAGTAACAAGCTGAAGACCTTGTTCTTCACATCCTTTCTTAACAAGTTCAAGTGCACTGATTGAATTTGCCTCATCGCTTGTATAAATATAACCGAGCGTTTTAATCCCTGCAATTTCCTTAAAAAGTTTGATATGCTGTTCGGTCGGAATTGCATCACTCATTCCGGTAATATTTCCTTCGCCGTGTTCAACAGTCGAAACAAGCCCTGCGCCTACAGGATCCGTAACCGTACCGAAAACAACAGGTATATCTTTAATGGTATTTGCAAGCGCTACAGCAACAGGCGTCGCAATACCGACTGCAACATCAACTTTTTCATCTTTAAATTGCGATGCTATCTGAGCGGCAGTGTTAACGTCTCCGTTCGCATTCTGACGGTCATATGCCACATTAAAACCTGCGGCATTAACGGTATCCATAATTCCCTGTTCCACTGCATCAAGAGCGGGGTGCTGAACAATTTTGGCAATACCGATCTTATATGCCTTTTCTGATGAAGCTGTCTCTGCATTCTTTTTAGTGCAGCCTGCGAGAGCCAGTACTGTACATACAGCAGCTGTTGTTATAATTGTTTTTTTCATAAATTTACTCCTGTTACCGCACCTGCCTCCGGCAGGTATATTTTTATCTGTATTAACAGGCACAGCTGATATACAGACATTAGTTACTACAAACAGTAACACAATACTATATAGTATAAGGTATCATGTCAAGTCTCAAAAGTTAATCGAGGTTTACTTAATTTTATTGTTTTTTCTTACTTAAATAATAATACAGAATTATTATTGTATTATGGAGCAGCTGAGCAGTGAAAATGAATTTGACCTTATCATGCCTCATATGATTGAAGACAAAAAAGTAGACGGCATAATTGTCCTGGGACAGATCAGCAGTGATACGGAAAAATATAATCTGTCTTCCGTAATGTTTAAAAACAGGTATTGTCCGGGATCAATATACTACTCCTCCTGTGATCCCGGACAGTTTTTTATTGCCAGCCAGTTCCCCGTACGGATTGTAATTCCTGTAAAAAACTGAAAATTATAAAAGCTAAACACACTGCAGTATTTATGATATAGTCGGTATATGAAAACTATACAAAATCATCTTATTACAATAAACAGCTGCCGTATAGAAGACGCAAAACGCACACTTGTTGACAATATTTCATGGACTATGCATACCGGCGAGGCATGGCTCGTTATAGGTCCGAACGGCGGCGGAAAAGCTTCTTTTCTCTCGGCGCTTGCAGGTAAGTTTTCAATTACCCCGGATATACCGGACCAGCCTTCTGAAAAAACTGAAGATAAGCAGGTACCGCTTTTTTCTTCTGTTTTTGATGATTCCGTGGAAATTGTCTCTCTCGAAAGGGCTGCGGCACTCATTCAGGAAGAACGCGACAATGATGAAAGTGAATATATAGAAGGAGGAGTTGATATCGGAAGAACAGGCCGTATCTTCATAGCAGAACCGCTTACAGGTCCGCTCAAAAAAGGTCAGCCTCTTCCTGAAATAGTAAAACGGATTGAAACATATCCGGCAGTCAGACTCTGCGGCGTTGAAAAAATCCTGGACCGCGGTATAAAATACATGTCAACGGGAGAAATACGACGTACGCTTCTGGCCAGAGCACTCATATCGGGCAAAAAACTGCTTATACTGAGCGATCCTTTCGCCGGACTCGATGTTGACAGCAGGGCTATACTTCTCGATTTCTTCAGCACAATTACTAAAAAACAGCTGTCTGAAGGCGAAACAGACTTTACCTATCCGCATATCATACTCGGGATGGAACGGTACTATGAAATTCCCGATGCGGTCACACATGTGCTTGAATTCCGTGAAAATAAAATATCATTCCGCGGAACACGAAAGGATTACGAGCAGATAATCAGCCGGCGCGAAGCCGAAAGTGCAAAAACACGCGAATCGGATAAAGCCGCATTTGAAGAACAGATTACAGGACTACAGAAAGAAACAGAAATCATCAATAATGATACGAAAGATACATATACGGCTGAAAAACTTATCGAGATGCACCATGTAAACGTTGGCTGGGACGACCATACCGTGCTTGCTGACTTCAGCTGGACACTGCATAAAGGAGAGCACTGGCTCATACGCGGACCGAACGGATCAGGAAAAACAACTTTCCTTGAACTGATAACCGGCGACAATATGCAGGTCTACTCAAACGATATATACATGTTCGGTAAAAAACGCGGAACAGGCGAAACCATGTGGGAAATAAAAGCGAAACTCGGTATTGTGTCTTACCGGCTTCATGTTGAGTACCGCATGCTCGGAGGAACAAGCCTCCGCAACGTGATAATATCAGGATTCCGGGATTCAATCGGACTGTATGATCAGGCAACCGACGTTGAAACTGCAGCTGCAGATAAATGGCTTACGCTCGGAGGCTTTTCAGGCAGAGAGAATGAATCGTTCGGGAATTTGAGTTATGGCGAACAGCGCGCCGTTCTTATCCTGCGTGCGGCGGTAAAATGTCCGCCGGTACTGATTCTTGACGAACCATGCCACGGCCTTGATGAAAACTACCGGCAGAAGATTCTTGATCTGCTTGAAACTATCGCATCAAGCGGTACAACAACACTGCTTCATGTAACGCATGAAAGTGACGAAGTGCTGCCCTGTGAAAAACACATACTTGAACTGCATCCGGGCAAAACACCAATGTATGAAATACTGACAGTATAACGGCATACTTTTTTACAGGAGATGAAACCGTATAATGAACAATAAAGGAATTGTTTTTTTTCTTATTCTGCTTTTTATGCTCTTTCCGGTAACTGCAAACGGAAAAAAAGATATGGATACCGCAGAACAGACTCCCGATGAAAAAACCGCTGCAATTCTTGCAGAAAACGACGGAGCCGCATACAGAAGAGAACCGCTTACAGGGGAGCCTGTTGTTTTTAATGAGGTATGGGGCTTTGTTATGCAGCATTCTATGGACGATCTTGACTTCGACGTTCCTGTAACAGATATTGCATTCTTTTCGTCGGTTATAGACAACTATGGCAACCTTGATGAAATTCCCGACAGAAGTAAGCTTCTGCCGTTTGCAGGAAGAGTTCATCTTGTGTTCAGCTGCGACAACAGAGCGCTTGTCCATTTTTGTCTTGATCCGCAGTACCATATACGGGAAAAACTTGAAGACGAACTTACGGCAGCAGCAGTACAATACGACGGTCTTGTTATCGATATGGAATACATTTCTGCCCGCGACCGTAATAATTTTCTTTCATTTCTCGGCGACATGAAGAAAAAGCTTCCCGGAAAAACATATACAGTCTGCGTTCCGGCCCGTACACGGACAATTTCCGACGATCTATTTCCCTATACGGAAATAGGAAAGACAGCGGACAGAGTCATCATTATGGCATACGACGAACACTGGAGCAAAAGCAGACCGGGACCGGTTGCGTCACTCAGCTGGTGTGCCGATGTTGCCGGTTATGCACTTACGGCAATTCCGCCTGAAAAAATCATCATGGGACTTCCTTTTTACGGAAGAACATGGACAGATGAAAATTACGCCGGCGCATGGCGGTACAGGACCCTTAACAGACGTCTGATAAACAGCGGTGTTACTTCAATCACCAGGGAAAGTGATGGTATTGCCAAAGTTGAATATTCTGCAGCAGTAAATGTAACAGGCTATTTCGACGATGCCTTTTCTCTGCTGCAGAAATGTCGTATGTATGCTGATAAAAATATAGAAAACGTATCGTTCTGGTGTCTTAATCAGGAAGATCCGGTATTCTGGAACTGGATAGCAGTCAGCGGCAGCCGGTAATCATTTGCACTGCGCACTTTATTTCATTACAATAAGCACTTAGTTTATTATCAGAAAACAGAGGTTTGTATGATATTTTCTCCGGTCGAAATTGAAGAAACAGTAAATATGTTCATGCGGCAGAAACTTGATATCCGCGCTATAACTATGGGAATTTCACTCCGCGACTGTGCATGCGAAGACGGTGAAAAAGGACGCCAGCGGATGTACGACAAAATCATGAGATATGCCGGAAAGCTTGTACAGACCGGCAGGGATATAGAAACGGAATTCGGTGTCCCCATAATAAATAAACGTATTTCCGTTACTCCGATCGCCATGGTTGCGGAATCCAGCGGAGAATCAAGCTACGTACCGTGGGCCCGGATGCTGGATAAAATAGCAAAGGAACTGAATATCGACTTCGTCGGCGGATTTTCCGCGCTTGTGCAGAAAGGTATGACCCCCGGAGACAAAACACTCATTGCTTCCATTCCGGAAGCACTTTCCGTTACCGACAGGGTTTGTTCATCCGTCAATCTGGGAACGACAAAAAACGGCATCAATATGGATGCCGTAAAACTTATGGGAGAAATCGTAAAGCAGACAGCTGAATGTACGAAAGATAAAGACGGACTAGGCTGTGCTAAACTTGTTGTTTTCTGCAACGCACCCGAAGATAATCCGTTTATGGCCGGCGCTTTCCATGGACCGGGAGAAGGAGATGCCGTACTGAACGTCGGTGTTTCAGGACCGGGCGTTATTCTCGCTGCTGCAAAAGAATATAAAGGCAAACCCATAGATGAACTTGCAGACGGTATAAAAAAAATGGCTTTTAAAGTCTCACGGATGGGACAGCTCGTCGGAACGGAAGCGGCACACCGCCTGGGGGTCGACTTCGGCATTCTTGATCTGTCCCTTGCCCCTACTCCTGCTGTGGGAGATTCTGTTGCGCGCATTCTTGAGGAATGCGGAATTGAAGGTGCCGGAGGACCGGGGACGACTGCCGCACTTGCAATGCTTACCGATATGGTAAAAAAAGGCGGAGTCATGGCCAGTACAAGAGTAGGAGGTCTGTCAGGGGCATTCATACCTGTTTCTGAAGACGAAGGAATGATAAACGCCGTAAAGCAACATTCAATCTGTCTTGAAAAACTTGAAGCAATGACGACAGTCTGCTCCGTTGGTCTGGACATGATAGCAATTCCGGGAGACACGCCTGCAACTACAATCAGCGGTATTATGGCCGACGAACTTGCTATAGGTATGGTCAACAATAAAACGACTGCAGTCCGTCTTATTCCCGTTCCCGGGAAAAAGGAAGGAGACTGGGCCGAATTCGGCGGATTACTCGGAGGAACTCCCGTTATGGCTGTTAATAAATTCGGCTGTGCCGAATTTATTAACAGAGGCGGAAGAATCCCGGCCCCCATTCACAGTTTCAGAAATTAACAATGCAGTTTGTTCCTGTCGATGACTTGAACCGTCAGCAGGTCCTCGCTTTTATTACGCCTCATGAAGCAGCGTGCGCGGCGCTTACCGAAAATATACGGCGGAAGGCGGACGATATTTTTGCACTTGAAGACGATTGCGGGAATGTGTCCGGCGTCATCGGAGCAAAGCGAACTATTCTTCACTGCCTGCCCGATGCCGGAAACGCAGAAAAATCAGCTCTGATCGAGCCGGAACTCAGGGCCTTTCTCCACGGCAGAAAAGCAGCCTGCATAAACGGAGAAAAATACGGGACTGAATTCATCTTGCGGATTCTTGCATCCGACGGCATACAGCCGGCCGCAGTCAATCATTATACACTCATGACGCAGCCGCAGGAAAAATTCCGGGCAGTCATACTGCCGCAGGGCTGGCGTATAGTGCACTGTCACGAAAAAGATGCAGACACACTCATGAGTCTTCAAAGCGCCTATGAAAAAGAAGAAGTACTTCCGGTATGCAGAACTTTTTCTGCTTCTGTCGTCCTGCAGAATCTTGAGCACACGCTCCGTACTGAGTACGTACTGTCTCTCCAGACGAACAGGGGAGCTTTCGTTGCAAAGGCGAACACAAACGCCATCGGAATTAATTATATACAAATAGGCGGTGTATATACCGATCCCGGATACAGAAGGCACCATTATGCAGCACTGCTGGTCAGTACACTCGTACATAAAATCTATACGGTAAAAAAACGGCCGGTTCTGTTTGTTAAAGATTCAAATGCAGCGGCCAGCCAGTTGTATAATTCGCTCGGATTTGTAAAATCAGACAGTTTTGTAATTGCATATTTATAAACATCCGCGTAAAATAACTTATTATATATTCTTAAGAACTGGAGGACTCCTAAAAATGTCAGAAGCACTGATTGCGCGTCTTGTCGCATTCGTTCTGTACCTTGCCTTTATGATTTACATCGGTCTGCGGTACATGAAAAAAAACAATTCATCGGAGGATTTCTTTCTGGGCGGACGTAAAGTGGGTCCATGGATGACAGCGCTCAGCGCTGAAGCGTCAGATATGTCGGGGTGGCTGCTTATGGGACTGCCGGGCGTTGCTTATCTGACCGGCCTTAAAGAAGCGTTCTGGACGGCAATCGGTCTTGAAATCGGTACGTACCTTAACTGGTTTTTTGTCGCAAAACGTCTGCGCAGATATACGGAATCCTGCGGCAATTCAATTACTATTCCGGAATTCCTTACAAACCGTTTCAAAGATAAGTCACATACGATTTCGTTTATATCCGTTATTTTTATTCTGATTTTCTTTACTATTTATACAGCGAGCGGCTTTGTTGCATGCGGCAAACTCATTAATTCCGTATTCGGTGTTCCGTATATCATTTCAGTCCTCATAGGAATGGCAGTAATTCTTGCATATACAATGGCCGGCGGTTTTCTTGCTGTATGTGCGACGGATTTTATCCAGGGAACGCTTATGTTCGTTGCATTAATAATTACAACAGTTATTATGATCGCCGTTTTAGGAGGACCTGCTGCTGCAAATGCAAAGGTTGCATTATTCGGCGCACAGTTTCTGAATCCGTTTGTCGACGATGGTACAGGGTTCGGTATCATGTCTATTATTTCCGCTCTCGGCTGGGGACTGGGCTATTTCGGCATGCCGCATATCCTTGTACGCTTTATGGGTGTAACAAGCGACAAAGACATTCCTCTTTCCCGCCGCATTGCAATGATATGGGTAACAATTGCTTTTATCGGAGCACTCATGATCGGGGCGTTTGCAAAAGCGTATCTGAACCAGCCGCTTGCAGCAGGTGCACAGGAAACAGTTATTATTGAAACAATCAAGCAGATGTATCCGGCTTTCATCGGAGGTATTTTCCTCTGCGCCATTCTTGCAGCTGCCATGAGTACGGCTGATTCACAACTGCTCGTAGCCGCTTCCGCTTTCAGTGAAGATTTCGTTTCAACAATTCTTAAACGGAATCTTTCGCAGAAACAGATGGTTATTATCAGTCGTCTTACCGTTCTTGCAATAGCGCTTATTGCATTCCTTATGTCTATGAACGAACACAGTACGATTTTTAAGCTTGTAAGTTATGCATGGGCTGGTTTCGGAGCAACCTTCGGACCACTTATTCTTCTCGCTCTTTTCTGGCGGGGAACTACTAATAAAGGGGCAATAGCAGGTATCATAGCAGGCGGAATTACCGTTATCGTATGGCATAATCTGAACGGCGGTATTTTCAATATGTATGAAATTATTCCCGGATTCATTATGTGTCTGCTTTTCGCGGTAATTTTCAGCATCATGGATAAAAACAAGAATGTGGAAATGCTTGCTGAATTCGACGCATATAAAGCAGGATTAAAACAACAGGCATAATGTAATATACTATTCCGCCGGCAAAAAAATACCGAGGCGGAATAGTGTTTATCGATACAAAAACAGACCTGTTATTGTGCAAACATGCAGTGATTTGCTATACTGATCGTCATTATGGCAGTTCTTCATTTTGAAAGCGATTATCTGGAAGGTGCTCATCCGCTTATTCTTGAGCGGCTGACTCAGACGAATTTTGAAAAAACGCCGGGTTACGGACTTGATGAATATAGTGACGCTGCACGGACAAAAATCAGATCAGCATGCGGATGCCCGGAGGCAGGGGTCTGGTTTCTTGAAGGCGGAACACAGACAAACGCAACCGTCATCGACGGTCTGCTGCGTACCTTTGAAGGCGTGGTAGCTGCTCAGACAGGGCATATCAACGTACACGAAGCAGGCGCGATTGAAGCGGCCGGTCATAAAGTACTGGCAATTCCCCAGCATAACGGTAAAATCACCGCGGAAGACCTTACAAAATATCTTGATTTATTCAACAACGACAGCAGCAGGGACCACGAAGTTATCCCCGGCATGGTATATATTTCACATCCTACGGAATACGGCACACTGTATACAAGTGACGAATTAACCAGTCTGAGCAGAATCTGCCGTTCTCATAAACTTCCGCTGTATCTTGACGGTGCACGCCTCGGATACGGACTGGCCGCCGACAATACCGGCATAACTCTCGAAAAAATTGCACAGCTCTGCGATGTATTCTACATAGGAGGAACCAAAGTCGGTGCACTGTTCGGAGAGGCCGTCGTAGTGACAAAACCAGAACTGATTCCGCATTTCTTTACAATCATTAAACAGCACGGCGCGCTCGCGGCAAAGGGACGTATTCTTGGAATACAGTTCGACACCCTGTTCAGTAATAACCTGTACTTTAAAATCTCGCGCAATGCCATTGAAACTGCAATGATAATCAGGAACGGTCTTCAGAAAAAAGGATATACTTTTTATCTTGATTCACCGACAAATCAGCAGTTTATTATTATTGAAGATACAAAGCTCAAACAGCTTGAAAGTACCGTCGGATTCAGTACATGGGAAAGGTATGATGAGGCGCACACTGTCATCAGACTTGCAACAAGCTGGGCAACGAAAAAGGAAGACGTTGAAGAACTTCTGAAACAGTTTTGAGAACACCTCTCAATGATGTCTACTGCTTAAACGGAAGTACACCCTTTGCCTGATATTCGCCTGCAAGTGCGCCGAAGAGTGCGTCGAATGTATACGGAGACCAGCTGTACCCCATAAGGACAGAATCTGCCCAGTTAAAATCCAGCGCATTCACAGGCGACATTATCGAAAATATAATAATGCGTTTTTTTCTTCCCTTTAATGTCGCTGCAATTCTTGCAGACTGTGCATTCGCGACACAGCAGATGACTGTATCATAGCCTGCGGCATTTGAAAGAATATTGTCGCACATATACTGCGTTTCGTTCGGTCCCGGTTCATAAGAAAACCTGAAGTCACCCGTCGCGGAATACCGCTTTTTACCCTCTGAGAAAAAATGAGGCATTGAACCAACAAAAAGAACCCGACCTGCCGTCTTTGCAGTGAGCGGTATTGATCCACTTTTATATAGAGTAATAGAACGGCATGCCTGTTCAAAAAAGAATTTCTGTCCTTCTCTATCGGGAATATATTTTGCTATACTGTCCGGATCCGGATACAGAGGTGCTGCGTTTTTGCTTCTGAAATATTCAAGTTTTGCCTTAAGAACGCGGTATGCCGCGTCTTTGACTCTTGCACGGAATGATTCATCCGTTCTCAAAAGCTGTAGATTTGATGTCCATAAAGATTCATACAGGTGCGCTGTTGTAGAAGATATAATAATATCGTTACCGGCTTCTATAGCCAGTTTAAATGCATTTGAAACGGAACCTGCATACAGCGTATCACCATTCATCATCATATCATCAGTAATAATAAGACCTTCATACCCCAGTTTTCCGCGAAGCAGATCCGTAAGAAAATATTTTGACAAAGAGGCGGGTGAACCGGAAGGATCTATCTGCGGAAAACTCAAATGCCCCGACATGATCGCCGGTATGTGCTGTCTGATAAGATATTCAAAAGGTACAATTTCTCTGTTCATGAACGTCTTTTCATCGATATTAATTACAGGCAGTTTTACATGCGAATCACTGTCCGTATCACCGTGACCGGGAAAATGTTTTGCAGTCGGTATTATACCGGCGGCTGCAGATCCTGCACAAAAAGCAGCGCCAAGGATACCTGCATCTTCCGGATTATCACCGAAGGAACGAGGTCCTATAATAGCAGAATTATGATTTGTGTATAAATCAACGGATGGTGCAAAATTTATATTTATACCGAGCACCTTTATCTCCCGGGAAATGTAATATCCGCTGTACCATGCATCTGCGGGATACCCTGCCGCTCCTATGGCCATGTTACCGGGAGTAATTGCAGTCTCACCTTTTACATGGCGTATCCAGCCGCCTTCCTGATCAGTTGCTACAAACAGCGGAATTTTAAATCTGCCTGCGGCAGCGGCATGCTGCAGTGAAGAAATCGATTTGGCGACAAGTGTAATATCGTCAGTATTCCAGCCGAAAATTTTTACGCTGCCAAGACCTCTGTGCACCCATTGGAACAAAAGCTCATCAGGCTCTGCACCCGCCCAGCCGAACATAAATATCTGTGAAAGCAGTTCATCATCGGTCATACGGTCAGCAAGGGCATGAGCCAGCTGATCCGCAGGATAATCGCTCCAAAAAGTAACATTAGAAGGAAGCGTTTCTGAAAAAAGCGGAAACGCCGTTACTGTACATACAATTAGTAATTTCTTAAAAAATTTCACTTTGTGATCCCGTTACCGGAAAGACCTCGTATATATTTATCTGCTTCGTGGGCGGCCGTAGCACCGTCCGATACAGCAGTAATAATCTGACGAAATGATTTTGCCCGTACGTCTCCGGCACAATATAATCCCTGAATACCTGTTTCCATTTTTTCATTCGTTATGATACAACCCAGAGAATCTTTCGGAAGCATATCGACCAGTTCTGTACGCGGGTTCATTCCTATAAAAATAAATACTGCGTCTGCAGGTAATTCAGACTGAATTCCTGTTTCAGTATCCTCTATTACAACAGACTCAACCTGTTTCTTACCTGCAATTTTTTTTACGACTGCGTTATACCTGACCGTAATATTTTTGTTGTTCTGTATACGCGCAGCTGTTGACGGATCGACACGCAGCTGTGCACGCCTGTGCAGAAGCATCACATGTTCCGACAGGGTTGCAAGGTAGAGCGCTTCCGTACAGGCTGAGTCGCCGCCACCTACAACAAAAATATTTTTTCCCCGGAAAAACGGCCCGTCGCATACGGCACAATAAGAAACGCCGGAGCCGGTAAATTCTTTTTCTCCGGGAACATCAAGCACTCGAGGTTCCGCTCCTGTTGAAATAAGAAGCGCCGGAGCCTTATAATCAGTATCCCTGGTATGAACATGAAATAACTGCCCTATTTTATCGATAGAAAGGATCTCGGCCTGTATGACTTCTGCGCCGAAAGATTCTGCCTGTTTCTGCATTACAGTTATATATACATCTCCGCTCACCGACGGATATATTCCCGGATAATTTTCAAGCTGTGTAATCTGAAGCGCCTGACCGCCCGGCCTGGAAAGGTCAAGTACGATTGTATGTAATCCCGAGCGTGCCGCATATTGAGCGGAGGCCAGACCTGCTGCTCCGGCACCCGCAATGATGTAATCACATAAAATGTTTTCCATAATATTGTATGAGTATATCAGCTTTTTTATCTGCCGTCCATGTAAACATACAATGGGCAAAAAAAAGCGGAACGGCAAGAAGACGTTCCGCGGTATATATGAACGGACCGCGGCTTGGCCATGACCGGTCCGATAAAAAACCCGGAACATCAAAAGACATTCCGGATATAAGGCGTCGAGCGGAATTGAACCGCTGCATAAGGGTTTTGCAGACCCGCCCCTTACCACTTGGGTACGACGCCGTGTATGAATATATCAAATAAGGCGTACTTTGTCCAGTCAAAAAAAACATTTATTCAAAATTTGTCTGTATAAAATATCTGAGTTTTCTAAAAAAACAAATTCTGCTATACTGGGTACATAACTGACCTGGAAGATACGTTCCGACAGGAAGGAGTATACATATGACAGATACCGCTTACATAGTCGGTCAATTTCTTGAAAAACGCATTCTTTCCAAAAATGATTTTATCTCGCTTATAAACAGCCGCGACATGCCGTCCGGAGAGAAAACAGATCCTGCAGAAAACGCAGCAACCGTACGTTCTGTGTTAAAATCGCATGCAGCAGAAGTAAGCCGGAGTATATTCGGTAATAAAATATATACACGCGGAATTATTGAATTCACAAACTACTGCAGGAACAACTGCTTTTACTGTGGTATACGCGCCGGAAACACTGACGCTGACCGTTACCGTCTTTCACAGGACGAAATACTTGCATGCTGCGAAAAAGGCTACAGTCTGGGGTTCCGAACCTTTGTTTTACAGGGCGGCGAAGATCCGTTCTATACGGACCGTATGATTGCAGACATTGTCCGCTCTATAAAAACAAGTTTTACGGACTGTGCAGTAACACTTTCTATCGGTGAAAAAGAATATGACACATACAGGATGTGGCGTGAGGCAGGAGCAGACAGATATCTGCTTCGTCACGAAACAGCAGATGAAAATCATTACCGGAAACTGCATCCTGAATATATGTCGCTTGAACACCGCAAACAGTGTCTGCAGAACCTGAAGTCACTTGGTTATCAGACAGGCGCAGGTTTTATGGTTGGTACGCCGTTTCAAACGACAGAAAATATTGCAGACGATTTACTGTATCTTGCAGCTCTTGGCCCGCAGATGATAGGTATTGGCCCGTTCATCCATCACAGCCGGACACCGTTCGCCAATGAAAAGGATGGAAGCGTTGAACTTACGCTTTTTCTTCTTTCAGTTCTGCGCATTATGTTTCCGGAAGTATTACTTCCTGCAACAACGGCACTCGGTACGCTGTCGCCCGACGGACGGGAACAGGGTGTTCTCTGCGGCGCAAATGTCATCATGCCGAATCTTTCGCCTCTTGAGGACCGTAAAAAATATATGCTGTATAATAATAAAATATGTACCGGTGAAGAGGCGGCGGAATGCCGGTCATGCCTGCAAAGACGAATGCAGTCAATCGGATATACACTTACCGTATCAAGGGGAGATTTTTGTAAAAGCACTGTTCACTCCCCGGTTTCTCAAATTTAAAATAATAACGGCCTCCGCAAAAAATGCAGAGGCCGTTATGCAGCTGACTATCACCGTTATTTTACCGTTATTTTGACGGTAATGGTTCCTTTTTTTATAGTGGTATCGGCAGTACCCGTATCAATCCGGGTAACTGTCTGAGTGCCGGTAGAACTGCCGGTCGTAACACCTTCGGTATTTACCGGTGTGCTCACAGTAGTCAGCACACTTTCAGCAGTTTTTGCAGCCGTATCGGCAGGCTTCGAGGTGAAACCTCCTGATGTAAGTGAAACGCCCTGTCCGGGAAGAACAACGACCGATCCGGCGGGAGCTCCCGGAGCTATATCTTCTGCAGGTGTTCCGGCACCGGATTCCCCTTCTGCAGGCGACCCCTGAGGAGACGGTGTGTAATAACTTGCAGGATACGTTACGACTGCACCACCCGTACAGGTAATATCTCCCGTACTTATAAACGAAAAATCAGTGCCGCGGACAGAAGCGACCGCGACCGGATTATGTACCGTATAACTTATACGCTTGTTTTCGGTCTTCTTAACACTTGATTTTACCGCACCGGTATTTAAATAGAGGGATACAGAATCCTTTTTTTCATTTTTAGCTAATGTTTCAAGCGTAACTCTGGTAAGCGGTCCAAGCTGCATCGTTGCGCCCTGATATTTCAGAACCGCTTCCGATTTAAAACCTGTTGAAATAACTTCTCCCTGAGAAACCTGACTGTTCTCTGAAAGGGCAACCCATGCACCGTTCCTGTTTACTTCAACTTTTCCCCGTAATGAAACAACAACTGCAGAATCGGCACACACCGGAATTGCAGTAAATGCAATAAAAATCACAGCCGGGAATATACTTTTTATCGTCTTTATGACGCCCATAAAACAACCTCCTTTATCAGAATACAAACGTACCTGTTACAATAAAACAAGTTTTATTACCTGCTGAATCCTGCGCATAATACTGATACGCACCAGCGGAAAGCTGCAGGTCATAGAAAATATTCCATACCGCATTAAAACTCCACTGCAGTCCGTCATAAGTAACAATATCGTCGGGGCAGGCAAAAACGCAGGCTCCTCCGCCCGAAAGACAGAAATTCGATGTTACCGTATACGATCCTGACAGATCTGCTTTTATTATACCTGTATATTCCGGTTCAGGTAACGAAAGATATGCGGTCCGGGATGTAAATCCGGTAAAACCGCTCAAAAAACCGTTCTTTCCCGATGCATACACACCGCTTACAGCGATTGATGCGGTCGGTACCGGATAAAGCGTTACAGTCACTTTCGAAAGATCCGATATTGAATCAAACTTCTCAGTACCTGCTGTTGTCATAAGGGAATAAAACACATTCCCCGCCAGTGGTCCCGAAACCGCGGCGGTGCCGTACCAGCGGTTATATTTGTCCGACGAAAAATCGATAAATCCCCAGCCTTCTGCGGTAAGCGTCTGATTAAGGAACAATGATGGAAAATTCATTGAAATGCCGACAGGAACATACGGCGGGCAGGCAGCGTATACCGTATTAAAGTCCGGATTATAAGCCGTAGTCTCCGGAGTAATAATAGTTACATCGTGAGCATTTAACAAAGCTGTCGTTCCTGCATACACATCAAAATCAAGAGACGGAGTTTCAAATTTCGTATAAAAGCCGTCACTAACCTGACTGAATACAATCCCGGTCACATCGCTCACAAAAAACCGTCCGGCAGCAAAATTAAGTTTCGTATACCGTCCGGAGGACAATGTGCCTGATAATTTTAAAAGATTTACATCAAGAATATTTTTATATGAAGCATCCGTTTCATCATACCGGAATTCATATGAACCGTCAGCGTTAAAACGTAACTTTGTGTCTTCATTAAGCAGAGAAGAAACCCACAAATGACTCGTTGAGCTTTCATACAACTTCAGAGAATCAAATGCATTTCCCTGATATTTAGTCGTACTGCCGATTTTTCCGCCAAAATCAAAAGCCGGAAGCGGAAGGAGCAAAAGCGAAGCTGACGCAAACGCCGCTGCAGTAATCTTTTTCATCATTCTTCACTCCCGTATTTATTCTGACACGCAGTATACATATTAAGTACGTCACTACCTGATACTTTTTTTGACGGATCAGCATCTGAGGGAATTATACCGTCTACTTTAAGCTGCCGGAACGCATAACGGGCCGAACCGTTTGTAAGACGAAACATAAGGCCTCCGTGTATGGTCCAGAGTCTGGACATGACATATGAAAGATTTCCCAGAGAAACTTTTGCAGTTTCATCCGCTCCCGAGGGGAGTTGTCCCTTTTCCTTCAGCAGAGAAAAAGCAGTATCATATGCTGCACTTTCATCGACAAGTCCCTGACACACAGCAGACAAATAACTTACCTGCGCATAATCAGCACGTTCGGTATTCAGCATTTCGGTAACATAATCTGCCGTCTGTGCAAAAGCCGACAGGGAAAATAAAAAAACGACTGCCATAATGAACATTTTTTTCATTCTGGTACACCTCTCAATCCCTACATTTTAATACACTTAAAATTATAATCGTTATAAAAACCGTTGTCCAGCACTATATTACAAAAACAGGCCGCCCTGTAAGAAAGGACGGCCTGCCGGTAAATACTTATCTTCCTGTATTATTTATACAGTTCAACAAGTTTCTGCAGATGCTCATAACGGGCTTTTGCAGTATCTTCGTTCCTCTTGAAGAGGATGTTTGCACGCTCCGGGAATTTAACCTTAAGTGCTGAATAACGGGTTTCGTTATTCAGGAAGTTCTGGTACGTTCCGTCACCCGGCTGCGAAGTCAGCGTAAACGGATTCTGTCCCTGCGCCTTGAGTGCAGGATTGAACGAGAAGAGATTCCAGTAGCCTGACTTGACAGCTGATTTCATTTCGTCCTGACAATGGTTCATACCGCCCTTTACGCCATGAAGTTCACAAGGTGCGTATCCGATGATGAGGGACGGACCGTTGTATGCTTCCGCTTCCTGAATTACTTTAAGCGTCTGTGCAGGATTTGCACCAAGTGCAATCTGTGCTACGTATACATACCCGTAACTCATTGCAATTTCGGCAAGCGATTTCTTACCCATTTCCTTACCGGCAGCAGCAAACTGGCAGATTTCACCAATATTGGAAGATTTTGATGCCTGT
>JALNVF010000026.1 GCA_023231445.1 Treponema sp. | reverse complement strand
AACTTTTTTCGTATTTTGTTACGTTTTATTTGGAGGAATTGTGGCTAAAGAGGAAGCAATTGAAGTCGAAGGTGTTGTAAAAGAAGCTTTACCGAACACGACTTTCAAAATTGAACTGCAGAATGGGCATCTTATTCTTGCAGCTTTATCAGGAAAAATGCGCAAACATTATATCAGAATCGTACCGGGAGACACAGTAAAAGTAGCTCTTTCTCCCTACGACCTGAACCGTGGCAGAATAATTTTCCGCCAGCGCTGAACGTGAACTCTATTTATCTGGTTTCTGCTTATCTAATTTTATAAGTCCAATAACAGATTTTACAATCCCGACTATGCCGTTTATCATCACAAAAAAACAGATAAACGACACAAGCGGGAGAAACGGCCCCAGAAAAGTGCTTATAGCACCACCGAAAATTGTCTGTGCAATCTTTGAATAAAGCTGTGCATGAAGTTCTTCCCGTGTCCCGGAATTCCCGCCGGAAGACCATGAATATGTATAACGTCTCTGCTGATAATCGTCATTCCGCGGATTACCGCTAAACCACTGCCAGAATGCGTCGTCACTGTCGTATGTCCCGTCATTATTTCCATACGAATACTGCTGTTGATTCTGTGTCTGACTGCTGCCATATATGCTCTCAGAAGCTCCGTAACGGTCATACTGCATACGTTTCGTTTCGTCACCGAGTATACTGTACGCTGCATTGATTGATTTAAATTTCTCTTCCGCAACTTTATCGCCGGGATTCCGATCCGGATGATATTTAAATGCAAGATTGCGATACGCTTTTTTTATCTCATCAGCGGTTGCTGTTTTTGACACACCCAGTGTCTCATAAAGATCTTCTGACATAGTATATGTATAAAAAATAGCTATTTATTGTAAATATTACAATAGTAATTTCACTATTTTTTTGTTATTTCCCCTGGCTCACATAACGGTGACTGAAAATGATCTCTCAAAAGTTTTTCCGCTTTCAAGCTCATTCCCCCACTCACGGTCCTGTAATTCTCCGTTATATCCGGCACGGTCACACCGCCCGTACCATGGTTCAATACAAAGAAATGGCGCATGCTTGTCCTGCGGAGACCAAAGACCGAATATATCTGCGTCAAAATCAACACGGATGTATTCTTTTTGGCCGCTGTCCAGCAGAGAAACAGCATGTATCCCACTGTCTTCCAATATAAGAGCATCATGCGAAAACATATCGTCTGTAATCTTTACTATTCCATTATCCAGCTTATAATGGAACATTTGCGCCTGAAGAAGGCCGGCAGCATTTAAGGTTTCACAATTTATGTCCGCTACTGCAATTTTACCACCGAATTTAAGTGAACAGTCGGCAAATTTCCCGTCAGAAGGCGGGCACTTAAATGCCGGATGTCCTCCAACAGAAAAATACATTACATTCTTTCCTGTATTCATAATACGCCAGGTATATGTAAGTGTACTGCCGGTAAGAATATATTCCACGTCGAAAATAAACGGGAAGGGATACATTTTAATTGTTTCAGGCGTATCATGAAGAGTAAGACAGATGCTTTTGTCGGTTTGCTTCGAAACGGAGAATATGCAGTCACGGGCAAATCCGTGCCGGGACATATAATATGTTCTGCCGCCGTACCGATATTCATTACCGGCAAGCGTACCGACAATCGGGAAAAGCTGAGGTGCGGACCTGTTCCATATTGAAGGATCAGCATTCCACAAATATTCACTATTTCCCTTCTTAAGAGATGAAAGTTCTGCACCTTTTCCTCGTACTCCAATAGAAATAATACCATTAGTAATTTTATAGTCTTCCATTATTTTATCCTCGTTTAGAAGTAATTATTGTTTCAACACAAGCCATGTTGCACCGTTTCCACCCATACGTTTTTCAGGATGTCCCGACATACCGCAGCGTTTATCGGTTTCCATAAATTTACGAACGACCTCACCGAGCACAGGATCACTTCCTGTCGTATGAAGTCCTTTTCCGTGAATAAGAAGGACTTTTCGTACTCCGCGCTTGAGACAATCTGAAATAAACGAATTAAGTCTGCTTCTAGCTTCATCCTGCGTAAGTCCATGAAGATCAAGACGTGCTTCAACAGGCAGACTCTTAAAATACTGCTGTGAATTTGTCCGCATCGATTCTTCCGCCTCTTCGGCAATTTTATCTTTATCGACAGTACCGTATCTGCGGAGCCAGGCTTCCTCCGGATTTATACGTTTGTCAAAATCATGATCTGTTGCTCTGCTGCTGGCTGCAGCTTTCTCTGCAGGTGTAGGGGCGTTTGCTTTTTTATGCGATATTTGAGTTTTTCCGCTCTCCTTCTGTTTTTTCGCTGCATTCTTCTGCTGGCTGTCCCATTGATCAAGAATATCGCCAAAATCCATAACAAACCTCCAAATCCATTAATACCACTATTTTATTATAATAACAGAGGAAGATGATATCCAGCCGCCGATGCTGCCGTACTGAACATACATCCACTTACCGGTAACCTCTTCAATACGAACCCGCTGACCTTTATCCATAAGAGTAACACATCCTGATGATTCGTCAGGAACAGAGTGTATGCAACCACCCTTAAAAACTCCATACAGCGCTGAAAGCTTCATTACAAAAACAAACGTACAGGGAAAAAGTATACATACAGCAGCAACACCAATAAATGCAAACTTTCGTTTTTTCTGAAAAAAGAAAACTACGGTAAATAATGCACATATGACAGCAGCAGCCAATAAAAAAAATGATAATGGCGCATCAGGTTCTTTTTGTCCCTCAGTAAGCCCTATTTTCTTCTCAAATGCACGCCGTTCAGCAGCTGCCTTCCTTTGAAAAAAAGAATGCCGTTCCTTTACCCGGAGTAAAGCAAGTTCTTCACAATCAGCTTCGCTTATGGCCATATGAACTTTATCCGTTTCTGCTTTTGCGGCCTCTGTAAAAGCGTAAGCAAAATAACTGTCATCACTTTCTGCGCGAGGAGCAGTTTTTTTCTCTGAAGGAAGAACAGTGATATGCATACCGGGACACGAAAGAACAGTACGACTGCCGTTGTATGCTGTTGCAGTAAAATGTATCTCCGGCAGTGCTGCAGTACCGGATGCAAGCGGCTGCCATTCAAAACGTCCGACCGGAATACGCTCTGAAAAAGATTCTTTTCCACGGGGCTTCCCCTCTGTAATCTCATACGTTCGTATTTTTGTAAAAAGGGCATCTTTAGGAACAGTCCATTCAAATTTCATAACCTGCACTGCATACTGGACAAATACCGTAAATCTGATTTTATCGCCGGCAGAAACGGTAAAAAGAGATTTATCGATCCACCGGGTATTATTCACTTCAGTTCCGTTATCAAACATGATTATGAAACAAGGAGCAAGTGTTGACGGATCCTGTACAACAGTTATGTCATTAAAACGAATTGAATACGATCTGTTACGGACCTTTATTTTAAGAGGAAGCAGAGAAAACTCTTTCGCAGTGCGGAATGTAAGCCATAAATCAATTTTCGTACCAGACTGGACTCCATTTTCAACATAATCTGTACGACGCATTGAAATAAAACTGACGTCCGCCGGCAGAGACGGTGTTTCAACCTGAACATCAGAGGGTTTTACCGACGGAATGATGAGCATAAACAGGCTCTCCTTTCCTGAGTAGATCACACTGTCCTGCGATACCACTTGAAGAGAATGCATCTCCGAAAACGACTGAGAAAATACAATATCAGCCGGAAGTAATGCAAATATTAATAATCCGATCCTGATTCCGAGTTTTGTTCCGATCCGCTGTTTTTCCATTGTTTCTTATCGTTCTCCCGTATCCGCTGAAATACTGCACTCTCTATTGTTGTAGTTCTATTATCCTCCTGAGAAACAGGAGTGACTGTATTTTTTGTTCCGTGAACATCTTCTTCAGTCTGCTGTTGACGCGCTATCTCAAAGTTTTCCTTTGCTTCTATTTTTGTTCCATCGATTCTGAGTGCATCCCTAAAACAGTCTGCTGCTTCTTTATATTTGCCGTTCCGGTATGCAATAATACCGGCATTATAGTATGCTGCATAACGTATCGGAGGAGGCGCTTCAGGAGAAATCTGATTCAGACAGCCGGATGCAGCTGCGTATTCCCCCTCCATAATGTATGTTGCAGCAAGATCATAACGGGCATACTGAATGGTAACGTTGTCATTATATTGTAACGCGTTTTCTTCGGTGCGAAGAAAGCCGGCTGTCGCACTTCTGTAATTTTTCTGATGCCATGCCCATGAACTGCGCATAATTTCCTGCGCATTTTTCGTCTTCCCATGACTACATGAAGTAAACAAAAATAAAATCGTACACATGAAAATAATAAATCCGCTTCCTGCCGGATGCTTTACCGGATTTTCCGGATCAAATTCCGCAACAGCAAAACTTAATACAAAAAAAACGACTGCCATTATGAGAAACAATGAATAGCGTTCCACAGGTTTTACTTCATATGACACTACCGTCGATGTGTTTTTTTCATCGTCTGTATTACCTGCTTTTAAAGAACGAAGTAATTCAAGTGCAGATCCGGCCTCGGTTGCATCTACATATCTCACGGTACCATCAGTATTCGTACTGAATCCCATTCTGGTAACTTGAGCAGCCGTTTTCTTCATTTTTTCAGACCGAAGTGCTGTCATTACTTTTGTTCTGCCGTCTCCGGCCGTCACTTCAATTTCGCGTTCGGACCCGAATCCGATCAGTGAAACATTTACACCGTATTTTACACAGTCTTCCAGTGCGCCCGTCAGCTGCCCGTCTGTTTCATCACCATCCGTAAATACCCACACATGCCTGTTCTGTGCAGAAGTAGACGGAAAAGACCTGAGCGCCGCCTCTATTCCCTTCCCCAGCGATGAACCGGCGGCCGTCATTAGATCAGGAGAAAGCGTACCAAGTAAAGACTGGACAACAGCGGTATCCTCCGTAAGAGGAATAACAATGACTCCGTCTCCTTTTGCAAGCACAACAGAAACAGAAGTATTTTCCATATGGGACAAGAGTATATCAGAATACTTTGCAGCAGCATGAAGTCTTGTTAACCCACCGGGAGCGTCGTCAGCATTCATACTGTATGAAATATCAAACACAAATGAAACTGCATTACCGTTTTTTTGAGAAGGAACTTCATATGCGCCCCATGAAAAACCGGCATATGCAGACGTGAGCATAATCCATGCAAGGCAGAGAAAAATCGTACGTAAAACAATAATCCGGGGCAAATTTTTCATACGTTTTCCGCCGGGGATATATGAATACACTCCTGTAATTTTCGCAGTCTGCTTAATGATCCTGCGATATTTCCGCACGGCGATCAATACTGCAGGTACTAGAACAATAAGTCCGTAAAATGCATATGGTCGTTCACAGTTAAAAAACATAATTATACAAACTCCTGCAGATACAACCGCCGTATAAGCCATGCAGCAATAAATAAAAGCGCGGAAACAAGAATAAACCTGTCGTAATACCGTTCGCTTTCCGCCTTCATACGATACGTTTGAATGACTGTTACGTCACGGCCAATAGCCGAAAGGGCATTCGCAAGATCGCTGACAGTCTGTACACCGTAATACCGGCCGCCGGCAGATAAAGCCAGCTGCTTCAGAGGAGCCGGATCAAAGTTTGATTCAAGATATCCTGAATATACTTTACCGGTTTTCGGATCGACATAATCCAGAGGAACCGTCCCCCGTGTTCCTATTCCGAGTGTATACAGCAGAATATTATTTTTTTCTGCAAGTTCCGCCGCTGTCTCAGGATGGATTGCCCCGGCATTGTTTTCACCATCGGTAATCAGTACAATACACTTTTTCGGAGCGGAAGACGATACAAGATGATAAACAGCCGTACTCAATCCGGTACCGATTGCAGAACCGTCGCCGAGATTTCCGACAACAAGCGAGTCAAGACGGGATAAGAACATATCATGATCCATCGTCGGAGGAACAACAACTGCAGCTTCTGTACCCATGGCTACAAGGCCGAATGAAACTCCACTGTTATCCTGTATAAGAGCCCGGATTGACTGACGGGCTGCATTAAAACGCGATATACCGCCGGCAATATCCTTCACCGCCATTGACGGACTTGTATCAACGACAAAAAGTATATCCGTACCACGTGACGTATATATTTTTTCCTGATGATATATAACAGGATCTGCAAGCGCTGCAATTCCTGCAATAAAACCCGCAATTGCAATTGCCCGTGATATATGCGATATAAAACTACGCATCCCGTTTTTCCATTCAAATACAGAGCCATTCCAATCTGCAAGTGTCACTGGAAATGAAATACGTGTAAACAGACCCAAAGAACGCAAAACATACAGAGCAGGAATAAGCAGCAAAAGTAAAAAAGCTGCAGGGTTCTGAAAATCCGGCATTTTACTGCACCTCCTCAAAACTATCTACGGCGCCTCGAATTCTTTCCAGAAGCTGTTCCCGTTCTACTTCTGAAAGTTCTGTCGAATACTGTTCTGCAGGCAGTCTGTTTGAATCAATTGAATCATGTGCAAAACGGATATAATCCGTACGGGACAGGACAGACACGAGCTCTTCTACCGCTTTCTGCTTTTTGTCCGACAGTGTTCCCGCTGTCACCTTGTCAAATGCTGCCATAAATTGTGAAGTTATAACCGTGGAAAAATGATATCCATATCTGAAATCAAGATACCGCCGTATCAACTGCTGAAGGTCTGAACAAAACTGTATGTCACTTATCTGCGTCCCGGCCTTTCCCAGTCTCCTGAGCCGCCTAAGCAGTTCTCTCTCATTACGGGCATATGACCGCAGGATTTTCTTTTCTTTACGTGCCTTACAGATAACAGGCCACTTTACAATAATCCGAATCAACACAACAAGAAGAAAAAGAATTGCTACAGCAGCAGCATACAGCGCATAGACGGTCCCCGGCAGCAGCTGTGGACCAGCCGGAGGACGAAGAGTCCTGTCATCCGCTGCCTGAAGAATGGAAGAAACAGAGACCGGCTGCATGTCGATTGAAAAAGTAAAAGATGCGGTTCCGTATACTGCACGAGCAAGATCAAAAGACGGAAAATTAATATCTCCCGTACGCCACGGAATAAAACACAGACTGAATGTATATAAAGAACCACTGCGCGCGAGCGATGCTTTTGTTACGGTATAGTCATCTGTCTCAAGGTCAAAACCCAGCGATTTACTATCGATTTCTCGTAACGTTTTCGAATTATTCATGTCCGAAAAGAAATTAACTGAAGAGCGGAACGTATAACGTACTTCAGCTGTATCACCGATGAATATTCTTTTAGGAAGAGTAACCTGCGTCACCTCTGATTGAGCATGCATAAATCCGCAGAGCAGTGCAAATACAACTACCGGTACCAGTATCTTTTTCATACATTCTGCCCCCGGTGAATAAAAAAATTTGAAAGTGAACGAACGGGATCGTCATCTGTAGCGATCAGTAAAGGCAGGACGCCGTGTCTCCTGCAATCCTCCTGCCACCGGTCCATATGCTGTCTGTTATCCGTACGCCAGGCATTTCTGAACAAAGAAGAAGACGTAGGCAGAACAAGACGTTTTTTTGTCTCACTGTCGACAAACGGAACAGTTCCCATTTCTGCAAGTTCATTATCCATCAGATCCGTGATACGGACAGCAACGACATCATGTTTTTGAGACAGAGCGGCAAGAGGTTCTATCCAGCCCGTACAGCGGAAATCAGACAGGACAAAAACAAGAGAACGCTTTTTCAATAACTTTCCGGCACCGGTAAGCGCACTGCCGAGTACTGAACCGGCACATTCGTGTCCGTCTGTTTCATCAAGACGGGTAAGCAGCAGCATTGTACGGTTGCGTCCACTTTCAGGCGAACAGGAAAAACGTATTTTCCCGTCGAAAATAACCGCACCAACACTACTAGCATTCACCTCAGCAGCCATCGCTATAAGTGCGGCAGCTTCTGCAGCAGTTTCATACCGTGATTTGTTTCCGTACCCTGTAAACATCGAAAACGAACTGTCTACAACAAGAAAGATCTGCAGTTCATGCTCTTCTTCAAAAAGTTTCACAAACGGCTTCCCCATACGGGCAGTTACATTCCAGTCAATCGCACGTACATCATCGCCCCGCAGATACTCACGGACACCGCTGAACTCAATTCCCTGTCCGCGGTACAATGAACGAAATGTACCTGCTTTAAGACAATCAGCAAGTTTCACAGAGGCAATACGAAGCATTGAAGCCCGTTTTGAAAGAGATTCTCTGTTTACGGCTAGAAAATGCTGCATTTTTACGGAACCGGCACAAAGTCAAGGATACGTGCGATAATTTCATCTGCAGTAACACTGTCAGCTGCTGCTTCATACGAAAGAACAAGCCGGTGACGCAGGACATCCTGAGCAACAGCCTTTACATCTTCGGGAAGAACAAACGAACGCCCCTGAAAGAGTGCGGAAACTTTCGCACACTGCAGCAGGGCAATTCCTGCCCGCGGAGACGCTCCGAATGTAATATAGCGCGTAATGTCGTGGCCGGAAGTTTTCTTACCAGCCGATGCACGCGTAACGGCTGTGATGGAAACAATATATTCGATTATTTTATCATCGCTCACAATACTACCGGTCAGTCTGTGGAATTTCTTAATATCTGCAGCACAAAGTATTTTATCGACCGGTACAAAGGGAGCATTTCCTGCTGTCCTGACAATCGCAAGTTCTTCCTGCGCCGACGGATACGGTACGACAAGTTTAAGCAGAAAACGGTCAAGCTCGGCCTCCGGTAAATTGTATGTTCCTTCCTGTTCAATAGGATTTTGTGTTGCCAGAACAAAAAAAGGGTCCGGAAGTTTATACGTTTCCTCCCCTATTGTGACCTGGCGCTCTTCCATTGCTTCAAGCATAGCAGACTGAACTTTTGCCGGCGCCCGGTTTATTTCATCGGCAAGAACAATATTCGTAAACACAGGTCCTTTTCGAACGGAAAACGAACCTTTCCCCTGTTCGTAGATAAGCGTGCCGGAGACATCGGCAGGAAGCAGATCAGGAGTAAACTGAATACGTTTAAAATCAAGTCCGGAAATTTCTGCAAAAGTACGGACAGCAAGCGTTTTGGCAAGTCCGGGAACTCCTTCCAGAAGCACATGTCCGCCTGCTATAAATGCGGTCATAATCCCATTAAACAATGAACTCTGCCCGATTATGCGTTTTTGTGCTTCGCTGCGGCATTTCTCGATAAGATCACGACATTGCGTCAAATCTTCCTGTTTTATGTCATTTTTTTCCATTTTACAACCTCAAATCTGTATAAATATACATTTTTTTAATTGACAATCTGCTCCTGATTCAGGATAATCTACTGTACCATGTTAAATCCATTAGCACAAGAATTAAACGATATACTAAAAAATACAACAGCAGAAGCTCTTTTTTCAGATATGGGCGTCCGTATGTATTTTCCGAAGGGCATAATTGCACAGAGTAATGATGCAAAAAAAGCGGCGACAAAAGCAAACGGGACAATCGGTATGACCGTTATAAACGGTACACCTGCCATTCTGCCGTCAATTCAGAAAAATGCACCCTCACTGAAAGCAGGAGAACTTGTCGCTTATGCACCGACAGCCGGAAATCCTGAACTCCGGAAAATATGGCAGGAAAAGATGCTGCAGAAAAATCCGCTGCTTTTAAGTAAGAAAATATCACTGCCGGTTGTTGTTCCCGGATTAACTGCAGGTATTTCTTATATTGCTGATTTATTTTTTGACGATAAAAAACCACTGCTTACTTCTGATCCGGCATGGGATAATTATGCGCTTGTAGTAGAAGCACGCCGTGGAGCAGAATTTCATCAGTTTCAAATGTTCAAAGACGGAAAATTCAATATCCCAGGGCTCGAAAAAGCGGTAAAGCAGGAGGCTCAAAAATACGGTTCCGTACGGTTACTTCTGAATTTTCCACAGAATCCTTCAGGATACAGTCCGACGCATGAAGAAGTCCTTGAAGTCTGCCGTATTATAAAGGAAACTGCGGACACAGGTGCCAGACTGCTTATTTTAAGTGACGATGCATATTTCGGACTCGATTATGAAGACACTATCGAAAAGCAGTCTCTTTTTGCTTATCTTGCAGACATGCATGAAAACGTACTCGCTGTAAAAGCCGACGGGCCAACAAAGGAAGACTTTGCATGGGGATTCCGCTGCGGATTCCTCACGTTCGGATGCAAAGGGTTTACAGACGCACAATACGACGCACTCATTAAAAAACTCATGGGCGTTATCCGTTCGTCTGTATCATGCAGTTCGACACCTTCGCAAACCATGCTCATGCATGCGTTCAATGATCCCGCTCATGAAGAACAGAAAGCTTTCTTCCGCAAACTGCTTGAAACACGGTACCTTGCAGTACGCAAATTTGTAAGTACTCACAAATCATCTGTCATTGAACCTTTGCCGTTTAATTCAGGGTATTTCATGAGTTTTCATGTAAGCAGCATAAATGCAGAGGACCTGCGCAAAAAACTGTTGAATGAAAAAGGAATAGGAACAATTTCCATTGATAAATCTACCCTCCGTGTTGCTTTCAGCAGTATAGACGAAGACAAAATTGAATCGGTATACTCTGAAATATATGAAACAGCTGAAAAATTGGATCGTGCCTGAAAAAAAATTACGTTTACTGTCACTGATATTTCTGTATGCAGCAATTTTATCGGTGACAGGATGTTCCGTAAAAAACGAAAAACACATTATCGTATGGACAAATATACCGGAATTCGCATCGTACATTGAACTGTACAATAGTACGCACGATGATAAAAAAGCGGTGCTTATCTATAAGGATAATCCGTCGAAAGCCCTGAGTGCTCTTAACGGTGAAACATCACCCGATATTGTAATCGGTCCCTGGCTCCGTACCGAAAAGACAAGCAGAAAGTTCCGCCCGCTTGATACAATATTTGACCGGGAACATATTTCATCATCTGTATTTTATTCCCAGCTGCTTTCAGCAGGACAGGTAAAACGTACACAATATCTGCTCCCTGTAAGCTTTAATCTTCCTGCTGTAATATTTTCTACTGATAATCAGGAACTTGTGGAAGATAATTATATGCTGTCTCTTGAACAGATACGTACGGCAGGTGCTGCATATAATAAACAGAATACGAACGGCCTTTTTACCCGGATCGGATTCGCACCGCAAAGCAGCAGTGACTTTCTGTACTTTACAGCAAAAACAAAAGGAGCACATTTTCACGAATCAAAAAATTCATTTACCTGGAATGCGGAAGGACTTGCTGATTCAATTACCTATCTGCGCAACTGGACAAAAAACGCCAATAGTTCATCAAAGGTCGAACAGGATTTTATCTACAAATATCTGTACATGCCGGCATATAAACAGGTTACATCCGGCCGTACGCTTTTTGCATATATAACAAGCGATATTCTTTTTCATCTTTCACCGGAACAAACAGCACATATAGATTACAGATGGATTTATGAAGATAAAAAAATTCCAATAGAAGATCCTCTTGTAATGATGGGAATTCCACAGCGGGCAAAACATCCGACACAGGCGTCTGATTTTATTGCATGGTTTCTTAATGCAGATACTCAGCACGCTATTCTTGAACACAAAGCGAAAATCAATCTTGATACTGATCAATTCGGTATTGCAGGAGGATTTTCTTCACTAAAAGAAGTAAACGAACATATTTTACCGTTATATGATACTATGCTGCTTTCAAATACGCCTCCCGGGGAAATGCTCAGCGTGCCTGAAAACTTTCCGGCAGGATGGACCGACATGAAAGAGCAGATTGTCATTCCGTACCTTATTGCAGAGACCGCAAATTCAGGCAGCAGACAGATTGAATCTCTCAGCGATCGTGTTACCGAGTGGATTAAACAGAATTATAACTAAAAAACAGTAATTAAAGAAAGCTGCAGCATAATTAACTTTTGCGTAAAAATCTGCAGACAAAAAAGGCGTAAGCTTTCTTAAAAGCATACGCCTTATACTCTCTTCCTGACAGACTCACACGCCCATCAGAGCGCATGTGCAGGGAAATTTTATTTACTCACGACCGGCTTCACCTACCAGACACATCCACTCGGCCTCTGCGGCAAGGGTTTCACCTACATATGCTCTGCCCGACTGCTTTACCATATGCTCCGAAACGCGCAAATTTGTAATTTCCATTCGTACAGTATCACCGGGACGGACCTGATGGCGGAACTTAACTTTATCTACCGTGCCAAGAAAAAACAGACTGCCCTCTTTAAATTTTTTCTGGTAACTTAAAGCCGCACCGCCAGCCTGTGCCATTGTTTCAATAAGGATGACACCGGGAACGACAGGATACTCCGGGAAGTGACCTTTAAAAAAGAAATCTTCATCTGTAAATCTGCGGGTACTCACGCTGCCGTGCTCATCGCATGAAACTATTTCGTCGACAAATAAGAAAGGTTTACGGTGAGGAAGCAGTGACTCTATATCTGTAGTAACACTCATAATTACTTAACCTTTTTCAGGACAATGACGCCGTTATGTCCGCCGAACCCGAACGTCGCACTCATCGCACAGTCGACGTTACATTCCACTCCTTTATTCGGAGTATAATCAAGATCGCACCCGCCTTCTACATCAGGTTCATCAAGATTGATCGTCGGGGGAATAAAACTATCCTCAATCGCTTTTATACAGAATATTGCTTCAACAGCGCCTGTTGCACCAAGACAATGCCCAGTCATACTCTTTGTTGAGGAAATATGAAGTTTTCGGGCATTCTCTTCACCGAAAGAATTTTTAATCATCTTTGTTTCACTCGGATCGTTGATATGCGTACTCGTACCGTGTGCATTATAATACTGTACTTCCTCAGGTTTTATACCAGCATCGCAGAGTGCTTCTGTCATGGCTGCAGCTCCGCATACACCGTCGGGATTAGGCGCTGTCAGGTGATACCCGTCGCTTGATCCGCCGTATCCTGCAAGTTCTGCATAAATATGAGCACCACGCTTTTTGGCATGTTCATATTCTTCAAGAATAAGAACGCCGCTTCCTTCACCCATTACAAAACCTTCCCGTTTTTTATCGAACGGACGGCTTCCTGCCGTCGGATTGTCAGCAAACGAGGTAGAAAGGGCGTGCAGTACTTCAAACGCGGCAATACCAAATCCGTTTATTGTACTTTCGGCTCCACCGGCAAGACATACATCCCGTCTTCCCGTGCGTATAAAATCAAGCGCGTCTCCAATCGCATCTGTACCGCTTGAACAGGCAGTTGTTACAGTATGGGCTGGTCCGTGAATTCCGAATGCCATACAAATATTACCACAGGCTTCATTCGGGATCAGTTCCGGTATTGTCATCGGAGGACATTTATGCTGATCGCTGGCAAGATACTTTGCACAGCAGTCTTCCGTCACTTCAAATCCGCCTATCCCGACACCCATAAAAATTCCTGCGTTTGAAAGAATTTCAGAGCGATCAAGAAGATTTGCGTCCGTAAGTGCCATTTTAGAAGCTGCGACCGCATACTGCGAAAAGCGTGCCATCTTACGGGCAGAAGCAGGATCCATATACTGAGCCGGATCAAAGTTCTTTACTTCTCCTGCATACCGTGCTTTAAATGTACTTGCATCAAAATGAGTAATAAGACCGACACCGCTTTTTCCCTGTTTTGCCGCATTCCATGTCTCTTCAACTGAATTTCCCAACGGAGTAACAGCTCCCATTCCGGTTATAACTACGCGTCTTTTTTCCATAAATTAACACTCCTGTCTTTCCTGTATCTGTAATTCATACGAATAATTCAAAAAAATAAAGGCATCTGCGAACATCAAATGTATTCAGCAGATTTTCCGACGCCTTTTACGCTCCCAGTCCGCCGTCGACACCCAGAACCTGCCCTGTAATATATGTCGACATATCGCTTGCAAAAAACAGCACTGCATTTGCAACATCTGATGTATGTCCCGGCCGCTTCAGAGGAATTTGTCCAAGCCATGCTTCTCGTGCTTTTTCATTCACCGCTTTTGTCATATCAGTTTCAATATACCCGGGAGCAACAGCATTCACGCGGACACCGCGTGAACCTGTTTCTTTTGCCAGACTTTTTGTATAGCCGATAAGTCCTGCTTTGCTTGCAGAATAATTAACCTGCCCCGCACCACCGTGAATTCCCACAATACTTGACATATTAATAATTGATCCGGATTTCCGGTGAATCATGTCGTTCGAAACAATCTGAGAAGTAACAAAAACTGCAGTAAGATTAACATCAAGCACTTTCTGCCAGTCTTCCATTTTCATGCGGAACGACAATCCGTCCTTCGTAATGCCGGCATTATTCACCAGAATATCAAATCCTCCGGATTCCGACAGCGCGGCTTTGACTATATCAGAAAGCTGTACTGCATTTCCGGCACCAGCACATATTTCATGAAATTCCACAGAATGCGAAGATGCAAATGTTTCCAAGTCTGCCCTTGCATCCGACGGATGCGAACACAGCCCCCACACTGCTGCTCCTTCACTCAAAAACGTTTCAACTATTTTCCGCCCAATTCCGCGGCTGGAACCGGTAACAAGCGCCTTTTTTCCGGTAAGCAGCATTACAGCACCCCGTTTATGGATTCAACCGAGTTTACCGGCATACTTGCCCATTTTTCACCGAAACCCGAATCCCTCCAGAGGCCGCTCAATACTTTACCGACACCTGGTTCCAGTACTGACCATTCGTCTGCTGCATCAGCTGTCATAATACCGCCAAGTACTTTTTCTTCAGACGTCCACTGAACCGGATGAGTAAGATGAAGCACGGCGTTCTTTTTAGCGTCGCCTCCTTTTGTCACCTTCTCACCGGTAACGTTACTGAATAAATCAATTTTCGGATCATTGAACATAACATCGGCCAAAACCTTCTCAAATTCGTCTGCTGCCTTCTGCATCAGCGGACTGTGAAACGGTCCCGCTACAGACAAACGGATTGCACGCCGTGCACCGGCTTCGGTTGCGGCCTTTTCTGCCGCAGCAAGTCCCTCAGCCGTTCCACTGATAACAGTCTGCTTAACACTGTTGAGATTTGCTGCATACACATCCTTAAGTCCACTGCAGATTTCCAGAACCTTTTCGGGCGGCAGACCAATAACAGCACTCATTCCCGGTGCATGGCCGGCATTTGCAGCCGCAATTTCCCCGCATACCTTCTGCATAATCTGACCGCGCTTCTGAACTACACGGATAACGTCATCAAATGAAAGAATCCCCGCAATGCACAGTGCAGGAAATTCTCCGAGGCTGAAGCCCATTACAGCCGAAGGAACAATTCCCTTAGTCCTGAGAACTTCAGCAATTACAAGAGATGCCGTTGTAATTGCAAGCTGACTGTTATCACTGCGGCTGAGTTCAGCCTGCTCTGTCTCCCACAGAAGTTTTGTCATATCTTTTCCGGTAACTGATGAAACTGTATCAAGAATTCTACGGGCTTCAGGAAAAGTTCCACAGACATCCTTCACCATACCAGGTTCCTGTGCACCCTGCCCCGGAAATAAAAATGCGTATTTTTTTGCCATATGATTCTCCTATAAGAACAAACTGACATATTATGCTTTTTTGTCATAATGTCATAGTATACAGAATAACAGATTTATGACTTTTGTCAAGCATCGGAAATCGGACGCGGATCAAAATAATGGTATTAAATGTAACCTATTTCCTTTTTATTTGCTTATATAGTATACTAAGCAGCCAATGCAGATAGATTAGGTCACCGTTTTCCTCCTTTTGACGGTGACCTTTCTTTTTTAACATTTCTTAACTATTATATATGTGTAAAAATAAATCATTGATATAATACACTCCATGAAAGTCTTGCGTATAAAGAGCAGACTGCATCAACAGAGTAAATTGAAATATATACTAGGGACCGGATATGAAAGATTCTTTTAAAGAAATATGCTGCAGTCACAGACAGGATAACTGGGAAGAATGCATACAACGGGAGACTCCGTTATATGGAAGAGGAAATGATATACGTTCGGATTTTGAACGCGATTATACACGCATTCTCCACTGTCAGGCATACAGCCGCCTCAAGCACAAGACTCAGGTATTTTTTGCTCCACATAATGACCATATCTGTACACGAATGGAGCATGTAAGTCATGTAGCATCCGTCGCTGCAACAATTTCCAAATATCTTGGACTCAACGAACAGCTGGCGACGGCAATTGCAACAGGTCACGACATAGGACATGCACCGTTCGGCCATCATGGAGAAGACTGCCTGAACATGCTTCTGGAACAAAAAGATGTAGCAAACGCACCAAGAAAATTCTGGCACGAACGCAACAGTCTTTTTTTTGCGGACTATATCGAAACACTTGCCGATCCGGACGGAATGCAGCAGCCGTTAAACCTTACCTATGCAGTACGGGACGGACTTATCTGCCACTGCGGAGAAATAGACCAGCAGGGAATCAGACCTCGCACAGAAGCGATCGACTTATACTCAATAAAACGCCCCGGACTTATCCAGCCATATACATGGGAAGGATGTGTCGTTAAAATTGCGGATAAAATTGCCTATCTCGGACGCGATATTGAAGACGCACGGGCGTACCATATACTTGACATGTCGTCATACCGCCAGCTCCGTGAAATTGTTGCAACAACACTTGGACTTGAAAGTGACGGCAGGGCTAAACATGCACTCAGAAGCGGAAAGGCTGTCAATACGACAGTTCTCATAAATGATCTTATTGTTGACCTGTGCGAACAGAGCAGTCCGGAAAAGGGGTTATGTTTCTCAGATGAATACTTCAGATTCATAATCGAATTAAAAAAATTCAACTACGCGAACATTTACAATCACTGGAGGCTTCGTGAATTCCAGCAGTATGCAACCGGAATAATCAGAACCCTGTATCGTACGCTCATGCGTGTCCAGCCGTACGCACAGACCGGACGGGCAGCTCAGGCATTACGCTACTATCCGAATCTTTGTACAACTTTTGAAGACTGGCTCATAAAGTATACTAATTACAAACCACACACGCATCCGGACCGCAAACAGATTCTGCGTTACAATACAAAACAGGTATTCGACGTAAACGATAATGAATCGTACCAGAAATGTGTTATTGAATATATTTCCGGCATGACCGATCATTATGCCATTGAAGTATATGAAGAAATAATAACATTCTGAGGACGATATGAAACAATACGTTGGATTCGATACAGGCGGAACAATGTTCCTGCTACCAGCACATGTTCAATCGCTTTATGCCGGCAGCTCTTGGCTACAGGATAGGCGACTTTGCTACCATTGTAGCCGTACAAGGCAAATAATAAATACAACTTGACATAAAATTAAATCCGCCGCCCTCACGGGAATGCCCAATCTTGACATTCACAATAACGATGATAAAAACCTTATACACGGAACACTCTTCTTCACAGGAGCATTGTTTTCCCCAGAGCGCGAGAAAGGAAAATGGAAAGTAAAATACGCATTAGCTTACCTTTATGCAATTTGTGTATCGTTCGACTGTTCTTACTATACTGATGTTTTCGTTTTTTATCCGGAAAGAAGTTCCGGAAAGAAAAGATGAGATAATAAGAAGATTTACTTCGATTCTGCGGATAAACTTTTTTAAGGAATAAATAAGGCATGCTGCAGGAGAAAATTCCTCGCCATAGAATTTTGCGAAGTATGCCATAGAATTTGACGTACCATGGCGAGGTACGCGAAATTCTATGGCGTAGAATTTAAATTTCCATGGCGAGAAATTTTAAATTTACTGGCAGTGTTTTTAAAATTTACTGGCGGGGAATTTTCTTTTTTACCCACTGTTTATTTTACCTTAAAAAATGGCATACAAGCCCTAAAAAATACCAATTTTTAAGCAATAAGACCGGAAACGTGTTGCTGCACACCCACCGGCGATGACGTCAGAGCCGGTGTGTCTTACTTCTGGTGAATTTTCCTGATTATGATATAATAAGCTGCTGCCAGAGGAAACGTTGCACCACACCATGCCATCGGTTCTGCAGCACATACTCCTGCAAATTCCCATACAAGCGGAAGCGTATAGGCAGAAACAGCACGTGCTATGAGTTCAAAAACACCTCCCATAAGAGGCCAGAACCCGCGTCCCATTCCCTGTAAAACATTACGATAAATGAACAGTACAAATAACACCGGATAAAATGCAGCCGTTATCCGCAGATACATACGCGACGCAGAAAGAACCTCTTCCGGCGCGTCCTTAAGAAATAACCCCGTAAGCTGGTCTGAAAGCACTATTGCAAAAACTGCAGATAATATCGAAAAAATTATCGTAATGAAAACGGCCTTATTTGTACCTTCTCTGATACGGTCAATACGGTTTGCGCCAAGATTCTGCCCGCTGAAGTTTGCCATAGTCACTCCGAATGTACCGGCGGCAATCGTAACCAGCTGTTCAACCTTCTGCGCCGCTGTAAAAGCTGCAATTTTAGCAGGCCCGAATTTATTAAGAGCGCCCTGTAGAATTATGACTCCTATTGCCGTAATGGAAAACTGGAACGCCATATTCGCACCGATTGAAATATGCTGCTTTGCAAACCAGACATCGGGTGAAAAATCAGAATGATACACATGCAGCAGCGGATATTTTACATAAATCCAGACAAACGACAGTACTGCACTTACCGCCTGTGAAATAACAGTGGCCCATGCAGCGCCGGCAACCCCCATATTTGTCTTTATGATAAGAACAATATCAAGTACAATGTTAAGAAGCGATGAAATAATAAGAAAAACAAGCGGGGATTTACTGTCGCCGACAGCACGGAGTATACAAGCGCCGCAGTTGTACATAGTACATGTTGTAATACCAATAAAAATAACAATTATATAACTGAACGACTGTTTAATAATTTCAGAGGGCGTATTAATTGCATGCAGAATAGGCATTGCAAATACACAGGCAAGAACAGTAAGAATGACAGAACTTGCGGCGTTGAGTTTAATATTCATGGCAACCGAACGTTTCAGTCCCGCCCAGTCCTTTGCACCGAACCGCTGCGCCGTAATAACAGCAAATCCGGACGACAATCCGTAGGCAAAACCAAGCACGAGAAAATTCATAGGGCCGGTATTTCCAACCGCGGCAAGGGCATTTTGACCGAGCAGACGGCCGACAATAATTGTGTCGACCATATTATACATCTGTTGAAACAGATTACCTACCAGAAGCGGGACTGAATACAGCAGAATAAGACGTGCCGGTTCCCCGACAGTCATATCCTTAGCGGCACTCGATGCGTTACGAGGCACCTTATGTGAAAAAATTTTTATGCCCATAGCAATATAAAAAAACTAAATCCGATGCATTGCGCTGAAAACTTTCTCGTTCATGATATTGATTTCAACACCCATTTCTTCCGCTTCTCTGCTCATCGACTTACGAAGTTCATCAATAGAAATATCAGCACTATCGAGATCAACCATCATCATCATAACAAAATTTCCCGACAAAATAGTCTGTGTTATGTCTGCAATGTTTATTTTGTGAGCTGCAAGAAAAGTACTCACTTTTGCAATAATTCCAACTTTATCAGATCCGACAACAGTAATAATCGCGTTCATATATATAGTATATTAGTGAATTGAGGAAAGCAATACAAGTGATTATCTGATATCGTTACGGGAAACTCCGTATAAGCCTTCAAAATTAAATCAGATGCCTGCAGACTCTTCAAATGTTTCACGCAGATTTCTGCAGAGTCTGCCCGGAAGCAGTTGATTTTCCATGCGCAGAAACGCAATACGACTTATATTACGCGCACCGTAACGCGCTATATTGTCCGTGTATACCTGAGAATCGATAAGTCTTCCTCCGCATTTTATAAAGGCACGGGAAAAAAGTACGAACGCGCTTTTGCTGCTGTTATCTTCCACTGTAAACATCGATTCGCCGCAGAATACCTGACCGACGAGAATCCCGTATAATCCTCCGGCAAGTCGTCCGTTATGCCACACCTCAACAGAATGCGCAATACCGCGCTCTGCAAGATTTCTGTATACATCAAGCATCTGCCGGCCGATCCATGTACCTTCCTGCCCCGGCCGATCCATTGCGGCACATCCTTTTATTACATCAGTAAAAGCCTTGTCCATCGTGTACGTATAAGGTGTATGTTTCAAAAAACGATCTATACTGTGTGGTATATGCAACTCGTCTGCAGGAAGTACAAAGCGCGGATCAGGACACCACCATAACACGGGATCGCCCTCATCCTCATTGTACCAGGGAAATATTCCCTGAAGATATGCAGAAAATACAAGTGACGGGGAAATACAGTCAGTATACCCAAGCAACCCTTTGCGACCACTGTCTTTTACGGGGAAATGCGCGAATTCAAAATCAGTTCCGAACAGCTCTCTGCCAAGCTGTTCCTGCCATTCAACGTTTTCCATAGACAAACATGATTTCCGCCCCAGTGTTTTTCCCTTTTTTCGTGTCTATACGTACAGTTCCGCCTGATGAAAGTTTTCCAAAAAGCACTTCGTCAGTGAGAGGAGATGCAATTTCTTCTTCCACGGTACGTGCCATATTACGGGCTCCAAACTCACGGGAATACCCTTTTTCCGCAAGATAATCAAGCGCTTTATCTGTAACAGAAAGTTTCACCTTCTTTGTTTCAAGCCGTTCCGAAAGACGTTTCACTTCTTTTGCTGCAATATTCCGGACAATATCTTTTTCAAGATGCAGAAATGTTATTATACCACTGAGTCTGTTGCGGAATTCCGGAGTAAACGCACGTCCAACGGCTTCTTTCAACGACGCTTCATCGTTTGCCGTATCTGTTGAACCGAAACCTATCATTCCCTTTTCCATCTCCTGGGCACCTGCATTACTTGTCATAATGATAATACAGCTGCGGAAATCTGCCTTTCTGCCCTGATTGTCCGTAAGGAAACCATAGTCCATTACCTGAAGAAGTACGTTGTATATTTTCTGATGTGCTTTTTCAATTTCGTCAAAGAGAACGACAGCATGAGGGTTTTTTCGTATATCTTCAGTAAGTTGTCCCCCTTCTTCGTATCCGACATAGCCGGGAGCAGACCCTATGAGTCTGCTGACCGTATATTCTTCCTGATATTCGCTCATATCGTACCGGAGCAATGGTTCGCCAAGTATACGTGCAAGGGAACGTGCCAGTTCTGTCTTACCAACACCTGTCGGGCCGACAAACAAAAAGCCTGCCTCCGGTTTATCAGGATTGCCGAAACCTGCACGCGCCCGTTTTACCGCTTTTGCAACAGCGTTCACAGCCTTATTTTGACCGAATATTTCTGTCTTCAGTGTATCTTCAATTACACGAAGTTTTTCCCGCTCCCCACCCGTAACAGATTCAAGCGGAACCCGTGCCATTTTTGCGGTCACCATTTTTATAATCGATGTTGAAACGACGGGATTTTTTTTCGTCGTAGCCCCGGCATTCTGACTGTTTATTTCCGACAATGACAGATCTTTCTGTTCTTTATCAGGTATGGCAACCGGTTCTGCACGACTCTTTCCATCTCCGTTAAATCCACCCCTGCTCTTAATCTTCAAATAAGAACCGGCTTCATCAATTATATCTATTGCTTTATCGGGAAGGCGGCGATCAGGCAGATACTGTACTGATAAATCAACCGCTGCTTTTATTGCAGCGTCACTGTATACTACGTTGTGAAAATGTTCATATCTGCTGCGCAATCCCTTCAAAATTAATAGCGTTTCTTCCGGAGACGGTTCTTTTATATCAATTTTCTGAAAACGTCTGGCAAGCGCACGGTCTTTCTCAAAATTCTTCGCATATTCTTCGTATGTCGTAGAACCGATACATCTGATTCTTCCCGATGAAAGTACCGGCTTTAACAGATTTGCAGCATCCATCGTACTATTACCTGTTGTTCCTGCACCCATGATCATATGAATCTCATCAATAAACAGGACAGCCTTCTGTTTTTTCATAAGTTCATCAGTAATTTTTCTGAGACGTTCTTCAAAATCACCCCGGAATTTGGTACCGGCAAGTAAAAGCCCCATATCAAGACTGTAAATTGAAAAATCTTTTATCGCATCCGGAACCTTTCCTTCCGCAATACGCATTGCAAGGCCGTTTGTAATGGCAGTCTTCCCGACTCCTGCATCACCTACATGGAGAGGATTGTTTTTACTCCGGCGGCACAGAATCTGAATCGTACGGTCAAGTTCCTCTTCCCGCCCGATAAGCGTATCAAGCCGGCCTGATCTTGCTTCTTCTGTTAAATCAATACAGTATTTTTCAAGTGCGGATTTTTTGGCATTTTTTACATTCTCCGCCTGTGCATCATCTCCTGTCTGCATACCTGGTATGAATTTCTGCTGAGACTCCGGAGATGAATCGGTTTCGTCATCACTGCCGCCTGCAAACGGATTTTCATTATCCGGTCCCTTCATAGAGCTTATTACTTCAAGCAGCCGAAGACGATCCAAGCCGCCCATCCGCATAGAATAGGCACAATAATTTTTTTTCTCTTCCAGCATACTTACAAGTACATCGGTTATATCAAGCATCGGTTTGTCACTTGTTGCACAATGATACACCGCCCTGTTCATAACTTCCTGAAACCCCTGTGTTTCGACAGGTTCCGCGGTCTGACTGTTTTCGGTTTGAACAGCGGCAACAGGCACCTGCTTCGTCAGATATTCTTCGACCGTATCGCGGATTGTTGCAACATCGGCACCGCTCGCTTCAAGCAGACCGCACACAGAATCAAACTGGAGTGCTGTCCGCAGTATATGTTCAGGTGTAAAAAACTCGTGTCGTGACGACTTTGCATCGGAAAACGAAAGTGATAATATTTTTTTGAGCTGCGGACTAATTTCCATATAAATCCCCTATACCTTCTGTACTTCAACCCTCAATGGAAATCCCTGCTCCCGCGCGCGCTGTTTTACAACTGCAGCACGCGTCGCAGCGATGTCATACGAATATACACCTACAACAGCAGAACCGTTCTGGTGAACACTCTCCATTATATTGCTGGCGTCTGCCTCTGACTTATGAAAAACAGACACAAGAACATCAACAACAAAATCTTTAGTTGTATAGTCATCGTTATAAAATACGACCTGCCCGTTTGGCGGTAAACTGAATGCTTCTTCATCGACCAGTCCGGCCGAAACTTCACCACTTTCAGTTTTTTCAAAATCAGCCATACATATAATATACACAATTTTGCATATCAATCCAATATATGCTATAATTCTTTCATGACAAAAAAGAACGCTGTGGGATGTAAATTAAAAGTAACATACAATGCACCTGTTACGCTTACATTCGTAATTGCCTGTACCGTTATTATGATACTCGACATATATATCTTCCATCATCTTTTTATCATTCCTGGGAGCAGCAGCAGCGCACATCCTTTTAACTGGAAACAGCCGCTCGATTATCTCCGTCTTTTTTCACACGTTTTTGACCACACAGACTGGAATCATCTTATCGCAAACATGTCGCTTATACTTCTGCTCGGCCCCATACAGGAAGACCACTACGGCCCTCCCGCGCTTGCCCTCATGATGATTGTAACGACACTTGTTACCGGAGTTATAAACGCATGTTTCATTTCTGTTCCGGCGATGGGTGCAGGTGACATCGTTTTCATGATGATATTTCTTACATCATACATGTCGCTTGAAAAAAACGAACTTCCATTATCTTTTATTCTTGTATTTATTTTATATGCAGGTGGACAAATCTACCATGCAGAATCGGTTCAAACAGACATTATCTCAACCATTGCTCATATTGCAGGAGGACTTTGCGGCAGTCTTTTTGCCTTCTTTTCCGTGTCAAAAAACAACGGTACGAAAACGGCTGTACGGCAAAAAAATACAAAAAAAATTCATGATTATGCTGATGCAGAAGAAACAGAAGATGACATTGCAGCCCCAAGTCCCCGTACTTCCGTAAAAACGAAAAAAAATAAAAAGCCCCGCAGCGACGATGAAACCGTTGTGGGGACTTTGGATTTTTAATTACCGCTTCTATGCAAAAATCGGACGTACACTCATAA
Source organism: Treponema sp. (assembly GCA_023231445.1). Lineage (GTDB taxonomy): Bacteria > Spirochaetota > Spirochaetia > Treponematales > Treponemataceae > Treponema_D. The sequence continues at coordinate 5,240 of JALNVF010000026.1, read as the reverse complement.
CATTTTCAATTGCTGAAAGTTTTGTAATTGTCTCTTCAGGAACACTGCCGTCAACATCAATGATATTGTACGCGACATCTCCTTTGTTCTGATTGATCATTCCACCGATATTAAGATTTGCTTCTCCCAGAATTGTCGTGAATTTTGAAACCATTCCCGGAATATTCTTATGGGAAATACAAAGACGCGTACCGCCGGCAGGTATCATGTTGTCGGTAACAGTTTTCGGAAAGTTCACCGAATTAGTAATGTTTCCTTTTTCCAGAAATTCACGAAGTTCGTTTACAGCCATCACGGCGCAGTTATCTTCCGCTTCCGGTGTTGATGCCCCCAGATGAGGGAAACATATAACCTTCGGATTATTAAGAAGTTCTTCTGCAGCAAAATCCGTTACCATACAAGAAACTTTTCCGCTTTTGAGCGCGGCAATCATATCAGCATTATTAACAAGTCCTCCGCGGGCAATATTAATGATGCGGACGCCGGTTTTCATTGCATTGATTTTGTCTGCGTTAATAAATCCCTTCGTCTCGTTTGTCTGAGGAACGTGAACGGTAATATAATCGGATTTTGCAAGCAGTGTATCGAGTGTTTCTGCATATCTGACGTTTGTATTGAGTCTCCATGCAGCTGCAATGGACATAAAGGGATCATATCCCATAACCGTCATACCGAGTTCAACAGCCACATTTGCTACCATTGCACCAATTGCCCCCAGTCCTATAACACCAAGTGTTTTCCCCTTGAGTTCCGGCCCGATAAACTGCGATTTTCCTTTCTCTGCAAGATCCGGAATTTCATCGCCTTTTCCTGCAAGACCGTTCACCCATGAATTTGCGGTAATAACAGGACGATTTGATATAAGAAGCGCAAGAATTACCAGTTCCTTAACAGCATTTGCGTTCGCTCCCGGTGTATTAAACACAACAATACCTTTCTCCGTCAGGTCAGAAACAGGAATATTATTTGTCCCTGCTCCTGCTCTGGCTACCGCTTTTACTGTTCCGGGAAGGTTCATATCATGCATTTCCTGAGACCGGACAAGAATTGCATCCGGGTCGGTAATCGAAGAAGCAATCTCATAATCATCACGGGGAAACTGTTCCAATCCGACAGATGCAATCTTATTTAATGTTTGAATTTTATACATACTATACTCCTGTTTAGAAAGAGCGCTCCGGACGGCGCGTCAATATTTTTTTAACAAAAGAGCGCGGATCTGCCGGAGAGCAAACCCGCAGTTATTTTTTACAACAGGTAAAAATTAACTATTTTCCTTTGCAAATTTGTCCATATATTTTATAAGTGCTTTGACACCGTCAACCGGCATCGCATTATAAATAGATGCACGCATTCCGCCGACAAGACGATGTCCCGCAAGATTCACCATTCCTGCAGCCACAGCACCTTTTACAAATTTATCATTGATTTCTTTTGCCTTAGCAGCATCAGTTTCTTTTGTAAGAAAAGGTATATTCATAATTGAACGGCTCCCCTTTTCTGCCGTTGCATGATAATACGTACTGTTATCAAGATAATTATACAAAAGATCAGCTTTTTCGTAGTTAAGTTTTTTCATTCCTTCGGCTCCGCCCTTTGATTCAACCCAGGTGAGAACTTTTCCCATTACATAAATCGTATAGCAGGGAGGTGTATTGAACATACTGCCCTCATCGGCATGCGTTTTATATGTAAGCATCGTTGGAGTGCCGGCCCGCGGTGTTTCTGTAATAAGATCCTCGCGGATAATAACAAGCGTAACACCGGCAGGAGCAAGATTTTTCTGCGCACCCGCATAAAGCAGTCCGAATTTGCTCACATCAAGCGGTTCTGAAAGAATACATGACGAAATATCAGCAACAAGAGGAATTGATCCAGTATCAGGGATATATTCGTAATGCGTCCCCATTATTGTATTGTTGAACGTAATATGCACATAATCGTAATCACCGGTAACTTTTTCAATTTTCGGGATATACGTAAAATTTTTATCTTCACTTGATGCAATTTCCGTTACCTGAATACCGAGTTTCTTTGCTTCGGCTTCTGCTTTTTTAGCCCATACACCAGTCTTGATGTAAGCTGCTTTTCCGCTCTTTATTCCAAGATTAAGCGGTATCATTGCAAACTGTGTACTTGCTCCACCCTGCAGAAACAGAATTTTATAATTATCCGGCACATTCATAAGCCTGCGGACAAGTCTTTCTGTATTTTCAATTATTGGTTTAAAGGCAGATGAGCGATGACTCATTTCCATAACAGACTGACCAGTTCCGTTGCAGTCAAGCATTTCTGCAGCGCATTCCTTTAAAACTTCCTCCGGAAGGCAGGAAGGCCCGGCAGAAAAATTATAAACCCGGTTCATAAATAACCCCCATGTTCTTTTTATATTTTACTTTCACCCGTACGGGCTGAAAGATTCGTCAACGCAGTCACCGGCGATACATTTTCCAAAGCAACGCTGTTACTTACAGAAAGCACAACATTTGTATAATTAACTATACCGCGTATTCCACAGCGAGCAAGCCTGTCTGCTATCAGTTGGGCATCTTTATCTGCAACAGCAAGAACAGCATATACTATATGCTCTGCCTGAATAACAGATTCCAGACGTGAAGCCGGATACAAAGGAAATGTAGAACGCAGAATTTCTGTTCTGTTCACATTCGGATCAAATCCGGCAACTATTTCATATTCAGTTCCACTGAATATACTGTCGTCAAGCAAAGCTGCTCCAAGTCGTCCTAATCCGACAATGCAGCATTTATATCCCGCATCTGCACTGCCAATATGAAGCGCATTACAGACAGCCTCCCGCAACTCACTGACATTATAACCGTTGGAAAATCCCCCTTTAAATCCAATCGACGATATATCGTGACGGATAAGAGAGTCAGACCAACCGGTAAGCCGGTTTATAGCAGCAGAAGTTATCCGCCCGTTCTTCTGCTGCAGAAGCAGTTGTGCAAGAAGGACCAGTCTCTTCTTAGCTGGTTCTGAAATAGTTCCCATGTATGCCTCTGATACTATCTGATTACCGCTTTTCAAGTCAATTTGAAACAGACTGTTTATGCTGCAGGATTCCATAAACTGGAGCAAAAATGAGTAAAAATTGTATTTTCTGTGAAATATTTAACAGTGTTTTAGTAAAATTGTAAATATGCAGGTTGACTCTTCCTGACAGGTATTTTTTACCCTGCAGGAAACAATTTTCAGGAGGGCGATGAAACTACTATTTCTGATAAGCGACAGTTGCACTCATATCAAGTTTTGTATCATAATATGCAAGCACTTCGTCAGAAAAAAGCTTTTCCAGCATCTGCCGGTACAGCATAATATGGCCGATATAATTAAGTGTTGCCTGGGGAGTGCTGTTTGAACGAACTTTATTCGTTCCTGCGTTATACATTGCAAGTGCAGACACTTCATTTCCTGCAACATTCAGACAAAAACGCAGATGTGACATGCCATATTTTGCACTGATTGAAGGTGTAAAAAAATCTGTCTCGGAAAGCTGTGGAAAGGAACTGCTGTTAAGTTGAAACAGACCGCGGTCAATAGATGTATTAGAATTATAATTCACGGCGCGTATATTATAACGGCTTTCGGTATATGCAAGTGAAAATGCAAGGGATAACGGAATATCATTTTTATCAGCTGCATCGAGAATAGCCATTGCTACGTCTCGATCACCTGTCACATGAAGATAAAACCATTCCACAGCAGCTTTTGATGTCGGCTGACGGTATAAAGAAAGACCGTCATCCCCCTTTCGAACTGTAGACGAAGAATAACCGACCTCCTCAAGTAAAGTGCCAAAATCTCCAGTTACTTCGGCGTTGCCGGTAACTTCTTTTTCGACTAATGATGTAAAAGGAATTACCTGGCGAACAGGAAGGAAAAAAGCTACAAGCAGCGATACAGTAACCAGAATAACTGACAAAATCACAATTACACGGCATGCTGCAGAAAAATCATTTATTTCTTTCTCACAGGTCATCAATTTCATACCCCAAAATAAAAAATCAAAATCAATACCCCTCAATGTCATACTGACAGGGGTACTAAACCCTCTTGACGAATAAACAGCCGTATGCTGACATAAAAAAGAATTTATTGCAAGCGAATTCAGAGATAAATATATGTTTTTATGTGAATTTTATCGAAAACAGTGTAATTTATCGCATTTGATACGATATTAACTGCCCACTATGTGTTTTTTCAGGTGAAAAATACACATAGTGGGCATGTTTTACAGCCATTTCGTCTATAAATGATGATACAGCAGAATCATCACCTGCAAGTTCCGCGGGAAGTGCAAAACCTGCTACTGATTCACAATCTTTGATTCTGCGGGCCGTATGTACCATAGCTGCTGTATAAGACGCAAAAGATCTGCCTGTTACAGTGCCGTTTGTTTCCGGAATAATAACGGCATATATTCCCTGCTGTTCAATTTTTTTTAGAAAATCACGCAGTTCTGCCAAAAATTCCTCGTTGTATATTCCTTCGGAGATCTCTATGACGCTCCATGCAATACAAATTCCTAAGAGGACCGTATCACGATCTGCTGTTCGTTCTACAAATTCAGAGAAAGCTGGTTCCGGGATTTTCCCTGATACTGCATCAACTTTTATAAGACTATCTGTATTAATTTCATTTCCGGTTTTTATTGAAAAAAGTTTTCCGTTTTTGTTTTTAAACTGTGCTTCCAGTTTCATACGACCCTTTTACGTTATGAGAAAGATAAAAAAAAGACCTCTATGGCATGCATAAAGGTCACCCGGATACTGTTATATTTTTTCTATTCGGTTAAAATTTTTATGACCTCTGCCTTATCCTGTGTATTGAGGATAAGCTGGCGTTTTTCAGGGCTCTTGAACAGAAGGCTGACTTCTGCCAGAAACTGAAGATGCGGACCAGTCTTGTTTACAGGTGACAGTGTCATAATAAATATACGGCAAGGTTCCTGATCAAGAGAGTCAAAATCAACCGAATTATCGGAAATGCCGATACATGCTACAAGATCGCTTACCGTATCAGTCTTTCCATGAGGTATAGCAATACCGTGCTTCATACCTGTTGACATTTTACGCTCACGATCAAGCACACACTCACGTGCAGCCGCTTTATCTGTAACTTTGCCGGCTTTCACAAGTATGTCCAGCATTTCGTCGATAATTTCTTCTTTTGTTGTTCCCTTCAAATGAAGGTCTACAGTATCAGTGGTTAAAACAGTT
>JALNVF010000025.1 GCA_023231445.1 Treponema sp. | reverse complement strand
TGGTTCGCTGCTGTTTGCCTGGATGGAAATGACGGGTAATGAAAACCCGTTTTACGAACACTATGACGAACTGCTTTCCATCCTGCATGAATATGACGTGACTGTCTCGCTCGGAGACGCACTCCGTCCCGGCTGCCTTGCAGATTCAAGTGATGCCGGACAGATCTCAGAACTTGTTGAACTTGGTCAGCTGACAAAACGTGCATGGAAAAAGGGCGTTCAGGTACTGATTGAAGGACCGGGACATATGGCCATGAATGAAATCGCAGCAAATATGATTCTTGAAAAACGTTTGTGCCATAATGCGCCTTTTTACGTTCTGGGCCCGCTCGTTACCGACATTGCCCCGGGGTATGATCACATTACGTCGGCAATAGGCGGGGCAATTGCCGCAGCTGCAGGCGCCGACTTTCTCTGTTATGTAACACCGGCCGAACATCTTGGCCTGCCCGACGAAAACGACGTAAAAGAAGGCGTGATTGCATGCCGCATTGCCGCACATGCCGCCGACATTGCAAAAGGCATTCCCTGTGCACGTGATGAGGATAACGCAATGGCAGCAGCCCGTCACGAAACAGACTGGGATGAAATGTTCCGGCACGCCATTGATCCGGGAAAGGCACGCGCGTACTATGAACGGATTCCTCCGGCCGACAGACATACCTGTTCTATGTGCGGCAGAATGTGCGCCGTAAAAACAACGAATTTAATTTTGTCAGGGAAGAAGGTTCAAATACTGGACGGACAGTAAATCCCGGAGAAGTGGAAATAAACTTTACAACACCATACCTTTCTGCGTATAATAGATAGCGCCTTTTCGGCTTTTATTTTACAGGAGAAAGATATGGGTTCTATTATAAAATGGTTTACCGGCAGTATCCGCCGCGAGATGATCATACTGCTTGTCGGTGCGCTCGTACTTACGCTTGTTATAAGCGGTGCAGTGCTGGGACGGAATGTCAGCAGAAGTTTTAATAAAGTATCTAATAATTATCTTGATGAAGCTGCGTCGCACTATCTGGAAAAGACGTCAAGTATTCTTGCTGATGAGTACAGTTCATGCCGCTCTCTTGCAGTTGCAGTGTCAAATTACGAATCAATTCCTGTAACCGACAGACGGACGTATATAAGCGGAATCATGAAGGGAATACTTGAAAAAAACGAAACATTTGTAGGAGTCTGGACATGCTGGGAACCGGAAGCACTTGACGGTATGGACCGGACATATGCAGGAACAGAGTATACTGATTCTACAGGACGCTTTATTCCGTACTGGACAAGGAGCGGCGGAGTTGTTTCATGCGCAGCGCTTACTGATTATGATGGAAGTTCCTGGTATGAAAATCCGCTTAAAAGTACGAAGGGAATTCTTATAGATCCCAATAAATATGTAGTCGGCGGGAAGGAAATGCTTGTGGCCGGAGTCGCTTTCCCTATACACAATAAGGCAGGTCAGGCAGTAGGTGCTGTTGGAATTGATATGTCAATGGATTTACTTACAGAACTGCTTCAAAAGGTTTCTTTATACGAAAACGGATATATTTCACTTGTTTCCGCTAACGGACTAATTGCCGTTGACAGGGACATAAAAAAAGAAGGCAGTATACTTTCTTATTTTTCGGATCCCCGGACTGCGGGTCTTTTTACCGGAAGCATAACGAATATGAAACCATTTAAAATATCCGGCCGCGAAGGTGACCGGAAAATAATAAAGTATTATGCACCATTCAGAATTTTTGAGGCAGACCAGGTATGGTTTCTTGGCATGAATATTCCGGAAGATGAAATTAATGCTGACTCTGCAGCAATTATACGGATACTGTTTTTAGTTTTTATTGCAGCGATTCTGATAGCTGTAATCCTTACAAATTCTGTAATAAGATCTACTGTAAAGAAAATAAAAAAAGGTTCCGCTGCGATGAAAAATATTGCACAGGGAGACGGCGATCTGACGGTACGGATGAAAGTCAGCCGGACAGACGAACTTGGTGAAATGTACACGTATTTTAACCGGACTATGGAAAAAATCCAGAATTCAGTACGGGCTGTCAAACAGGAAACAGAATCTATGCAATCTTCCGCAACGGTACTTACCAGAAATATGGACAATACTGCTTCCGCCGCTAATCAGATAAAATCGAATATCAGCAGTGTGAATGTACAGATTCAGCAGCACGGCACCAGCCTTAGAAATGCACAGGGCTCTATAGAACAAATAAACTCGGATGTAAAAAAACTTATGAGCAGCATTGAAAATCAGTCGTCCAGTGTCGTGGAATCTTCTGCGGCTATTGAAGAAATGGTTGCAAATATCCGTTCAGTAACAAAAATCCTGGAAAAAAACAGCACGGCGATACAGTCGCTTGAGAATGCTTCAGAACAGGGAAAGCAGGATATTGGCAGATCCGTTGAGACGGCCGGAAAGATTCAGCAGCAGTCGCAGTCGCTTCTTGAAGCAAGTAAAATTATTCAGAACATAGCAAGTCAGACAAACCTGCTTGCCATGAATGCGGCTATTGAAGCGGCGCACGCCGGAGAATCGGGACAGGGATTTGCAGTCGTTGCAGATGAGATACGGAAACTGGCTGAAGATTCAAACAAGCAGGGAAAATCGATTACAATAAACCTGAAGGACGTTCTCAAAAGTATTGACGAGGTAGCCTCTTCGTCAGAGGTACTTCAGGAAAAATTCAATCAGATTTATTCATTCACACAGACAGTCGCACAACAGGAACAGTCCATCATGCAGGCAATGCAGGAACAGTCGGAAGGCGGCGGACAGGTTCTTGAAGCAATGAAGCAGATCAGTGACGTCACGCTTGATGTAAAAACCGGTGGTTCGTCAATGCGTTCTGCCGCAGATTCCGTGAACCATGAAATGTCGGAACTGCTGCGGCTGTCGGAAGAAATAACGTCAGGCATGAACGAAATGGCACAGGGAATTACGCAGATAAACGATTCCATCAACAGTGTTAACGATCTTGCAAAGAACAATCAGGCGAGTATAGATACTCTTGCTTCTGCCGTAGGTAAATTCAAAGCATAAATGCACATACACGCTGACCTGTCCTCCGGGATATGGTCAGCGTGTCAGCAGGGTATCATCAGGTATACCGAAAAGAAATGCAGAATACTGCCTGCAAGTACGAACAGATGAAAAATACTGTGCATCCATTTTATTTTTTTGAGCGCATAAAAAGGACATCCTGCAGTATAGGCAATTCCTCCTGCAATCAGAAAGACAAGCGAAATGCGCGGAACGACACGCGAGAGCGGACGGAATGCAAAAATAATAATCCAGCCGAGAATGACGTACGTTACGGCGGATACCGCGCGCAGTCTGTTTCCGAATACTGAGTACAGTACAATACCCGTAACGGACAGTCCCCATATAATTCCGAACAGTACCCAGCCGAACGCACCGTGAAGTGCGGCAAGACAGAACGGGGTATATGTCCCGGCAATCAGCAGATAAATTGAAGAATGATCGAATATCTGAAACAGTTTTTTTGCTTTATACGGTGTAAGTGCGTGATAGAGCGTTGAAAATAAATATAAAATAAAAAGCGACGCGCCGAATATTGTAAAACTCGTAACATATAAGGCGGTTAATCCTGCAGGTGCGGAACGAACCGCGTGAATAACAAGCAGCGGAATGGCTGCTGCGGAAAGACCTGCACCTGCACCATGACTTACTGAATTACCTATTTCTTCGCCTGAAGAATAACTCTTGCTCCGTTTTATTTCCGTTTCCATAATAACTCCGTCTCCAAATAAGACACGGAGTTATATGAAACGGTTGCGGTGTGTTTTTAGAAGTCCCGTTTTACACCAATACCGGCACAGCTCTTTTCCTGATCCTGATCGGTGGAAATCGATCCCCAGATGTATACGTTGGCAGCTTTATCCGAACTGAGTGTTACAGCCGGAACGATTGTCATATATCCGGCCTTTGCACCGTCGTATACCGGCATGTTGTATGTACCTTCTGCTGAAAGCTTAACCATGCTGTTAAGCTGGTAGGCTGCTGCCGGTGTAAGGGCGAGTGTAAAGTCGTTGTCCCCGGAGACAGATACTTTGTTAAACCACTCTTTGGCATAAACCCCGAACGTCCAGTTTTCAACACCCGTATATTGAACCTGTTCGGTTGAGTACATGCGCTGATCTTTAAGAATGTCGTTAAAACCGTGATCAGTGTCGAACTTTGTTTCAATAACAACGAGCAGGTTTTTTGTTCCGGTGTAGGCAAGGTTTGCCGTGAACAGACCGTATCCTGCAAATGCTGCAGAAATATTAACCATGTCGTTCTTGTATCTTACACCGCCAAGGAACGTATTACCGTTCATAGAAGAAGAGTAGTCAATAACCGCGCCGCCGACAAGGTTAAGACCTGCCACCGGTGCAATTATAACAGCTGCTCCTGATTTACCGTCGAGTACGGAAAATCCCTGAAAACCTGAAGTACCAATCCAGTTGTCCTTGATTTTTCCGGCAGCGACCGTGACCATGTTTCCGAATAAACCTGAATACACATCGGCGTATTTTATGGATGTCACTGAAAGATTTGTCCAGTTTTCCACACTTCCGTCGGACTGCAGACGGAAGAATGCACCGTAGGAATTGCCTGTGTCGCTTTTACCGTCCCATGCAGTGTTAATCCGTCCGCGTGTTCCTGTGCTGTCTCCGGAGAAGTAAGCGCCAGAATACCATTTTGCGGTGCTCAGTGCCGGTGTGCTTTCGAATGTTGATGCAAGACCTGCACGGACATATCCGTTTACACTGAATCCGTCGGCGAAGGCCGCTGCGGAGATGAGCAGAGCTGCCGCTGCTGCTGTAGTTTTTTTGTTCATACAAAACTCCTTTGCTTATTAAAACTGAAGAGATCGTAACCATATTCTGTTAAATACCGGTGAGCAGTTTGTGAAAAAATGCACGCGTTTTTTTACATACAGCTCATCATTTTTTAATGTTTTCTTTTTACACTGCGTGCAAATGGAGGTCATCAAATGACAAAAGGAAGAAACGATGAAAATTCAGAGGAAGCCGGGCGCAGTTTTTTTAAACTGCTTGCAGCACTCGTACTCGGAATTACGTTCTTCGCTCTGACGCCTGCCCATGCGAAGGGATTCACGCCAAAGTACATATTCCTTTTCATCGGCGACGGAATGAGCTACCCGCAGGTACAGTCTGCGGCATATTATTCAGGGAAAGATGCCGGCGGTATAGTGGACGTTGTTAAACAATCCACAAATCCTGCCGATTCACCGGAAGCAGGTTCATTAAGCTTTATGGCTTTCCCTGTTGCAGGCAGTGCACAGACGTACGATGCCACGTCTTTCGCACCCGATTCTGCGTCAACCGCAACGTCGATCCTTACCGGAAAGAAAACGCATTCAAGTTCTATTAATGTGGATACGACAAAGAAAATTAAATTCCGCACCATAGCCGAACAGCTTAAGGCGCAGAAAGGATGGAAAATCGGCGTATTAAGTACAGTTAACTTGAACCACGCGACGCCGGCCGCTATGTATGCCCATCAGGCAAGCCGCAAGAGCAATTACCCTATCGGACTTGAACTTGTTGCAAGCGGTTTTGATTATTTTGCAGGCGGTGCACTTATGGAACCGCAGGATAAAAACAGCGACAAGACGAGCATTTACGATCTTGCGAAGCAGGCAGGGTATAAAGTTGCGTTTACCCAGAAAGACGCAGGCGCTCTTAAAAACGGCGACAAGGCTATTGTCGTGGCAGAAACACTTGCAGATGAAAACGCAATGAGCTACGACGAAGACCGCAGAAGCGGTGAATGGGCGCTCCGCGATTACGTAAAGAAAGGAATAGAAGTACTCGACAACAAAAAAGGTTTTTTCATGATGGTCGAAGGCGGAAAAATAGACTGGGCGTGTCATGCGAACGACGCACGTTCGTCTATCGCAGACACCCTTGCACTTTCGGATGCCGTAAAAGAAGCAGTTGCTTTCTATAATAAACATCCGAAAGAAACCCTGATTCTGGTAACAGCCGACCACGAAACCGGCGGCTTAACAATCGGTTTTGCCGGAACTGACTACAATCTGTTTTTCCGTACGCTTCAGAACCAGAAGATTTCATATGCAAAGTTCGACAGCGACTATGTCGCATCGTACAAAAAGAACGGAACGTCGTTCGACGATGTTATGAAGGACGTTACGGCTCTGTTCGGACTTATGGCCCCTGACGCAGCAGCACACAATGCCGGTAAGGATAAAAACGGCGGACTGTATCTTACCGACTATGAATACGGCCGTATAAAATCGGCGTACGAAAAGACAATGAACGGGGACAAAACCCGCTCACAGCAGGAATACGAACTGTACGGAAATTACGAGCCGCTTACCGTAACAATTACACACATCATAAACAGTAAGAGCGGCATAGGTTTTACGTCGTATTCCCATACAGGACTTCCCGTACCAGTTTTTGCAAAGGGAACGGGACAGGACAGTTTTACCGGATATTACGACAATACTGATATTTACAAAAAACTTGCATCACTTACAGACGTGAAGCAGGACTGAATTCTGATTATTAAAAAAAAAGTTGTGGTCCGGCAGCATGTTTGATCCTCCTTGATATACTGCCGGATTTTTTCAGAAATCAATTAGGGAGCAGAAAATGAGAGATACGATGAAGTATGAAATACGGTACCGGATTGAACTGCTGCGGCTGAACCTTACAGATTTTCTCCGCAGCTGCATAGTTCGTATGATTCAGCTGCATGATAGACTGCATGCTCTGCATGTGACGTGTATCAGTCTTTCAGCTCCTGATTTTTCACATAAGAATGAATATACAGATCCGCTGCTTTTTTACAACAGTCTCAGCTGTTACGGAACAATGTGATGCATAAAGATACGAGTTCCGCGGCTGTTATAGCGTCTGTGCTGTGCATTATTATACTGCTGCTGCTGCCGACGGGATTCGAAGGTGCGCTTCAGTTCCGCGATGCGGTAAAGTGCAAAGTAAAAATCGTTTCGACTGACAACAGCCGTATCCGTGATACGGGGCTCATACGGTACGGACAGCAGGTATGTACAATAAAATTTATTAACGGAATGTTCAAAGGCCGGACTGCTGAAGGATGGAACATGCTGAACGGATCGCTTGAGGACGACAAACTGTTTGTCCCCGGCGATACGGCGCAGGCAGTCGTGCATCATACCGGAAATGAAATAATTTCCGTAAATCTTATAGATCATTACCGCCTCTCCGGTGAATTTATTCTGGCCGCGGCGTTTGCCCTTTTCCTGATTTTTTTTGCCCGCGGGGTAGGTGCGCGTGCGGTTGTATCATTCGTACTCACCGTTCTTACCATATGGAAAGTCCTGGTCCCCCTGTATTTAAAAGGCATAGATCCGGTAACCGCAGGTCTTACTATTACTGCTTTTCTCACGTTTGCAATTCTTGCCCTTGTGTACGGATTTGACCGGAGGCTGCTTTCGTCGTTTTCCGGCGCCATGCTCGGAATACTGCTTACAGCAGTATTGTCGGTTTTCTGTACAAAGGGATTTAAAATACACGGTGCAATTATGGCATATTCGGAATCGCTGCTGTATGCAGGATTTGAGTCTTTAAATCTTACCCGTATATTTATGAGCAGCATCTGCATCGGCGCAAGCGGCGCCGTTATGGACCTTTCTGTCGACATAACGTCTGCGGTAAGCGAAGTCGTGCGCAACAGACCGGACATTTCCCGCCGGGACGCAATAAAGTCCGGAATGGCGGTCGCCCGCGCCGCAATGGGAACAATGACAACGACGCTGCTGCTGGCATATTCCGGCAGCAGTATTGCGCTGCTCATGACGTTCATGGCACAGGGAACACCCGTGTACAATATACTGAATTACCGGCGTATAGCCGCCGAAATTATAGACACCATCGGCGGCAGTTTCGGTCTTGCCGCCGCAGCGCCTTTTACCGCACTGCTTGCGGGTCTTCTGCTGCCCCGTTCAAAACACCGTTCTATTTTGTAACAGCGATTATCGTAAGTGTTGTAGAGAGAATAGACAGTATCGTAGTTATAACCGGGGAATATTTTCCGAAGTAATACGTAAACGAATTTGTTGCTGCCGTAATCGTCGTTTCGGGAGTTATCGGATCACTTTTCTGCAGAATAGTACCTTGTATATCCTTTATAGTAATGGCCTGCCCGGCGTTTTTATCTACCATAAATCCGCCTGCAAGACCGATGTAATATTCCCACGTGCGTCCCGGTATATACGGGTACCGCCCCGGTGTATTTACCGCTCCTGCAACCGAAACAAAATACTGGCGGAACGGAACCATAAGCGTGTCGTATGGTTGAACTGCTTCATTACTGTAATATGATGCGTCGAAAAGAATTTTATCGATGTCCACAGGTATAGTTTTATCTCCGCGTATAATATACGCATTCGCCGTATCGGACGTTGCAGAGAACATAGTCCTGTTTGCCCTGATAAGTGTTGCATAATTTTCACCTGACTGGAAGTTTATAGTAATACGGGTCGAAGCTTCCGGTGCCGTTCCTGTAGAAGAATAGAGTGCACCTTCCATAAACATAACGGGTTTTAAATCAAGATACGTGGGAATAGAGATACTGTCGTAACAGTACAGTTGATAGTCGGTATCTATTGCGTTGTCATCAAGATATATCATTTCACCTGACGGATGAGTCTGATTAAGCGTACGGACAAGCTGCATACGGCTTGTATCCGCTCTGTCTACGAGTCCTCCGCCGTAGTAGTTTACAAGCTGTGTAAGATTTTCTCCCTTGAGCAGCTCATACGTACCGGGACGCTCTACTGCACCGCTTACCGTTACTTTCCGCTCCATACGCTGCACGGTCACCGTAGATCCTGCACGTACGTACGGATTCTGCGACAGATCGCCGAACCGTGATGCCTTGAATAAATCGTACGTTGTTGTCGTACCGTCGACAGTCGTAATCTGAACGTTGCGTGTCGACGAATACGGAGTAAGAATGCCTTCACCGTTCAAAAGAGAAGAAAGCCGTATAAGCGGCCAGGCTTCCTTTTCAAAAGTGTACGAGACTTCACCTTCCACATGAACTTTTGTAAGCGCCTGCTGGAACGGGACAATAAGCCTGTCGCCTGCCTGTACCGTATATTCACTTTTGAAGAGCGGATCATAGACAATCTGTTCCAGATTGATCATAAGTCTCTGATCATTACGATTAATATAGGCATGTTCCAGATCAGAATGTTCATTGAACAGATTTGCGTGTGCCCGTACCAGATCGGCATAATTATCGTTAGGAAGGAACTGGACAGGCTGCTTAAGATAGGTGTTCGGGGTTTTCTGGTCTGTCATATCGGCTGTTGCTGCCTGTTTCCCGTTTCCGCCACCGGCAGTATCTGTAGTGATGATACCTTCTATCATCATATAGGGACGCAGTGAACTTTTCGTTCCGATGGAAACAGAATCCATATCAAGAAGTACGTAATCTGCAGAAATATCCTTTTCCGTAAGATATATTTTTTCGCCGCCGGAATCAGCAGCTGCGGTAAGTGCACGACTAAGGGAAATCCTGCTCGTGTCTGCCAGCGTTGTCAGACCTCCGCCGTAGTAGTTTACAAGTTGTGTAAGATTCTCTCCCTTGAGCAGCTCATACGTGCCGGGACGCTCTACTGCACCGCTTACCGTTACTTTCCGCTCCAGCCTGTTTATAGTTATTATATCACCGGGGCGTACGTACGGATCCTGAGACAGATCACCGAACCGCGATGCCTTGAACAAATCATATGTCGCGCTTTTTTTTGAAGCGGAAGTAATAACAATGTTTCTCATTGAGGAATACGGAGTAAAAGAACCGGAAACAACGTTCGAAAGGCGGGAAAGAGCCCATGCCTGTTTTATTTCTGTCTGATTTACTTCACCGTTGAGAGTCACTTTAAACACAGCCGGCGTCGTCAGTAAAAACTGGACGCCGCTTAAATGGTAATTTTCCGTAACAATCTGTTCCACAAGCCGCTTCAACTGAAGGAACGTTTTACCGGTAACGTCAAGGACTGTTATGTTTGCAACACGGATTTTGTATGAGGTATCTACCGAAATAACATAAGTAACAGGTGTGTTGTTGACGGCGAATGCAAGCGTGTAAATATCACCCGCAGTGACAGGATAATCCGGCGAGGACATAGCCATTTGAGCGTCGGGAACAAGTGCCGTAGCGCCATGATCCGCATCTGCAGTAACGGTACTTAATTCCTGCTGTGATTTTGTGACAGCAGCGTTTATATCCTGCGCAGAAAGAACGGAAAGCGAGAGTATTAATGTAAGAAAGCAGATAAGTTTTTTCATAAAATTATTTTCCCTTCCTGGAAAGTTTCGCCATAGCTTCAGGATCTTTTTTTATGTTTTCAACTGCGTTAAGCGCAAATGCCATAAATATAGAAAGAAAAAACGCTGCAAACGTTACAATAATGCACAACTTACCCCGCGAAGGTTTTGCCTTCTGGTCGGCTACTTCACCGCGTTCCAGTATTTGAAACACGGGCGTGTCACTGGCCATTGAGACTTTAAGAACTTCGAGTTGTGTTTTAAGCTGTGTATATACCTGCTTCTGTGCGTCAAGTTCAAGTTTCAGCATGGACGTATCGAGAACTATAGAAGATGCAGCCGCTGGATTGTACCCGTACGATACCGTGTTTTCCCGCTTTCGTATTTCCTGTTCAAGCCGCTTGATTTCGTTATAACTGTTGTCTATATTTTCCTCAAGATTCTTTTTTTCGAGAAGATTTTTATCAACGCCCAGCTGTGTGAATAAATCTTCCATAAAATCTGCCGCATAATTTACAACCGACTGCGCAAAGACGGGATCTTTGTCCGTAAAACTGATGGAAAAAACGCCGGAATCTTCATCATAGTCAGCTGTCAGCAGTTTCTTAAGCGCTTTCCGGCTTTCCGCCCGGGGCGATTTTTTTATTTTATACCGGGCAACCAGGTCGAATTTGTCTACTACGGAATCAAGGAACGTGTTGGTACCTGCCAAGTATACCGCAAGTGAACTGTATGAAGAGGAATTTGTTGAAACGCCTGCAAGCCCTGCCAGACTGCTCAGTCCGCTTGAGTTTATCATTGAAGAGAGACTGCTTCCCGATGAATCCGAATTGTTTATGAGCATGAGAGCGTGTGGGGTGTATTCATTCGGCATCGGAGATTTGTCCGGTGGAAGTACAAGGGAAATAATACTGAATACAACCGCACCGATCATGGCAAGTACGGTCACGGTAATAATCATTGCTTTTCGTTTAAGAAGTACGGCGAATAAGTCAATAAGACTTATTTCATCATCCTGGGCATGTACAGCAGCATTCTGCGCCTGAAAAGTCTCTTCGGCAGGTGTATTTTCCATACGTTTCGGTTCCTTAAATTACATAAAATAGTAGATAAATTACTGAATAGTATAAAAATAAGAATACAACGAATAAAGAAGAATGACAATGGGAACATTTTTTTTGACAGTTTTTTATACAGACGGTCATGTATTGTTGACAAAAGAAATAATGAGGGATATAAGTTTTAGAAAAGAATAATACTATTTTATAGAAGCAAACAGCAAAAGTATTTACGGGAGCAGGTTATGAAAAAATACGGCATAGTATGTATTTTCTGTATGTGTATGTTTTTCTCTATCGCTGCACAGAATAAAAATACTTTTTCCTGGAAATTTGCGTTTTACGATGAGAACGGTTCAATAATAAACACCACAAACAGTACAAACGCAGTTTCTATGTCCGACGGACAGAAGTTCAGATTCTGGCTGCAGCCGGAATCCGATGCCTATTGTTATGTGGCAGATGAGCAGGCGGACGGAAACGTAAGCATACTGTATAGTAAAATAATAAAAAGGCAGAATGCCGTAAATCTTCCTGCCCCTGATCAGTTTTTTGTTCTTGAACCTCCCGACGGTATAGAACGGTTTTATATAATTGTGTCGGCTGTCCGGCAGAAAAAACTGGAAAAATCATTTTCGGCAGGGGATTCGCAGCAGATTCTTGATGAAATAGGACGACTGCGTCTTGCCCAGACACCGTTTGCAGAAATTCCTGTGAAGCCCGCTGTTATGGGAGCTGCGGCACGGGGGCTGGCTGATGATTCTTTTGCAACAGGATGCTCCGGCGCCTCAATATATGTAAGGACGATAAAAATAAAACACTGAAACAGTGTAATAAAAGGGAGAAGGGTCGTGATTATAAATAAAAGTAAAAGTTTACTGGTTTTAGGGATGCTTCTGTTTTGTTTTATACCGGTCACGGCAGAAAACCGTGTTGCACTGGTAATAGGGAACGGAAAGTACGCCAACACTCCGCTTGTAAATCCTCCAAATGATGCTGCCGATATGGCAGTAAAGCTTGAAAGTCTCGGCTTTACTGTTATAAAAGGAATTAATGCCGATTATCAGCAGATGCTTGATTATATCCGTGATTTTCAAAAAGCATTTTCTTCCCCTGATACTGTTGCACTTTTTTATTATTCCGGTCACGGTGTCCAGGTAGACGGAAAGAATTATCTTATTCCAGCCGGTTCAAATATTCAAAGCCTTGATGAAGTTGAATCAATGGCCGTTAAGGCGGATTTTGTATACAACAAAATGCAGAACAGTAATGTAAAAACGAGCATCATCATCCTTGATGCATGCCGTAATAATCCTTTTGCCGGTTCTGCCCGTTCTGCAGACAGAGGATTAAGCATTCAGGGAAGTTTTCCTGCGCAGTCGATTGTTGTTTATTCCACCTCTCCGAATCAGACAGCAAAAGACGGGGACGGTAAAAACGGTACGTTTACTGCATCTCTTCTTGAACACATGGACGATCCCCTTGATATAGAACTTATGCTGCGGAGTGTACGCGATGAAGTCAGCAAAGAGACAAACGGAGCTCAGGTTCCGTGGGCAAATTCTTCCCTGACGAATGGATTCAGTTTTATAGAAGGAGCTGAAGGAACAGGATTTGCTTCAGTCCTTCTCTCCGTTTCAGGACTGCCTCCACAAACAGTTGTTTCAGTAAAGGGAAAAGAGTATCTTACTGCAAAAGGAAACGGTGCGGAGAATGTCGGGAAATTTGCTCCGGGTACGTATACCGTATCTTTGACCGGACCGTATGTGCAGTCCGTCGACGTTCCGGTAACAATAGAACAGAACAAACCGCTGGTTTTAACTCCGCAGGTGACGGAACTTGGAAAACTGTCCGTAAGAATGGAAGTAAGCGACGCAGTAAATGTTGTAATTCATTCTGATTCAGGGGCACAGCCGGATAAAGCGTTTTACGCAGATTCCGACTGGGATGAATCAGTCGTACCGGGGCAGTATACACTTAAAATAAGAAAACAGGACGATATTGCCGACGGGTATACAGAAAAATTAACTATAACGGCCGGGCAGGACAATAATCTGGTTGTGCCGGAAATACAGCATTCAACAGCATGGCAGCTTGACAACGCTCAGCAGCATAAGAAAATTTACGAAGAAAAACTTACCAAAAGTAAAAAAAAGCGGACGGCAGCACGAATCAGCGGTTGGACCTTTTTAGGACTGGGAGTAGCGTCTTCATGTGCCGCCGTTTTTTCGTATATGCAGGGTAAGATTGCATATGATAATTATGAGAATGCCGTATATACAACCGACTCTGAAGTTTACCGCAGTGAATCGGAAAAATGGGCGCTTATAGCTACCGGTACCGCCGTCTTTGCGGGCGTCAGTTTTCTTGTATCGCCTGTTTCCTTCCTTCAGATGCCGAATACAAGAAAAATAGAAAATTCAATACACGATTTTGACATACAGATACAGAAACTGTCGGAACAGCAGTCAGGCGGTGCAGAATGAAAAAAAGAACGGCGTGTATACCTTTTCTGCTTTTTATTGCGCTCACATTTTTCAGCTGTAAGGAAATATTCGGAAAATACGATAATCCTTCCGATCCTTCGTCGGACGACTATCAGGGCTATGAGTCAATTGCAGCAACCGGTATACGTCTTGATAAAACGACCGCAGACTGTTATGTACGGAATACGGTTCAGCTTACGGCTGCGGAAACTCCGTCAGAAGCTACGGACGTACCAGACTGGAAGAGCAGCGACACATCTGTTGCTGCCGTTTCGCAGACGGGACTGGTAACCGGGGTAAAGACAGGCAGCTGCATCGTTACGGCTGCAACAGGAAACTATTCTGCTTCCTGTTCTGTAACTGTTAAATGGCTTGCCGTAACCGGTATAGCGCTAGATAAAGGTATTCTCGTTCTGGGTAAAGGAAACTCCAGGCAGTTAACCGCTTCAATAACACCGTCGGAAGCGAGCGACATTACGGTAAAATGGAAAAGCAGCAATACTTCTGTAGCCTCTGTTGACAGCAGCGGAAAAGTCACCGGAGAAGCAGACGGTACGGCTGATATTACCGCAACGGCGTATGATAACGGAGCGAATACCTGTACGAAGACCTGCAGTGTGACCGTAACGGAAGGAATCGTAACATATTATGCAAACAGGAGTGACAGTACCGGTACTGTTCCGGAAGATAATACCGTCTATAACGCGGGCGACACTGTAACAGTGCTTGGTAATACTGGAAATCTTACCGCGAGCGGATATAAATTTAAAGGATGGAATACAGCGGACGACGGCAGCGGAACTACCTATTCTGCCGGCGATACCTTTACAATGCCGTCTTCTGCCGTCGATTTATTTGCAGTATGGATTATATCGACACATACAGTAACATTTGATGCGAACGGTGGCAGCGGGACAATGGAAAGTCAGACGGGAGACGACGGCAGTACGATTACACTGCCGCTTAATCAGTTCACCCGTGAAAATTATACATTCCTCGGATGGGCAGCAGAATCTTCTGCGGCGTCGGCTGATTACAGCGACGGTGCGGTATATACGATAGGCAGCGATGACGTAACGCTGTACGCCGTGTGGGGGGCAGCCGTCAGTATTTCGATATCAAGCGGTTCGTCGATAACATTTACGGACGTACAGTCTGTTACAAAGGGGCAGTCCTTAACTATATCTGTACAGGAGACATACAGTTCATATCAATGGTATTTTGACGGCGACAAGCTCGATGGCAGTACAGGCCAGTCCTATACACTGGATACGTCGACTGTCTCTGCGGGCGTTCATACGCTGACCGTATTTGCTGCGGACAGCGGGGGAAACCTGTCTTCCGGAACAGTTTCAGTTTCAGTAATTAATTAAGGAGCAGAGACGATGAAACATATTTTATCAGGAAGTATCCGTTCCGTTTTCAGGCATATCGTATTCCTGTCTGTTCCGGTATTGATTTTTGCAGCGACCGGCTGCAGTCAGACTCTTGACACGCCTGCCGCTGCCGGTACGGATGCGTCTGCCTGTACGGTACATATTTCCGTGACCCGGAGTGCGGGCCGGACCGTAATATATACGGATGGGACTGTAACGACATATGTATTATCAGGAGCTCCTGCGGGGAGTACCCAGAACCGGCTTACAACATGGAATTTTTATGACTCAATACCTTCCATTACACTTGCCGCGGGAACGCCCTGGGATTTTACCCTGAATGCGTATGATGGTTCCGGCAGTCTGGTACTGTCCGGAACAAAAAACGGCGTTTCACTCGTGGCTTCGACAACGATCAGTTTTGTACTCTATCCGCCCGACGTAAGTGGAACAGGGGCGGTAAATATATACTTGAACTGGCCGATTGACCGGGGGATAACGTCGGCGACCGTTTCGTTCAACGGGAGCAGTCCGTCTGCCATCGACAGCAGCCGGATTTCTATGGGCAACTATGCGTATCAGAATACACAGGTGTCTTCAGGTGACTATCCGTTTGTTCTTAAACTGTATAGCGGGAACCTGCTCGCTGCTGCCGTAACTGAAGTAGTCTGCATACGGTCAGGACTGACAAGCAGCAAAACAATCAATTTGACTTCTTCAGAAATAAACAGTGTACCGGCAGCGCCGTCCGGATTAACTGCGGCGGCATATGCAGGAACAACGGACGATACAACGAACGGGACAGTCAGTTTTACGTGGACAGACAATTCAATTGATGAGACAGGGTTTGAGCTGGAATGTCGTGATCAAACTGCCGCAGACTGGACGGTGGTAAACGGCAGCATAGCTCCGGGTACTAAGACCTGTACAGCGGCGGTGTTTAAACGCGGCCGTTCGTACGTTTACCGGATTCGAGCCGTAAACAGTTTCGGAACTTCGGACTGGAGTGAATCTTTGGGGAGTACTATTCCCTGGCTTGTTACGTTCGATCCTCAGAACGGCAGTGCAGACACGTTTGCTGAATGTCCGGATTATTCATCTGTACCGCAGCCGGACGATCCTGTGTATGACGGATATAAATTCGGCGGCTGGTATACGGATACAACTTATACCACTCAATGGTATTTTTCTGATCCGGTAACGAAAAACATGACTTTGTATGCGAAGTGGTATAAAGATATTTCGGTGACGATCAGCGTGCCGCAGGGGTCGTCTGTCACATTCTCCGGTACTACGACGGCAGCGAAAGGAGATTCTCTTACAGTAAGCATTACAGAAACATACACTGCGTATCAATGGTATCTTGACGGTAACGAACTATCAGGCAGTACCGGACAGTCTGTCACCGTTACTTCTTCAATAGTAGGAACTCATGCACTTACTGTTTTTACGACCGACAGTGCGGGCGAAGTTTCTTCCGCAACTCTTTATTTTACGGTTACACAGTAGACGGAGGCAGAAATGAACGCAGATACCAGGAAAAACATATATACAGCAGTCTCTTTTGTGTTCCTTCTGATGACGGCTGTTTCGTGCAGGCAGCTTTTTTCGGTCGGACAGGAAAAAAATTCTTCCGGTAGTTCTGCCGCAGCTTCTTCGGATACGGTAACGGTATATGTATCTGCCGGAACCGATATGGCAAGAACTGTTGTATGTACGGAACCTTCCGTCTGTTCATATCAGCTGTTCGGTGCTGAAAGCGGTGAAACACAGGTTTCTCTGGGAACATGGACGTCTTTAAGTGAAGCCGTTCTTACCGTCGGAACAGGAGAATGGGATTTTACCCTTGATGCCTTTGATTCGTCAAATTCGCTTGTCCTGGAAGGGACACAGAATAATCTGAATGTTAATGCATCCGGAACAATCAGTTTTACGCTTTGTCCTATAGAGTCAGGAACAGGAATTGTAAATGTAATCGTTTCATGGCCTTCATCGTATACAATAGATTCAGTCGTAACCAGGTTTAACAATGATACAGTCAGCCCGGCTCTTTCGGTAACAGGTTATTCAGTTACCTATTCCAATACATCGGCAGCTGCCGGGAATATTCCGCTTGTGTTCCAGCTGTACTCCGGCACCAGTCTGGTAACGACAGTCATGGAAGTAGTCCGCGTACGTAAAAACCTTACGAGCAGTTCAACGATCAGTCTTGCTGATACGGATATGAATTCCGCCCCGTCGTTAGCTCCGTCAGATTTTGTTGTTGTATGCAGCGGAACAACGACAAACGCAGATACCGATACAGTTGCACTTACGTGGAACGATACGACGAATAACGAGACCGGTTTTGAAATTGACTGCTGGGACAGGACGGCGGATTCCTCTGAAGAAACATGGGATACCGTGGATGCCGGTATAAGCGGCGGTAGTAAGAGTTATATTCATACAACCGCGGTACGGGGACATGTGTATCAGTACCGGATACGTTCATATAATACATTCGGAAGTTCAGCGTGGACTTCCAGCTCAACCGTTACCATACCGTGTCTTATTACGTATGATGCAAACGGAGGAACGGGAACGGCAATGAATCAGCAGCTGTTTTATCCTGATACATATACAACGCTCGCAGCCTGTACGTATACTTCTTCTGACAGTACTTATGCTTCGTTTGCCGGCTGGTCTAAAACTAAGGTTACGCCGAAAGAGAATTTGTCGGCTGATTTTGCCGCTGGAAGTGAGTATTGTTTGGCAAACAGCAGTATAACGGCAAGTAAGACGCTGTATGCGGTATGGACAAAATATACGGTTACCGGAGTAAGTCTGACTTCCAGCCCCGTAAAAATGGCATCGGATGAAAAGTGGCAGCTTACCGCTGCTGTTTCACCGGACAATGCGACGGATAAGACTGTTTTGTGGACAAGTTCCGATACTTCCCTTGCAACTGTTGACAGCAGCGGTCTGGTTACGGGGAAAGCTCCGGGATCAGTTACGATTACAGTAACCACGAATGACGGATATTATCACGCCGACTGTACGTTTACCGTGGACACTTTCCCCTTTAAACGGCAGTTTCATGACGGGGACGGAACATGGCACGCATTTGCGGTTTCGGAAGACGGAAATTTCATTATTGTGTCATCATATAATTCTTATGTGCTTACCTCTTCAGACCGGGGAAGTTCATGGACTCTGAGCAGTACGGCAGCTGCGTATGATGATTTTTCGATGTCTGCCGACGGTGGACTTATTGCGGCCTATTCGGATTACATCTATTTTTCTACGGATAAGGGAAAAACGTGGACAAAGGCGGTAGGTGCTGCTTCTCACAACTGGACTGATATATCCGTATCTTCAGACGGAAAAGTGATAGCCGCCTGTTATAATGACGGGTATATTATTACTTCAGCCGACAGTGGTGCAACATGGACTGCAAAAACTAATGAAGGAACAAAAGCGTGGAACAGAATACGAGTTTCGGAAGACGGCAGTACTATTATAGCGGGAACTTCTGATTCGCTGTGGCTGTTGTCGGATTCCGGAGAAAGCTGGTCACAAATACTGGACGACAGAGGCGGGTATACGGTGGCGGTCAGCTGCGACTGCAGCAGAATATACAGCAGCAGCGGTAAGCAGTCGTTTAACACCGGCTCTTCCTGGAGCTCAACGAGCGGGTGTTATCAGATCGTATGTTCTAAAACCGGAAGCGAAGCCATACATTTCGGGCAGGCAGGTTCATGGGATATGGCGCCGGTCTGTACGTTTAATTCCGGCTCTTCGTGGGAAAGTCTTGATCGCTCCGTCAGTCCGTACGAGAACGGGGTTGCACTTTCCGGGGACGGTTCTCTTGCCGGTTATACGGACGGTTCGTATATTTATCTGTGGAATATTACAGATTCCGCAGGGACTGCCGGTACCGTTTCCGGTCTTACTGATATAAACCTTGCCGTTGTCGGTTCAACAGTACTGAGCGCGGGAGCCAGCGCTTCGTTTACAGCGCGGGCAGATGTTCCGTTTACCGTATCCGGATGGTATCTTGACAACAAACTCTTATCCGGTCAGACGGGAAAAAGCGTTTCACTTTGTTTTATGAATCCCGGAAGTCATACGCTGACCGTTCAGACAAAAGCGAACGGACTTGCATACAGTAAGAGTTTCCGGTTTAAAGTAGCGGGAGACATGCTTGTTTCAGTTACCGGCGGTACGTTTAATAGGGGGACAGATGCTGTGACCGTATCTGATTTTTATATGGCAAGATATGAAGTGACACAGAGTTTATATGAAGCTGTTATGGGAAGTAATCCGGTATCGTCAGATAGTTCATACGGTTACGGGGACAGTTATCCGGTGTATAACATCAGCTGGTACGATGCCGTTGCATTCTGCAATGCGCTGTCAAAAGAGGCAGAATACGACGAAGTGTATACAATCAGCGGAAACGACGTATCTGCCGACTTTACAAAAAACGGCTACCGGCTTCCCACCGAATCGGAATGGGAATACGCTGCACGCGGCGGGATCAACAGTCATAATTATATCTATGCTGGAAGCGATACTGCAGAAGAAGTCGCGTGGTATAATCCTGTTTCTTCATTAAATCCTGTCGGCGGAAAAAAAGCAAATGAACTGGACATATACGATATGAGCGGGAATGCATATGAGTGGTGCTGGGATTGGTACGGAGATTATCCGTCTGATACACAGACAAATTACACAGGTCCGTCTTCCGGTTCCAGCCGCGTTATTCGGGGCGGCAGCTGGATGTACGGCAGTTCCACCTGTACTGTATCTTTCCGTAATTCTGCTTCGCCGTCTGGTGCCAGCAGTGATATTGGTTTTCGTGTTGTCCGGAAAAAGTAGCAGCTGCTTCAGGAGAAAAAAAATATGCATACAGATTGTCATACGAAAATATACCGGTGTTTCGGATTTGTGCTGTATACGGCAGTAATTTCACTGTTGTGTACGGCCTGTTCCGGGTTACTGGGGAATACCTCTTCCGGTGAACCCCGGACGGCAGTTCTGCATTTACGCAGTACTGACCTGTTATTAACGGACAGTCTGTCTGCGTCCGGAAGTATTTTCTCCCGTACAGTACGTCCCTCAGGTACGACGTTAACGGTTGATCATTATCATATTGCAGGAACCGGCCCGGACAGCGCAGTATATTCGGACGACTTTACCGGAGCCATAGACGGCAGTGACGTTACGGTAACGACAGCTGCTATGCCGGTAGGCCCGTGGACGATGACGATTACCGCACTGAACAGCGCCGGTACGATACTGCTTACGGGAGCAGCAGACATTACAATCAGTCCTGTATCGCAGGCAGATGCGGATGTAGCACTATCCCGTCCTTCAGGGACTGGTACCGTAGATATTACTGTTAATTTCGGTTCAGATGTAACACTTACACCGGATGATTCCAATACAGCTTTAACAATAGAAGATTCCGCCGGTACGAAAAAATCCGTATCATTTACAAAAAACGATACAATACCGGTGTGTTTTACGTATACGGCTGAACTGAATGCAGGCGATTATACGTTTACCGCAGTGTTTAAAGATTCGGTAAGCGGTAAGGAAATTCCTTTTTTGGAAACAGTTCAGGTATTTAAAGACTGCACGTCTACGGTATCCTGTACCTATGATGAATCCGGTTTTGAAGGCGGCTCAACAGCAGTGCAGGGGGTATATCTTTCTGCATACGGAACAGTTCCTCTTCTGGAAGGAGGAACGACAACCCTTGCATATACCATTAATCCGACGAATGCCGCCGATACCGCTGTGACCTGGGCAAGTTCAGATACAGCTGTTGCGGCAGTGGATACATCGGGAACTGTTACGGCACTAAAAGCTGGAACGGCAGTTATTTCGGTTACAACAGAAGACGGTTCGTTTT
Organism: Treponema sp.; assembly: GCA_023231445.1. Lineage (GTDB taxonomy): Bacteria > Spirochaetota > Spirochaetia > Treponematales > Treponemataceae > Treponema_D. Next base: position 8,558 of record JALNVF010000025.1, on the reverse strand, counting down.
CTGACCGGAAAAAAATCAGAGTTCTGGCGGCAAGTACGCTGGTCGATGCCGTACCGGTCGCAGGCGGAACGTATACGATGGGAAGCGGTTCGGATAGTAATAATCCGGCGCACACTGTAACAGTACACAGTTTTCTGATCGGGAAATACGAAGTAACACAGAAAGTGTATAAGTCGGTGGTTGGAAGTAATCCCGTATCATCGTCAAGTTCATACGGTTACGGCGACAGTTACCCGGTCTATAATGTAAACTGGTATGCAGCGGTAAAATTCTGTAATCTGCTTTCAATAAAGGAAAGTCTTACGCCGGTATACAGTATTGATGGAGTTAAAGATCCCGCTGAGTGGGGAATGACTCCGACGGGAAGCGATGGCCGGTGGGACCGTATGCATATGGATGCGGATGAAGATGCCGACGGTTACCGGCTGCCCACGGAGGCGGAATGGGAATATGCTGCCTCTGGAGGATTAAGCAGCAGCGGATATATGTATGCGGGCAGCAATACGATAAACGATGTTGCATGGTATGCATATAGTCCTGCTTCCGGTACAAATCAGACCGGCGGTAAGGCTGCAAATGAACTCGGAATATATGACATGAGCGGTAACGTGTGGGAATGGTGCTGGGACTGGTACAGCAACAGTTATTATGCAGATTCAGCTGATTCTGATCCGGCAGGACCGTCATCGGGTTCGTATCGTGTCAGCCGCGGCGGCAGCTGGGGTTATAGTGGTGAAGCTTGTTGTATTTCTTATCGGAATGCAGATTCTCCGTCTTGCAGCGATAACTATCATGGTTTCCGGGTTGTCCGTTCCGTGAGATAGACTGGAATATTTTTTGCATAGTGATTCAGTTTATTTACGGAAGGGAGCGTTCATGCAGAAGAAGTCGGGGCCAGTTCCTAAAAAATCACGGGCCGGTTTTATTGTACCGGTCTGTCTGTTTATGTGCGGTGTGCTGCTGTCGTTTACCGGAATATGGTCGGCTGCCGACCGCAGTGTGTACGACATTCTGCTCCGTATAAAATGCCGCGTTGATCCCGTTGAACTTACACCCCGGATTGTTTCCGTCGACTTAACCGACAGTGCCGAACGCAGTCTGGGAGATGCCGTTGATAACCGCACCGCTTTTGCCGACGCGCTGGAAGTGATGAAAAAGGCCGGTATATCCGGATGTTTTGATTTTCTGTTTGCCGGTTCGCGTGATCCGGCCGGTGACCGCAGACTTGCGCAAACGGCATCAGCGGTGCCCGGATTTGTCGTGGTAACAGTGCCGCTTTCGCAGAAAGAAACGGGAATTTCAAACACGGCGCTCACCGCAGAGGAAAATGCCGTTCTTGAAAAGAATCTGTGGCATCCCGTGATAGTTCACGCAGGTGCCGTGCCCTCTGCGGCGGCATTCCTGCTTCCGTACCCGGACCTTGCAGCGCGTGTGCCGCATCTTGCCCATGCAGGCCTCCTTCCCGATTCTGACGGGGTTGAACGCCGTGTTCCGCTTTTATACCGGTGGAACGACGGATATATGCCGTCTGTTCCGCTTGTGCTTGCCGCGCAGGCGCTTGATGCCGACATAAAACATAGTATTCTTGATGCAGGCAGAGAATTTATTATGCCGCTTAAAAACGGGAAGAACATACATATACCGGTCGATATAAACGGCTGTATGTACATTCCGTATGCAGGATTGTGGAAAAACGGACTGCGGCGTATTCCGCTCGACACGTTTGCCGCCGCTGCGCATGATGATACGGTGTATGAACAGCTGTACGATATGCTCGACGGCGCCGTTCTGTGTATTTCCGATCTGACGACGGCAAAAAAGGACTTCGGTATCACCCCGCTTGAACCGGTCTATCCGCTTTCGGGTGTTCACACAACTGTTTTAAATGCAATTCTTACACAGTCGTTTTTCCGTTCCGGACCGGTGTGGCTCAGAATACTTACAAGCCTGCTGCTTACCTGCGGAGTCCTGTTTGCGGTGGTCCGGAAAAAAGACGTATGGTTTCACGGTGTATGCGGGATTATGTTTATGCTGTTTACGGGTGAAACTCTCGTACTCTGGTTCTGTTCCGGAATTGTTCCGTCTTTCTGCGGTCTGTGTGCGGCACTGGCTGTTTTCTGGCTTTCTGCCTGGCTGTTCAGACTTGCCGCTGCATACCGCGAGCGTATGCTCATGGAAAACGCGTTGTCGCGTTATTTCCCGCGTGCGCTTGCGGCGCGCGTCCTCAAAGAAGGAAAAACCGATCTTGTCCCTGCAAAAAAAGAGCTGACAATGCTTTTTTCGGATATAGCAGGTTTTACGCACTGGTCGTCTGACAAAGCGCCCGAAACCGTTCATGCATTTTTAACTGATTATCTGACTTCAATCGCAGAAATTGTTTTTGCGCACGGCGGTACGGTCGATAAATTCATCGGAGACGGAATGCTTGCTTTTTTCGGTGATCCGTTTGAGCAGCCTGACCACGCGGAACGGGCGGTAGAAGCGGCTGTGGATATGCAGAAAAAAATACGCCTGCTTGCGGCAAAGTGGAAGCCGCTTGTCGGTATTGATCTTAAAGTCCGGATAGGCATAAATACAGGCGATGTCATAGCAGGCAATCTCGGGACGGATGTCCGTATCGATTATACCGTCATCGGTGCAGCCGTGAATCTTGCATCCCGTATGGAGAGTAATGCCCCTGCCGGCGGAATCCTGATCGCTGAGAATACCCATAAAAAAGTACATGACAAATTTCTTTTTACCGGACCGGAACTTGTAACTGCAAAGGGATATGAACAGCCGGTGCAGGCATATGTTCTTGATCAGCACTACGACTGAACTGAAATTGTGAAGAAACCTTTAATGGGAATAAATAATAATATTTTTCGAATATTGACATTTTCGTAGCATTGTATGAAAATAATCCTTATACCAAGATCGTTTATAAAAAGTGTATTCCATACTGTTTTGCCTGAAGAAGACTATTTTTCACGGCTGTCGTAATAATAATTTATTTTGTTTTTAAAAATCAACACTCACGGTTGATAATTATATAATGTTCTGGAGGAACAGTTTATGAAAAAAATTTCTACGTGTATACTGGCTGCTGCCGGTATATTCCTTGCATTTACCGGCTGTCAGAATGCCGCCGATTCTTCGTCGGATACGGCTTCTTCATCGGGAGCAACCGGTGTAACCGGAATTGTTTCCGGTGTCGTACTTGAAAAAGGCAGTGAGAATGTAACACCTGTGGCCGGCGCTGCCGTTTCCATGGGAGGATATCCTGTTGTAACAACTGATAGTAACGGCGTGTGGTCCATCAGCGGTGTTACTCCCAATTATTCGTCAGCAACGGGAACTAAAACGGGCGACGGATATACAGCCGTTGTTACAAAAACCGGTTATGCACCTGCAACCGTGAACGGCATCTGGGTTAATGCCCATCAATATGTTGACGACGACCCATATAATGAAAAAGCGGTTTCTGCTGCGCTCATCGGCGTACTTAGTGACTACAGCGGTGAACTTACCAATCTTACGACGCTTACTATTGAAAGTTCGGGAAAGGCTGTATCCGAAGACGGGACAACTACCGTTTCCCTGAACGACCTGAGCAGCTCGGTAAGCAGTCTTGCATCAGGTATGAGCAAGGTTGCCTATACGTACAGCGTTTCCGCAAGTGTTGCTAAAATGGCACCGCTTACGTGCTCTATAAAAGGAACCGCATATTTGTGTAATGCTGCTATCGGTTCAACGGAAGATAAAAGTGTTGTTCCGGCACCGGAAGGAATGACAATTCAAATGCAGGGATACACAAACGGGAGTATTGATGCTAATACATATGGAACGGTGATTACGTCCTCCGACGGAACTTTTTCTGTTAATAATCTTCCTGCTGCTACCGATTTAGCTTTGGTTGTACCTGGATTTAATTATATAATTAACGGAACAACGTACTATTTTTCGACTTATAATACATATAATGCACTGGAATTCAGTGCTGCATGGCGTGGAGAAGGCTTTTCTTCAAGTACTCAGTTGATTATTGATGGACAGGCAACGAACACATCCTGCTCAGGAGCAGACTTTGTTTTGTATGCACAGCCCACAAAGATTATTGTAACGGGCAATAACGTCGGGGCAGAAACGGTGAACACACCGCTTGCAACAACCGGAACCCTTACATTCACGTTTGACCGGGCAATGACAAGTATTTCTCCGGCTTTCTATTCGTCTTATACGTCCGGCACCGATAATACACCTGTAACGGAAGCTGTCTCTGTCGCATGGAGCAGCGATAAAACGACTGCGACAATAACGGCGGACGACGGTAAATTCAACGGAGCAATAAAATATATTGTACTTACAGGAGCAGCTTCCGACGGATGCACTACGTTTGAACAGCCGGTATACGAAGTAAATTTTGATGCAACTATAAAAGTTACTGATACGAATGCCGGAATAGTTACCAAAACTACTCCGCTTGCCCTTACTGATTCACTGACGTTTACGTTTGACCGGGCAATGACCGTTCTTACTCCGAAATTTTATACCAACAGTAAGCAGGCTGTGGAAGTACCTGACGCCGTTAATATTGAATGGGACAGCAGCAGAAAGACTGCAACAATAACCGCAGTAAGCGGAAAGTTCAGCAGTTCTATCGCCTGTATCGAGTTCGCCGGCGAAGCGGACGACGGTTCCACCGCTTTCAGCAAAAATATCTATGAGGTGATTTTTAATTCGACTGTTAGAGTTACAGAAACGAATGCAGGCGAGGCAACAATTCTTACGCCGCTTGCCAGAACAACGCCGCTTACGTTTACGTTCGACCGTGCAATGGAAAACCTTACACCGACGTTCTATTCCGCATATACGTCAGAAAGAGACAACACACCCGTGACGGAGGATGTTACTGTTTCATGGAGCAGCGATTATAAGACTGCGACAGTAACCCCTGCCAAAGGCATGTTCGATACGTCAATTAAAAAGATTCATCTGACCGGTACTGCTCAGGACGGCAGTACAACATTCAGCCAGTCTGATTATGATGTAAGTTTTATTCTTTTCGGCGTACAGAGTGTAAGCATTATCGATTCTACCGCCGTTCCGGCAGATGCAGTATCCGTATCAGTAAGTGCTGCACGAAGTGCTGCAGCGTCAGTTGAGGTAACGTCTTCACAGTATCTGGCTCTTACATTCAACGACGCAATTGCATCCGCAGCAGTGTACATGGGTACGGCGGACACATACGGCAGCAGAGCGCTTGTTTCTGTAAAGACTAAAGACAAAATTCTGTATATTCCGTTCGGCGATGCAGTAAATACTGCTTCTGCAGATTTACAGGTATGGGGCACTGTAAAATCTTCAAACGGTGATACATCCACATGTGCTTTCGCCAGCGACATGTCTACATTCAGTTCTGCCTGGAAACTTGACACTTATTTTGCCTATCCTGAATACCGGATTTCAGCATCGAATCTGTATACGGTTACGGATGCAATCAACAGTACCGACGATTCAACTGTCAGTACGATAGCTCCGGGAACGGCGATTACGCTTACGTTCGACAAAGCTTTTGCTTCCGGTGCCACAGCTACCGTAGAACTGTATAAATCGGGAGACAAGACTGTTACCGCAAATTCTATTAGTACTTCTGTGGCCGTATCCGGATCAACCGTAACAATTACGCCTCCGGAGCTTGAAGCTGGAACATATGATATGTCACTGGAAGTAGTATCAGGTTCAACGACGCTGTTTACGACTTCAAACATAAAATTTGGTACAACCGCATATGAAGGTAAAATTTCCAGCACCAGCAAAAAGAACTATATTACCTTTACGGTTACTGATCCTGTAATTCAGACAGGGCATAATTATGCAACTACTACGGAAATTACCGGTAAAGATGCTGTTGTGCTTGAATTCGATCAGGACGTTACCGGGTATACTGCAATTCTGACAACAGATACAGGTGTTGATTTAACCGTGAGTTATGCCGAGGAATTACAGGCGCAGAAAAATGCCGGAACCTATATACCGGCTGCATGTACGATTTCTTCAAAAACGATGACGCTTACACCTGCCGGAGTACTGCAGTCTTTCGATTCCGTCTATGTGTACGTCTATACAGACAGCGGTGTACTGCTCACAAGTGTGTATAAGAGTGCAGCATATTTTGCGGTAACAGTAAAAACAGACAGTGTTGATCCGACAGAAAAAACACCGGGGTCAGTTTCGCTTGCTAATACAGCCGCAATTGATGCTTCAACAACTCTTACATTCAGTTTTGTCCCGTTTGCACTTGCAGAAAATGGCAGCAGTACTAGTTATTCTATAGTAAAGAAGACGTACAACGCTGACGGAGTTTTATCTGACTGGACCGGCACAGGGATATCGTTATCTGTTTCTCCTCTTGAATACTCACGTCAGGAAGCGGTTTCCGTAACAGTACCGCAGATTCCCGGTGATTATAATTACGGCAGTCATACGGTTTCCTATGCATTGATCGCCATGGTTAACAATATGTATTATTGTTCAAACGTCGTCGTCGTCTCGGATACAGTTCATCCGGTATTTTTGTGCAGTACGGATGATCTTGTATTAACCGCAGGTACAGAAGGCGGTACGTGCAGCATTGCAGCCGCAGATCCTCTTGATAAAATTACTTTTACCGTAACATCGACGACAGGTGATATTATAAAGGGGATGTCAGTTACTTCTTCCATTTCAAACAGCGCTATAAAAGTTGCAAACGAATATACTGCCGATGGAACCGGTATAACAGTTACTGTTTCGCATGACACCGGAACGTTTGTCAGTGGTGATACTATCAAAGTTTCATTCACCGATATGAGCGGTAACGCTGCATGGATTTCGAAGACGAATACATCAACAGAATATAAAATAAAATTTGAATAAGTAATGCATTCTGCAGAGCAGGCGATTTTTTTCCTGTTCTGCAGCCATCCTGCAGCAGGCTGCCTGCTTTCATAATATTGTTTGATATGCTATGATACGACAGATTTTTTTATGAGGGTATAGTATGAAGGCAGCAGGAAAAACTGTTTTTTTTATTTTTTTATTTTTTGGAATTATGTTCACCGCATGTGCAGACGGTACGCAGGATACCGGTTCTTCCGGTTCCGCACTTGATTTTACCGTTCCTGCAGTATCGCCGGTATTGTCTTCTCCTGAAAGTATGAGTACGGACTGCACTTCTGCCGCCGCACTTGCGTATATGCAGGAAACAAACGCCGGTATCAATATCGGCAACAGTCTTGATGCATACAGTTCCGATACGTATGCTGCCGGTTCAACCGCTTCTGAAACCGCATGGGGAAATCCGGAAATAACACAGGAACTTCTTACCGCAACAGCTCGTGCGGGTTTCGGCATTGTCAGAATACCGGTAACCTGGATGGGACACATCGATTCAAAATCAACGGGTTATAAAGTTGACAAAACGTACCTTGCCCGCGTTGCCCGGGTCGTGGAGTATGCACATACGGCAGGACTTAAAGTCGTTATAAATATGCACCATGACGGTTCGAACAGCGAACACTGGCTGAACATCAATAAGGCCGACGACAGTACTGCTTCATATAATGAAGTAACGAATGAATACATTGCTGTCTGGACACAGACAGCTTCATACTTTAAAAATCACGGCGACTATCTTATGTTCGAAGGATTGAATGAAATTCAGGACGGCCGCTGGGGATGGGGCGTTAACCGTCAGGACGGCGGCGTCCAGTACGGTATTGTGAACAAGTGGAATCAGGCATTTGTTACTGCAGTGCGCGGCACGGGCGGGAACAATACCTACCGCTACCTTGTCGTAGCGGGTTATGATACTGACATTGATCTTACCGTTGCAAATCTTGTCCTGCCTTCTGATCCGACGGCACACCGGCTTATCGTTTCCGCACATTACTACTCGCCCTATGAATATACGCTTGAGGCACAGAAACACTGCTGGGGCAGCGATTACGGCGGAGCTTCTGCGTCGGACTGTACGAATTACGGACAGGAAAAATCCATGGAACAGCAGTTTGCAAAGCTTAAAACAGCGTACGTCGACAGGGGAATACCGGTATATCTGGGCGAATGCGGCGCAACGTATCAGAAAGGATATGAAAAATACCGGCGGTACTATATGGAATATACAGCCTTTACTGCACACAACTGCGGAATAGTACCCGTCTACTGGGATAACGGTGCAACGTCCAGCGGGAAGGAAAACGAAGGACTGTTTTACCGGAGTACCGCACAGCAGGCGTTTCCGAAGATACTGCAGGCAGTCATGAGGGGCGTAAGCGGCGAAACTTCAGTAGCCATTCCGGGCAGCGATACCACACTTGACGCAGAATAACGCTGCCGCCGGATTCTGTGCCGGGACTGTATGACAGCAGGGCGGCGTGCCCTGCAGATAGTAATTCCGGCCTTTTTTATGTTACCGTAAGTCCGGTCAGCACCGTCTGTACCGCCTGCATGCGTTCTGCATCTATGCCCGAGTGTTCCGCAAACGACGGCCACTGCGCAACGGCTTCACGGACTTCTGCAAGTATATCCTGTACCTG
>JALNVF010000024.1 GCA_023231445.1 Treponema sp. | reverse complement strand
CTTCAGCCGCATCAAGCGCCTGCGAAGCCAGATTGTCTGTATACTGTGCTTCTGCTGCTTTCTGAACAGTTGTACCGGATATTCTGAGCGCTTCCATTTCCTCTGCTTTTTTTTCAATTCGTGCTTTATTAAGCTGACGGGCAGAAATAAGAATATCGGCTGCTTCCTGTGCGCGTACATGAAGAGTCTGAGCTACCTGCGCTTCCTCAGCCTGTGCAAGATTTTCAAGAGTTGTAAAAGTCTTTGTCAGAGTCTGCGCACGTTTTTCTCCTATTCCCGGAATCTGCAGGAAAATGCTTATGGTATTTTCTTTTGTCCGGAGGTTCTGATTGCGGCTGGTAGCAAAACGGTGTGTTTCGTCGCGTACGCGCTGCAGCAGTCGGAGCGCGTCGCTTCGTTTAGGCAGGCATACAGGAGTACTGTCTCCAGGCCGGTAAATTTCCTCATCGCGTTTTGCAAGTCCTGCGACAGGAATATTGAGGTTAAGCGTGCGCAGTACGCCCTCTACTGCATTTACCTGCCCGATACCGCCGTCTATGAGTATCAGATCAGGCAGATCAGCCTGTTCATTAACCAGCCTTGTATACCGTCTGCTCACAGCTTCGCGCATTGATGCAAAATCGTCTATAAGTCCGTCTGTTGTCTTCAACCGGAAATACCGGTAATTTTTTTTGTCCGGATTTCCATTATAAAAGCTGATAAGGCTTGCAACAGGAAACTTTCCGCCGATATGTGCTATATCGAATCCTTCAATTCGTACCGGCAGAGAATCAAGATGAAGCAGTGTTTTCAGTTCTTCAAGTGCCGGAATGTCACCCCGCTCGCGGAGTCTTCTGATAATATCTTCGTGTGCATTTCCGGCTGCCATATTGAGCGCGGCGGTATGACGTCCTGCATTTTCCTTAGTATCTGTTACGGTAATTACATCTGTGTCTGCTCCGAGCGTTTCTCTGAACCAGCGCATAAGATCTACCGGAGCGGACTGACCTTCACTTCTGAGAGAGGGGATATAGATACGGGGTGGTACTTCGTCTTTATCGGTATAGTATGCATTGAGAAATTCCGGCATAAGTTCGTCATCCTCGTTCAGACTTACGGTACGATAATTGTCGCGGCCGTCAAGTTTTCCCGACCGGAGCTTAAGTACCGTAAAACTTACAAGTTCACCCTCCCTCCAGTGTGCTATATAATCACGGTCCTCACTGTCAAAACCTTCCACAATGTTCTGGTTCTGCATTACCATAAGAGCCTTGAGCCCGTCACGCAGACGTGCTGCTTTTTCAAAGTTAAGTTCCGAAGCAGCCTGTTTCATTTCAGTAGTAAGTTTTATTGCGGTCTCGTCTCCTTTTCCCTCAAGTAACTCTGAGATTTCTCCGATGTATTCAATATAGGTCTCCTGCGGAATTTTTCCGCAGCAGGGAGCTTTGCAGCGTCCTATATGGTAGTACATACACGGAGCATCGCGTTTTCTGAACGTTTTACAGTGGCGGACCGGATAAAGTCTGTAAAGCGTGTCGATGAATGTGTCGAGTGCGCCTGCGTCGGGATAGGGACCGAAATACGTAGATCCGTCCTGAAGAACTCTCCTTGTTTTGAAAAGTCGTGGAAAGGTTTCGTTTGTAATACGGAGTACAGGATATGATTTACCGTCCTTAAGGTTTATATTGTAACGGGGACTGAATTTTTTTATGAGGTTGTTTTCAAGTAGGAACGCTTCATATTCGTTTGACGTCGTGATATATTCGATTGACTGTGCATGAGAAATGAGCAGCTTCGTTTTTATATCTTTGCTGCCGGAGAAATATGACGACAGCCGGCTTTTAAGATTTTTTGCTTTGCCGACATAAATTACGTTTCCCTGAGGGTTCCGCCACAGGTAAACGCCGCTCGAGGAGGGGGCTTTCAATGCGGTCTGATGTAATATTTCTCGCACCGTGTTGTTATTGTTCATGGAAAATATGTCTAACCTATATAGAAAGAAAATACTGATTTTATTCTCACTTTGTCTAGTCTATGCAGGATTTTTAACATGGAAACTTTCAGCCGATTCTATTACCCTCGGAGGAAAAGAAGGATGGTCAAAACTTTCTTTACGTAAAGGTGTAACGGAAGGAACGGGCCGTTTCGGGTATACATGCATAGAACTTGCAACGAATGCACGTACTGACGACCGCAATACTGACGCCCTCGTCGATTTTGAAAAGCGACCTTTTTCAGAACGTACAGGAAATTATTCTGTCGGGACAGATTTATTAGGTATAACGACAGAATCTGTAATGGGGAAGGGTGCCGCACTCGGGAGAGGCCGTGGCGGTATGCTTCTTAAAGGCAGAGCCGGTTCTGTGTTCGGAACGGAAGGACCGACAGGATCTTTCTATATCGAATTCTGGCTTGCTCCTTCTCTATCAGAAAACGGTGAGGTTGTTTTTGACTGGCGTTCATCCCGCAATATGCAGCTGAACGTATCGGATAGTCGGAAAAACAGCATACTGTATCAGATGATAACAGGTGTGTTCAATAAGAATCATATTGAGTGGACATTTACAAATGTTTTTGACGGCTGTCCGGAAGAAGATATTGTTATAAGCGGTATGAAAAATATTGTTCCGGATGTCTGGTCCCATCATGCAGTCAGCTATGATGAAGAAAGCGGACGTCTTGAGTACCGTGTCGACGGACAGCTGGAGGCAGTCGAATATGTAACATCGACAGGTCATGAATCAGGTACCGTATACTCTTTATATCTCGGTGTTCCTGCAGATATTGATCTTTGCCCTTTGTATACAGGAAAAATTGACGACTTTCGTATTCAGCGGGGAACCTATGATGCAGCACTTCTGGAGGAATCTGAAGAGGCCTCCGGGCTTGGTTATTCAAAGTTTTTAACGTCAGGAGGACGTATCGAAACACAGCCATTGCAGACGTCAATGGGAACTTCAATTGATTCCGTATCGGCTGTTATGAACGAACCTCCACAGACCGCTATTATGCTGTACGTACGCAGCGGCGATAATTTTTTTAATTGGACAGATGCATATCCGGAATGGAAACCTGTAAAGAATGGTGCTAAAATAACGGATATTCGTGGTTTATATTTCCAGGTGGCTGCTGATTTATATCCCGATGGAGACGGTAATACAACACCGTCCCTGACGCAGCTTGTTATCAATTATACGAAAGAACTGGAACCGCTGCCGCCCTTTAAAATAAAGGCAGTGCCGGGTGATGGCAGTGTAACGCTGACATGGAGTTATTCAGTGGATGAATCTGCCGGGAGTTATCTCGTTTATTATGGAACCCGATCGGGTGAATATCTGGGACGAACAGCGCTGCAGGGGCCGTCTCCGGTAAATGCAGGTAATACGACATCAATAACGATTACCGGTTTAAAGAATGGAACGATATATTATTTTGCGGTATCAGCGGGGTCAAAGTTTGATACCAGAATAAATGGACAGCTTTCACAGGAAGTATATGCCCGACCGTTTGCAGCAGGGGAATAGGATATGAACAACGAAAAAGAAAAAGAAAAAAAATTCATTATGACGCGGGCAAATGCAGCTGTTATTTCCCGGGATTTCACATTGGCGGCCCGTTTGTACAAGAGTCTGTTGAAGAATGATCCCGGTAATATAGGATTGCTCAGCGCTCTTGGCAGTTTATATGTAAAAGCTGGTGACGACAGGAAAGCTTTATTGTATTTTGAGCAGATACGGACATTATCTTCGAATAATTTTGAGGCGCTTAACAGTATGGGCGGTATTTACCGCCGGCTGCAGCGATATGAAGATTCAATTAATGTTCTGCAGCAGGCACTTGATCTTGGTTTAAACGATGCTCAGGTCAATTACAATCTTGGTTTTACGTACCGTTCCATGGGGGCATATGATCAGGCTATCGAGTGTTTTGAATCCGTAATAGAGGAGAATCCTAACGATGTCCTTGCGTATAATCATCTTGGTGTAATTTATGCACTAAGAAAAAACCACCGGAAAGCGGTTGATGTATATAAGCGAGGGCTTCAGGTAGATCCGAATCATCCGATTTTACAGCTTAATCTTGCAAAAAGTTATGAAATGCTTCATGACGACAACGAGGCTTCCATTGCGTTTGAAGCTGCTCTCCGTGCGAAACCCGGCTGGCTTGAAGCCATACGGGATTATACAGAACTGTTGCTGCGCCACCGCAATACGAAAGCCGCTGCAAATCTTGTACAAAAATCGATCTTATTGTATCCGAATAATATTGATATGCAGAATTTACTTGGCCGTATTTATTTAAAGCAATACGATTATAATTCCGCAAGACAGATTTTTGAGAAAGCGCGCAGATCTGACAGTCATGACATTGATGTACTTACCGGCCTTGCAGAAACATATGAAAAAACCGGCAGATCAAAAGACGCAGCTGGTATAATGCAGGAAGCCGGACAGATAAAACCCGATGATACTGGTGTTACCAGACAGTATGCACATGTTCTCCTTTCAGCTGGTGAGACACAGGCTGCTGTAGCAAAAATTAAAAAAATATATAAAGAAAATAAAAACGATGTCAAAACTCTTGATTTGTGCGGACAGTATTATATCTGCTGCGATGATGATGACAGGGCGGAGCTGGTATACAAGAAAATAAATAAGATTGATTCGTCTTACGATGAATATAAAAAAGAAGCGTCAGAAAGATATAAACAGAAAGGACAGCTCAGTAAAGCCGTCAGATGTCTTGAACAATATATGGCGAAACATCAGGAGGATCCGGCAGGACTTATTGCACTTGCCCGTATACAGGAAGCTTCGGGAGATACTGCTGCTGCACTTGAATCTTACTCTAAAGTACTGAAATTTGATCCGTTTAATGTTCTTGCGGGCAATGAACTGCAACGCCTTGGCAGTATAACCGGACGGGCAGACAAGCAGCTCCCTGTTTCCGGAGAAGCAGCTTTTGATGATGAAAATACTAACGGCGAAATTGTGCTGGATACGCCTGTTGAAGAAGAACTGACATCCGTCTCCGCTGATGAAAATCAATCTGAAGAAAATCAGGAACCGTTTGATTTTGACGTTATGGGTGACAGTCTGCTCGAAGAGGATGATGAAAAGAATCCGTTTATACTTTCCGATAAAGCCGCAGAGGACGACGAAGCCGATAAAAAAGGAGAGGACTCTCAAGGGCTTGAGCAGCTTATTCCCGCAGATCAGCCTATAGATATTCCAGAAAAAGCTGATGAAGATTCTGATGCAGATGATACAAATGATATGCTTGACGGTATTGTTAAACCTGCTGAGCCTGCAGAACCGTCTGCTGCCGGTGAAACTGAAGATGGATTCGGTACCGAAAATATAGAAGAGAATCCTGAACATCAGCTTCTCTCCTCTGTATCTGATACGGACAATGAAATAAACCGTCATCCTGCGGCGGACAGGGAAAAACCGGCAGAATATACAGGTCGTGTGTCTGATTTTACGCAGGAGAACAGACTGCCGGAAGAGAAAAAAGACGAAAAATCTGTTGTCATTATTCCTCCTCAACCTGATTTATCGGGAAAAATGCTTGATAGATTTCAAACCGAAATGGACAGAGTAAAAGCTCAAAACGATTCAACTCTTGCCGCTGTACAAAAGACATATGATGCTGTTCAGAGTGCTGCGGAACGTGCCTGGAATGCAGCCGAACAGGCTGCTGATTCCGCACAGGGGGTTGACAATGCGATTTCATATATTAATCAAATGACCACAGATGCTGCACAAAAAGCTGCGGAAAATGCTGTAAAAAAGGTACAGGAATCCATAGAGAACACAGAGATTTCTCCGGCTGCTTCGGATCCGGTAGACGAAGAAATACCCTTCGCAGAGACGGAAGAAGCACAGAATATACCGGTTGAAAATGAAGAACTTCAAACAGATGACTGTATACCTTCTGAAGAGTCTGAAACAATCTGCAGTAAAACAGCTGCTGACTATGATACAATGATAGATAAAGCTGCAGGATTACTTCCTGATATTGTTTCTAAGCTTGAAAAAAGAGAAAATGCCGAAAAATTTATGACACAGCTGGAATTATTCAAACAGCTCCGGGAATTATGCGGCTATTTACCCCCTGGCAAGAAAGAAGTTTTTATGTCCAGCCGGACGCGGATGCTGCTTGATTATGTGATCGATAAACTGTCGGGCAGACCCGGACTTATTCTGACGGCAGAAGAACTCCGCAGAACGGAATTATTATCTGATGTTTTTCCCGCGGAAGTATCCGTTCTGCCTTCTTCCGGAATTACGGACAGGCAGCTTGCCCATACAGTGATTGAAAACATGCGTGAAATGGTCAATGATCTGCCTGATGCATACCTTGCAAAAGCTCTTGACACCTGTGCAGTCGAAGCCCTTAAAACTCTCTGATCAGGGAATACGAATAATGCGGGAATGAGTAATTACTTCATTCCCCGTTTTTGTAATCAGTACGTCGTTTTCAAGACGGCATCCGCCAAGTTCCGGATCATACAGCCCCGGTTCAAGAGTAACAATCATTCCCGGCTGGAAGAGCAGATTCGGCGGCATTTTCGTACTTATGTGGGGCTGTTCGTGTATTTCGAGCCCGATAGCATGACCGAGTGTATGCGGCATTTTTCTTTTTGCGGCCGCAAAAAGAGTATCAGCTTTTGCAGCGGCATCGTGAACCGGCGTTTCAGGTTTATACAGCTTAAGGCAGTCATCCGCCGCTTTCTGCACAAGATTTACAAGTTTCTCCTGTTCCGGTGTTATTTTACCTTTCACAACAGTAACTGTAGTGTCGCTGGTATATCCGTTGTAAACAACCCCAAAGTCTAATATTGAAAGCCCGTTGTCAGGCCATTTTGCTGCCGTATAATTAGGAAAACAGTGAATGGCCCAGCTGCGTGACGGACCTGCCGCCAGTGTGTCAAAACCCGTGCGTTCACATCCGTTTTCTCTGCATACCTGTTCAATAAGCAGCGCTGCGTCTGTTTCGGTTTTTATTCCACCTGTTGTGATCTTTTCTTCAATATCGTCAATTATTATATCTCCGATGCGGGCCGCTTCTTTTGTACATGCAATTTCATAATCGTCTTTTATCATACGCGAATAGACAAGATGTTCGTGTACGCCGTTTTCATGGCAGCGTACGTCGCAGTCGGATAGAATATCGACATATTTCAGAAATTCCGGATACGGTGTTGAAGGCGGCAGTTCCACTTTTTTATTTTGAAAATGACTGTTGGTATTCAGATTTGTTTTTACCGCTTCAAGAGCGGAATTGCCGTACTTTGTATAGGGTATCATTTTGTCGCAGAATGACTCTTTTTTTGCAAGATTCACATCCCATGGAATAAGGACAGAATATGCATCGTCAAAGATGAGTAATACGGCATCAGACGGATGTCCTGTAAGATATCTGATTGCCGGCTCCCGGTGTTCTTCTTTGTCGATAAAAATTGCTGCTCCTGTACCGGAATTTTTCATAAAGTCCGCAATTTTTATGCGTCTGTCCGCATATATTTTTTTCATTTCTTCTGTTGATGGAATTCTCATACTAAGCCTCTTTAATACAATATAATACTATTTTTTGATTCGACGGGATAATTTTCCGGTAACTGTCTGTGCAATCGGGTCACGTGTAACGATAAGAAGAACTGCTCCTGTTACGGCAAAGATACATGCCGTAAGTACAACAGGCATTCCGTCCGAAATAAGTCTGTTGTGTCCTGAAAATAAACGGATTATGAACGGACGAAGGATATATGTGGGGACTGATGCAATCAGCGAGAAAGCCGTTATTTTTGCCGCATAGGAGATAAAAGACGTCACAATTTTCTTTGTGTTTACAGAATGCGTTCTCGGCATTGCTGCGAACAGAAACACGGTATTTGCAAAGCTTGCAACAGAAAGTGCCAGTGCTATTCCGCTTCCGCTCATAGGATGTACAAGAACAGCTGCAAGGGCGATGTTTACTCCGAAATTTAAAAGTCCTCCTGCGGTCGGAAGCGTCGTATTGCTTTGTGCATAATATGCAGGTGAAAGAATGCGGTTAATCGCGATAAATACAAGCCCTGCCATATGGAAACGAAATACCGAGAGTGTCATTTGTACCGATTCTTCCGTAAAATTGCGGCTTTTATATATAAGAGAGATGATTTCCCGGCCTGTAATAAGCGAATAGAAAGTCACGGGAATTGAAATAAGTGTGATTATCTGTATTGCACGTACGAGCATACCGGAAAACTCATCCCACTGTTTTTTTTTCGCAAGTCCCGACATGTCAGGCAGAATAACACTTCCTATAGAAACGGCAAATATGCCCAGAATAAGTTCCTGCAGGCGCAGCGAATACTGTAGACTTGAATATATGCCGATTCCTGCTCTTTTTGCAAGCGTACTTGAAACAAGATCGTTCACCTGATACGCAGCCATTCCTACTATAGTCGGCAGTATAAGCGTAATGACTTTGATCGTCCCCGGGTTTGTGAATGCTTTTTTGAGTGATGTAAAAGAAATATGCCATTTCGTTTTAAATACGAACGGAAGCTGAAAAAGCGCCTGAACACATCCGCCTGCCATAACGCCGACAGCCATAGCCCGTGCCGGATTTGCCATATGGGGAGCCAGTACATATGTTGCAGTAATCACGATCATATTGAACAGTACAGGAGCAAAACCTGAGGGAGTAAAAATGTCCACACCGTTCAGAATTCCCTGAAAAAAAGCGGCAATAGAAACGACAATAAGGTACGGAAACATGATCCTTGTAAGAAACACCGCTTCCGGTACGGTTGCTGCGTCTGCGCTGCCGTAGAACAACTTTATAAGAAGCGGTGTAAAAATAATGCCCAGAAGGACAACAAGTGTTGTAAGAAAAGTAACGAGCGTGAGTGTTGCCGATATAAAGTCCTGCGTTCCGCGTTTATCTTCTTCTGTATGTATGTCCTCGATATATGAACGGAATGTCGGAATAAATGCGACTGAGATACTGTTTTCTGCAAAAAGTCTGCGGAACAGATTCGGAAGCTGGAATGCTATACCGAAAGCATCAGCATAGCTGCCGGTCCCGAGAAATGCAGCTTTCGTCATTTCCCGGACAAGTCCGAGAATACGGGAAAGAAGCGTTACAAATGAAAGACGTAAGCCTGATTTTACGAGAGAGTGCTTTTGTTTTTCTGCCATAGATTTATTCAGAATACTCAAGTTACCCAAAATAAGCAATGCTCAGCAGAAAACACCGGAGAAATCTCTTTTATTGCCTAAAACAGATTTTACCATTATTATCTATAATATAAACATACGTAAAGATGTAAATACAAGGATATATATGGCTGAAATACAGACTGCTTCCGGAGAAAATGTTGTAAACCTTTCTGCTGAAAATCTGCTGCCGATTCGAATCGGTATTGATGTTGGTTCAACGACAGTAAAAGTTGCCGTCCTTGACGATGACGGTACGCTTATTTACGGCGACTATCAGCGCCATCGTGCAGATATCCGTAGTACAATCGTTACTGTTGTAAATCAGGCGCTTGACGTTGTTGAAAAAAAGGTTGCCGGAGGTGCAAAACGAACTGTAAGTGTGAAAGTTACAGGATCGGGCGGACTGTCCGTATCGCAGTGGCTCAATATCCCGTTTATTCAGGAAGTTATAGCCGCAACAACTGCAGTAAAAAAAATCATTCCGCAGACTGATGTCGTTATAGAACTTGGTGGTGAGGATGCGAAGATAACGTATTTCCGCGGTGGTGTGGAACAGCGTATGAACGGTACGTGTGCAGGAGGAACAGGCGCTTTTATCGATCAGATGGCCGCTCTCCTTGAAACAGACGCAGACGGGCTTAACGATCTGGCGGCGGACGCGCACACTATTTACCCTATAGCTGCGAGATGCGGTGTATTTGCAAAAACAGACGTTCAGCCGCTTATCAATGAAGGTGCGCGAAGGGAAGATATTGCAGCTTCCATTTTTCAGGCTGTCGTAAGTCAGACCATATCAGGTCTTGCATGCGGTAAACCTATCAGGGGGCATGTTGCTTTCCTTGGAGGACCGCTGCATTTTATGGATCAGCTGCGGGAACGTTTTATCGTAACTCTCAATCTGAAACCTGATGAAATAATAGTTCCGGATAATTCCCAGCTGTTCGTCGCTCAGGGATCTGCATTTTCTGCGGATCGTAAATATACGTGCAATGCCTGCGGTTCTGACTTCCATTTTCCTGCGATCACGGAATTTCGTGAAAGTCTTAAGAACCTTGTCGGCGCCGAACTTAATGAAGTACAGCGCCTTGATCCGCTGTTCAGAAATCAGGAAGAGCTTAACGAGTTTAAAGACCGTCACGCACAGGAAAAGGCTGTACGCGGTAACCTTGATTCAGTAAAGGGGCCCGTGTTTCTTGGCCTTGATGCAGGTTCTACTACAACAAAAGCTGTTCTTATCGACACCGAAGGACGTATCCTGTGGGATTTCTATGCGGCAAATGCAGGCAATCCCGTAGAGCTTGCGGTAAAAGTCCTGAAAGACCTGTATCACCGGCTGCCTGAAGATGTGTATATTGCCCGCTCTGTTTCTACCGGGTATGGAGAGGCGTTGTTTCAGGCGGCCCTTAATGTTGATTCCGGCGAGGTTGAAACTATCACCCATTACCGGGCGGCCGATTTTTTCGTGCCGGGTGTTGAATTCCTGCTTGATATAGGCGGGCAGGATATGAAATGTCTCCGCATGAAGGACGGAGCGATCGTTTCGATTCAGTTAAACGAAGCGTGTTCATCGGGATGCGGCAGTTTTCTTGATAATTTTGCACGTACGATGGGTATGGATGTACGTGAATTCAGCAGAATAGCACTGCTTTCTCAGAAACCTGTTGATCTGGGAAGCCGCTGTACCGTTTTTATGAACAGCCGTGTAAAACAGGCCCAGAAGGAAGGAGCGTCTGTCGCAGACATTTCTGCAGGACTGTCTTATTCCGTTATAAAAAATGCCCTTTTTAAAGTTATAAAACTTCGTAAAGCAAGCGATATCGGTATGAAGGTCGTCGTGCAGGGCGGTACGTTCAACAATGATGCGGTCCTCCGTGCATTTGAAAAGATTGCAGGTGTAAATGTATTCCGGCCCGATGTTGCGGGGCTTATGGGGGCGTACGGTTCTGCACTGATTGCACATGACCAGTGGCTTGATCTTACAGCGCCGAAACCTGACGATCCGCCGGGTACACCGCGCCGGGAACTTCATTCCGGTATTGCAACACTTGAACAGCTTGATTCGTTCCATGTCGACCTTGAACTCCGCCGCTGCGGAAAGTGCCAGAACAACTGTCTGCTTACAATAAATACATTTACTGCTGGAAGTGCACAGAGACGGTTTGTTACCGGAAACAGATGTGAACGAGGCGCCGAACTGGGAGGAAACGTACTTGATGCAAGCAATAAGAAAGATACGAATAGAGAATCGGAAAAAGAAGCAAAGCTTCCGAACCTGTTCGACTGGAAATATAAACGTCTGTTTCATTACGCTCCGCTGCGCAAGGAAGATGCCCCTATGGGGGACGTTGGTATTCCCCGGGTCCTCAATATGTACGAAAATTATCCGTTATGGTTTACTTTTTTTACGAAACTTGGTTTCCGCGTCATACTTTCCCCGCGTTCGTCCCGTCTTATTTATGAAAAAGGACTTGAAACTATTCCGTCGGAATCAGTCTGTTATCCGGGAAAAATTTCGCACGGTCACGTCGAAAGTCTTCTGCAGCAGGGAATAAAGTTTATTTTTTATCCGTGCGCACCGTATGAACAGCAGGAAGATCCCGGAGCAGGAAATCATTATAACTGTCCGATCGTTACGAGCTATCCTGAAGTACTCAGAAACAATGTCGATGCACTGCGGCAGGATGCGTCTGTTCTCTACATGAATCCGTTCCTGCCGATTTACGACAGAAAGCGTCTCGCGGAACGCCTTGCGGAAGAACTTATTCCCCATTTTCCTCAGCTGACGAACGCTCAGATAACTGATGCGGTAGATGCAGCATGGAAGGAACAGGAAAAATTCCGCAGTGATGTCGAGACTGCGGGAGAGGAAGCGGTTGAAGAGATGATTCACCGCGGCGGCGAAGGAATCGTGCTTGCCGGCCGGCCGTATCATCTTGATCCGGAGATTAATCACGGTATACCGGAATTAATAAACGGTCTTGGTCTTGCCGTTTTTACGGAAGACAGCGTTGCCCATCTGGGCAGTATAGAGCGTCCTCTCCGTATCATCGATCAATGGACATATCATAACAGACTGTACCGTGCAGCGTCTTTTGTAACCGGCATGCCGGATCTTGAACTCGTTCAGCTTACAAGCTTCGGATGCGGACTGGACGCCGTTACCTCGGATCAGGTCGACGAAATAATGCGTGCAAAAGGGCGTATGTACACACTTATAAAGATTGATGAAGGTTCGAATCTCGGTGCCGTCCGTATCAGAATACGTTCTCTTATCGCTGCTGTCCGCGAACGTGAGCGGAATCACCGTAAACCTGTCGTAAAGACCGCCGCGTATCAGCGGCAGATATTTACGAAGGAAATGAAGTATACACATACGATTATTGCACCCCAGATGTCTCCGATTCATTTCCGTCTTATTCAGAAGGCGTTTGAATACAGCGGGTATAAATTTGTTATTCTTGATGCTGTTGATCCGAAAGCTGTCGACACAGGTTTGAAATATGTCAATAATGATGCGTGTTATCCGTCCATCCTTGTAACCGGACAGATGATCGCCGCTTTGCAGTCTGGTAAATACGATGTTAATCATACATCCCTCATTATTACTCAGACAGGCGGCGGATGCCGTGCGACAAATTACATCGGATTTATCCGTCGTGCGCTTAATGATGCAGGCTGGGGTAATATACCGGTACTCTCTCTGAATGCGCTTGGTTTTGAAAAAAATCCGGGATTTAAACTCACGCTTCCCCTTATTGACCGTATTCTTATGAGTGCAATGATAGGCGACGTGCTTATGCGTGTGCTTTACCGTACGCGTCCGTATGAGGCTGTTCCGGGATCTGCCAACACACTCTACGAAAAATGGAACGGCCGCGCCGAATTACAGCTCAAATCGCTTTCAATGCACGGATATCACAAACTTGTGAAGAATATTATAGAAGACTTCGACATGCTGCCGCTTCTTCCCGTAAAAAAACCTCGCGTCGGTGTCGTCGGTGAAATTCTTGTTAAGTTTCATCCGACTGCGAACAATCAGATAGTGGAGACGATTGAACGTGAGGGAGCGGAAGCTGTCGTTCCCGATATGGTGAATTTCTTCCTGTATTCATTTGCGACCGGTATTTTCCGTCACGAGAAGCTGGCTTTTCCGAAAAAAACAGAACGAAATGCAAAACTGCTTGTATGGTTCACAGGCCGGTACAGAACACAGATTGAACGCTGTCTGCGGAAAAGCCGGCGTTTCGATGCGCCCGAATCGATTTACGAACAGATGAAAGGTGTTGATGATATTGTTCAGCTTGGTAACATTACGGGAGAAGGATGGTTTTTAACAGCAGAGATGGTAGATCTGATAAAAGAAGGTGTTCCCAGCATTGCGTGTGTACAGCCCTTTGCCTGTCTGCCTAACCATGTAACGGGAAAAGGAATGATAAAGGAACTGCGGCGCCGTTTTCCCGGAGCAAATATAAGTGCAATTGATTATGACCCCGGTTCAAGCGAAGTAAATCAGCTGAACCGTCTGAAACTGCTTTTATCTAATGCTCCGGTGGGCCGACATCCTGACGAGAATGATGAAGGAATGATTGTAATGCCGGGCGGAAATCTTGTGAAACCTGAAATACGTCTGGCTGAAGGCGGCGCAGGCTTTATTGATACAGAACCAGTCGCACCCGGCAGTATGCCTCCGGCAGCCGGCAGCTGAAAATTCAGGATAAAAGTTTGTATGCGGAGAATGGTGACAGTGATAACGAGTAAGAGGATTTTTAGTACATCAGTATTTTTCATGATTGTATGTATTTCCGCTTATGCGGAATACAACCGCTGTGAAATTCCTGATTCGTCTGGAATTCGCGCAGAACTCATAGAGTCCTGGTTCGAAGCGCCTCTGAACGATTTACGTATGAACCGTCAGGAATTACGGCAGAACAAAGCCGGTATTCAGTTTCAAATACGACTTGAAGAATCAGAAACGACGTTCACTGTTTTTGTGTCGCCTCGTGCGGAGCTGCCTGTAGATGTGTATTCTGATAAAGGAAAACGTACGGAAATGCAGAGTGTTTATCCTGGTGATGCACCGGGAAGCTGGGTGCTTGTCCGTGACAAGCGTTCCGGCGATCCGCTCCGCATCAGATACTATTTTGCAAAAGACAGCGATGTGTACGTGCAGTTTGTTCCGCTTAAAAATAACGCATACGCTGATTTTATTGTTTTCGGCGGATATGCGGCATATCAAGTCCCTACAGGCCTGCCTTTTGAGCGGTTTTATGCAGCGTCGTTTACAGATATCTTTTCATGGACAAAGAACACGCTGCCGTGGAAATATGCATATCCGTATACGGACATGTACCACAGTACGCTGCAGATGATAAATGTTATCAGGGAAAAGCTTCCCGGTCTTGTGTATGCGGAAGATGCAATGTATGATGAAAACGACGAACCTGTGTACATTTCCACCGGAAAAAAGCGTGAGATTCCTGAAGAAGATGCTGATAAAATTTCACTTTCTTCTGCAGGCTTTATAAAATGGATCGCAGACGGCCTTGTAAACCCGCTTGCAGGAAGCAGCTTAAAACGGGAACCGCTGCTTGTCCCGACAGTCGAATATGATCCGACCGGCTATCAGGGAATTATGGCGGAAAAATACAGCACTTCGTTTGCACTTGACTGGACACGTAATATTGCAGCAGCTGTTCTTTCTGTAAATACCGGCAGAAAGTATCTGTATGCACAATCCGGCGTCGATATGACTGAAGACCCGTTTTCTGCAGTACTTACGGCCGGTGGTATGATGAACACTGTCGGTTATATAAAGGACGGAGGATATCCTGCCGTTGTGCTCAAGCCGCTTATGTATGTGTTCGCATCGGAATATCCCGGAGAATGTTATCTTGCGGCTGTCCGTGAGACCGACCGCAGAACATCTCCGGAAGTAAAAGTGTTCAACCAGTGTGCAATATTGTTCCCGTATTTCGATACCGTTGGAAAATTCAACTGCGTTGTGTTCAGAAACGGCGTGGAATCAACAATTGACGATTTCTGCCGGAGCAACAGCAGCAATTTTATCCATTTGACGCGGATGAAAACTTCTGATAAATTCTTTCCGCTTTAACGTGAATGAATATGGCGAAAAAAAATCTTTTTTTTATTGTCGTCCTGTTTCTGATACAGGTTCTGTATGCAGAAGAGACAGATATGGCTCTTTTTAATGAATTGACTGCCTCGTACCGCAGTGGATTTTATCCGGGTGCAGTGGAGTATGCCTCCCAGCTCGAATCAGCGTATCCCGATTCTGTGTTCGCCGGACAGGCTCTTGTTATGGAAGGCGAAAGTCTCGTACGTCTTGGCCGGAGCAGTGATGCGGAAAAAGTACTTGAAAAGACCGGAACACTTGTTCAAAAAAATCAGAAACTCAGCCATGCCTGTTTCTATTGGAAAGGCCGGGCGCAGTATGCACAGCGTAACTACAGAGACGCCCTGCTTTCTTTTTTTAACAGCTGCAGAATAAGCGGACCGGACGGGCAATATTACAGCTCTGCA
This sequence comes from Treponema sp., assembly GCA_023231445.1. Classification (GTDB taxonomy): domain Bacteria; phylum Spirochaetota; class Spirochaetia; order Treponematales; family Treponemataceae; genus Treponema_D. The sequence goes on along the minus strand of JALNVF010000024.1, from coordinate 14,453 downwards.
GTTTTGTACAGTGCACGTTCCTGTTATGTGCTCGGTCTGTATGAGAAAGCTGTCGATCCGTTCGGTTATGTTGTCGCGAACGGTAAAAAATATTCTTTCGCGGATTATGAGGAAGCTGTTCTGAAACTTGCTGATTCGTACAACAGAACGAATTCGTACAGGCAGACGACAGACCTGTACAGTACTTTTCCCGGGGATTTTTTATCTGCAGATGTTTATGAACTTTTTTCACTTTATGCAGGTGATGCGTACAGCGGGCAGGGACAGTACCGGAAAGCCTTTGAGTTATACAGTACCGTTCTGGCTGCCGGACAGAAGAAGTTTGCTGCATCCGCTCTCCAGAAAGCGTATACGGTTTCAGCGGAACACAGAAAAGAAGTCGGGACTGATGCCGGAACAGTTCTTGTACAGGCACAGAGTGTCCTTGCTGATTCTCCCGGGCTGGTTTCTGAATTCTGGCTCCGTCTCGGAATCGATGCATACAACCGGAATGATTTTGAAAAAGCGATGCAGTATCTAAATTCTGTCGCTGACAATGCGGTTGATACGGTGAAACAGACTGCAGCATTATACGTTGCAGAGATTATGTTCCGCGAGACAGGCCCTTCTGCTGCTTCCGTATATCTTGAAAAGGCGGAAAAGGATGCAGAACTCGGAGAAAAAGACAGCAGCTATGCCGCATATACTGTTCTTATGCTCAAATATGCCGCTCTGCAGGAAAAATGGAATGATGTAAAATCATATGCGGCAGAAATTACGACAGCCGATGAAAAAACACGGTATTATACAGCCTCTGCTTATTATAATACGGGAGAATACGGTACGGCTGCCGATATTATTGAAAAAAACAGCAATGAGAATCAGGATGCGCAGACACTTGCACTTTATGCCCGCACTCTTGTAAAGCTGCAGCGGATTCCTGATGCACTGGCCATATATGTGCGTATGGATAAAAATGGAAAAATAAATGATGCAGTCCGCCTTGATTATGCCGAAACACTTCTTCTTGAAGGACAGCCTTCGGACGCATATGTGCAGGCCGTACAATCCGGGGAAAAAGACGCTTTGTATGTAGTAGGTCTTGCAGCTTTTAACAGCCGTGACTGGAATAGTGCCGAAAAATATTTTTCAAAATATCTTGGTACGTCTGCAGGCAGTAAATATCAGCAGTATGCACTTTTTTACCTTGGGTATGCACAATACAGACTTGGTGAGAGCGGTGCGGCGTATTCTTCACTGGCGGCTTTTGCAGAGAAATATCAGGGCAGCGAGCTGTACTGGAATGCACGCATAACTGCAGCAAACGCCGCTGTACAGAATGGTAACTATGAACAGGCTGCAGTGCAGGCGGAAGAAGCGGTGAAAACAGCACCGGATGTATCATCGCGAGAGAAAGCTGTACTGCTTTGTTCCGGAATCTATGCGGATTCCGGTAATTATGCAAAAGCGTTGAGCGTACTTTCTCCTTATACAATGCAGAAAAATTAGTTCGGTATGAAATGTCTGTATGAAACTGCGCAGATTTTTGTCAAACAGGGAGAAACAGGAAAAGCAGACAATGCCTATCTGGGAATTGCACATACTTTTCCGTCGGAAGAACTTGCAGAGGAATCTATGTACCGCCGGGGAGAAATTTATTATACGGTAAAACAGTATGATACGGCTCTGACCCGGTTTAATGAATATAATAATCAGTATCCTGACGGAAGATTTACCGATGCATCATGGTACTTCAGTGCAGACTGCCAGGCACAGCAGGGGAATACAAATCGTGCCGTTCTGCTGAATAATGCGCTTATAAAAAAATACCCCGGCAGTACCTATATATACGGTGCGATGAAAAATCTTGTGGTCCTGTACCGGCAGACCGGCGATTACGGTGATGCACTTGAACAGGCTCTAAATCTTCTTAAAAATTACGGTAGTCAGGCAGAATCCGACGGAATAGAAAAACAGGTTCGTGAACTGGAAAAACTGGCATCAGGCAGCAATGAACCGGTCGTTCGCAAACTGACTGAATATGAGCAGAAAGGCAGACTTTCCACAGCGGAAGGCCGGAAAGCCGGAACAGAACTTGCTGCGCTGTATGCGGCTTCCGGCGCAACTTTTGCACGTGCGGCGGATCTTGCACAACAGCTGCTTGCCGTTGAGAAACAGCATCTCGATACGGAAAGCCTTGAAGCGGCAGAAAATGCCAGTATCGCAGGCTTATACAGCCGTCAGTCAGGGAAGAATAAAGAAGCGGCTGATATGTATCTGTTTGCCGCAGAACAGTACCGGACGAACGGTAAAGATGAGAAAGCTGCAGCTTCGTTATACAATGCTGCGGATGCATTCAAGGCCGCAGGAAAAGACGGAGATGCAGACGAAACAGTAAAAACACTCAAAAAGCTGTATCCAGGGAGCCGGCAGGCAGAAAGTCTGGATCAGCAGGAAGGCAGGTTATGAAAAAGAAAATATATGTATGTTGTATACTAACAGTTATTTCCACGGCATTTCTTTTTGCACAGAACAGTGGAATAACGCTGCCTGATGTAACGACAGTCGTGTCGGGAGATGCGCTTACAGCGGGCAAAAACGCAGTCCCTGATTTTTCAGAAGTACTTCCTTCCGTATCAGAGTCAAAAACCGTCCTGCCGGAACTTCCGGAAGTTCCGGCAGGAAAGAATGCCGGTGCCGATGAGACTGTTTCGAAAACAGCGCCTGAAAATTCAGTGTATGCCGAGGGACTTATCGGCGGGGGAGGTCCCGGAGTTTTTAACGGAAATTTTTCCGTATACCGTTCAGCGGGTACTGATCCGTTCAGAATCGGTTTTAATTATGAAAGTGCCGACGGATATGCACGGAATTCGTTTACAGACGGTTTTTACGACCGGACGGCAGCTATAACCGGGAAAAAAACATTTACAACAAAAAATGCAGCTTATGAATTAAGCGGCAGCTACGAATCTGTCGGGAACGGACTGCAGAATCAGGGTGAAGAATTCTATGATGTGACGAAACAGACTGTTGCTGGTAAAGCTGATGCTGCCTGGACGCTGCCCGGCGGATTCAGCCTTCACTCCGATGTGAATACCGGATGGTACAACCGTTTTGTCGGTATTACCAGTATTACCGGTTCTCCGGCGGCTGCCGACTATGCAGAAAAGTCTGCGGTGTTTTCACTTTCTCCTTCTGCAAGACTGGGATGGGGAACAGGCGGATTTTCGTCATATTTTTCAGCTGCATGGTATCTTCAGTCTGATACTGCGGGTGTGCTTTCCAGCGGCAATACAAACCGCGCCCGTTTCGGTACCGGACTCGGATGGAAAAATGACTTTATAGCTGTTTACGGCGATGCTGCTGCTGTAATCGGAACCGAACTGGGAGGAACTCCTGTGGTCGTTCCGTTTACACTCGGCGTCAATTCGTCATTTGTTACGGGCCTTTCTTCACGGAAAACGGCTCTTTCAGCCGAAGGGGGAATTGCATCGGAACAGCCGCTTTACGCGGATCTTGAGAAAAAATATACGTTCAGTGAGCTTTCGTTTATTCCCGGTGAGACAAGCGACTGGTACGGAAAAATTACTGCCGCCGTACCGGTAAAAGATATACTTTCTTTTACTGCTGAAGCGGAATACAGGCAGACAGCGTTCGGCAACGGTGTCTGGGAACCAGATTACGAAGACGGTTTTGCATACGGGCAGTATACGTATAAGCAGACAGACCGCAGCCTGCTCTGTACAGACACCGGAATTTCTTTCAGTAAAGGTATACTTACACTCAGAGGATCATGGAAAGCCCAGTGGCTCTATGTGCCGGTACTTGAAACACCTGATACGATTGCGGTATCTGTATCTCTCCAGGGAAGCGATTCCCGGTGGGGGGCCGGTACGGAAATCAGTCTTTCGCCGGATGAAAATGCAGACCATATGCCGGAACTGAATTTTTCCGGTTTTTACCGGCTTACAAAGGCTGTGCGTCTTGCGGTCACCGCCGATGATGTAGTAAAATTAATTACCGGAGAATCCCGTACATATGCAGGACGGTACATTACAAGAAGCGGTTCGACCGGTTTTGTTATTAAATTCTTTTTTTAGGTAATACTTGGCTTAAATCTTTGTGATTTTATCATACATGGTACAGGAGCAGTAAAAATGTTTGAAGCTATACGGTCAGGCGGAGTTCTTATGATACCGATTATTCTCTGCGGAATAATTGCGACATATATTATTATAGAACGCTGTTATTATTTCTATATGATTAAAAAACGTGATGTTAAACTGATTTATGATTTGAACGGTTCTCTTTCAGGAAGCAACTATGAGGCCGCTGCCGTTGCATGCGCAGAAGCAGATACTCCTACTTCTCAGGTTATAAAAAAAGCGCTTGACTGCCGCCGGTGGGACGAGAAGGACATGAAAGAAGCTGTTGAGGCGGAAATGGATCTTGTCATCCCCCGGTATGAGCATCTGCTGACGGCGCTTGGAACTATTGCAAATATTGCTACGCTCCTCGGTCTTCTCGGAACGGTTACAGGAAACATTAAAGCATTCAATGTGCTGGGCGGTGGAACGGGTATGGGGGATCCTGCTCATCTGGCAAGTTCTATAGCGGAAGCTCTTGTAACAACAGTCGGAGGTCTTGTCGTTTCCATTCCTGCCGTTGTCTTTCATAATTATTTTTTGTCCCGTGTGAATCACTGTATAGTTGAAATGGAATCGGATGTGACGTCGGTTGTACTCAGACTTACAGGAAGGGTAAAATAATATGCAGCTTCATGCACACCGCCGGGCAGCGGCGTCGAATATAGATATGACTCCGATGATAGACGTTGTCTTTCAGCTGATTCTGTTCTTTCTTGTTTCTACGACGTTTGCAGTCATGCCGGGAATCAGTCTTAATCTGCCTGCAAGCAGTACCGCACAGAGTACGGCAACTTCCGGAATAATAATCACTGCCGACAAAAATGACGGACTCTGGTTCAACGATAAAAAAGTTACATTTAAAACGCTCGGTGACGAACTTGCCGCATATGATACTAAAAACAAAAAAAAGGACGAAATACCGATTACTCTTGAAGCAGACTCAGAGGTAACAAACGGTACGATTGTACAGATATTCGATGTAATACGCGGAAACGGATATTCTGCAGTAGATCTCCGGACGAAACAAAAATGACGTTTTCTTTTCTTCCTGCTGCAGAAGATGATATCCTCACCCGGGGCAGAAAAATCGGGTTAACCGGTACCGTTGTATTCTGGTTTGTGTTTATTACAGTTTCTGTGTTTATACCTGTTTTTAAAAAAAATCCGGAATATAAAACCGTTCGTATAACACTTGCCTCCGTCCCTGTCGAAAAGACCATAAAGACGTCAGAACCTGAAAAAGCAGTACCACTGCAGCCGGAAGAGGTGAATAAACCTGTTCCGGTAAAGAAAACAGAAACAAAAGATAAACCGGTACCTCAGAAAAAAACTGATCCGGTAAAGAAGGCTTCAACAGTTAAAAAACAGGAGAACGTGCATGCTGCTGCTCCGGAGACTAAAATGTCGTCGGGAAAACCTTCGCAGGTATATAAAAAGAGTGTTGAAGAATTAATGGCAGAACAACGTGTTCAGAAGGAAAAAAATGTTCAGTGGGATGACAGTCTCTTTGCGGATGCATCGGTAACGTCGAATACGGCGCAAAGTGCAGAGCAGACAAAACAGATTGCCGGTGCAGCGGCGCTGTCCGGAACTTCGGCGGAAGCATCGCCGCAGAATGCCGGACCGGTGAATTCGTCAGCTTCTGAAAATAAAAAAGCAGAAAATGCTGATGCATCAACGAAAGCAGCGCTGGGAGCTATCAGCGCGACGACATACACGCAGTCTGCCGGAAACGGGGTAAAATCCCGGACATCGGTGAAAACGGGGCGGAGTTCTGACGGAAAGGTTGCAGTAGAAATGACCGACGGATCTGCAAGAATCCTGCTGTATCCCTCAAAACCGTCTATTCAGATTTCCGATGAAAACGCAAAGCTCATCGACAGCAGCCGCACCGTAACAATTCAGTTTAAAGTGCTTGCAAAAGGAAACGTTCCTTTATCTGCAATAAACATAACTCCGGCTTCAATCCTGCCGCTTTCAATTCAGCAGGAAATTCGTGAGCAGGTTTCTATGTGGCGTTTTGTACAGGATACCGCTGACGGATATGCGAATTTTATTTTTACAATTGATTTTAAAAAGTAATCGGTAATACAGTGGAGCCTGTAAGGTGCAGAGCCTGCTGATAGAACGAAAGGAGTCTAAGTTGAATATACCGGGATTGGGAGAAATCGAAGCCGTCGGATTTGATATCGATGGAACTTTATACAGACAGTGGCGGCTTCATCTGCGTATGTTTTTCCATTTTTTACGTTATAATCTGTTTTTTCTGCAGTACGGACTTGTCCGTAATGAAATGCATTGTATGGACAGACTGGAAAATTTTTCTGAAATACAGGCAGAACGCCTTGCCAGACGTATTCACTGTTCTGCGGAAGAATCAAAACTTCGTCTGCAGAAAATCGTTTATGATGGTTTAAGCGGGTATTTTAAAACAATTCCCTGCTGTAAGTATGTCCCTGAGACATTCCGTGCTTTTTACGATGCAGGATTAAAGATAGCACTTCTTTCGGATTTTCCCCCTGAACAGAAAGGTGAACTGTGGGGACTTAAAAAATATTGTACAGTTGTTCTCGGAACGGAAGATATCGGCGCATTAAAACCTTCTGCATACCCGTTTACTGTTATGGCTGAAAAACTGGGAGTTGCTCCTGAGCATATTCTATATATAGGAAACAGTGTAAAATATGATGTTTTGGGGTCAAAAAAGGCAGGAATGAAATCGGCATATTTTGAACCGTACTGGAGGATGCTGTTTCACCGGCCTCTTAAAGAAGCCGATATTTCATTTAATGACTATCGTCAATTACAAAAAATTGTGCTACAATAAAAAAAGTAAATTCAGCTGCATTATCTGATACAGCGATTACTGGGTGGGAAAAGTGGTTATCATCGCAATTCTGGTAGCATCTGCAGTCGCGGCGGGCGTTTCTCTTGCACTTAGACAGATGGACAAAAACAACAACACAATGGAAAAAGTCAAAAGGTATGCCGACAAACGTCAGGCAGATTTTGACGTATATTTTCAGGAACAGTCCAAAAAACTTGCATCTGCAAACGCGGATGTTGAAACGACGCGTCTTCAGGCGGTAGCCGCAATAAAGCGCATGGAAAAGGAGCGTGATGATTTTACCCGGAAAGCCGATGAACTGCAGAAATATGCCGCCGCTGTAAAATCTGCGGAAGATACAATCAGCGGTTATGACAAATCATTAAACACACTTTCTGAAATGACTGCAAATGTTGAAGAGAATTTGACAAGACTTAAGAAAGAATCTCTTATTATTGAAAAAGTCGACAGACAGCTGACGGAGCAAAAGAAAGAAATCGACGATATAGGAAAGCATATACCGAAAATAAGTACTGATTTTTCTCAGACCAACAGCGAACAGCTTAAAGCGCTTGGTTCGAAATTACTGGCCGACTATGAAGCTCGTTCTCAAAAGCTGTCTTCAGATGTTATGTCCGCGGAAAAACAGGCGGAAGATGCTCTTATGAAGTTCAGAAACGAAATTGCAGGTGTTTACAGCGAAGCGGCCGAAAAGGCGGACCAGCTTGAAGATACTGCATTCAGGCATTTGAGCGCACAGGCTCAGCAGCGCAGCGATTCGTATATAAAAGCGACAGAAGAAAACATATCGAAACTCGAAGCGGAGTTCTCCGCACGCCTTGAGGATGCCCGGAAACAGATAGACGGCCGTGCAGCTGAAGTTGAAAAAGAAATTTCAGGACTCGAATCAGGACTTGATAATAAATATCAGCAGCAGTATGGAGCGCTGGCCGAAAAATACGAGCAGGAGATGGCTGAACTTACGGCGCGTCTTGATGCCGAAGCTGCGGATATGGCCAGGCGGATTACGGAACGAACCGCGGCTCTTGATGGTTCTATAGATAATCGTACAGCAGAAATTATCGGAAAATACGACGGACAGTATACACAGCTTGCAGACTCGTACAAAAAACGGGCTGATGAACTCAACGATAAACTTGAACAGCAGTATCTTACGCTTGCTTCCAAACATACACAGAAAGCTAATGAGACAGACGCTTCAATCGAGGCACGGTATACAGCACTTGTAAAAAAATATAAAGAACAGGCTGATAAGACCGAATCAGCGATAAATGAACAGATTACGCAGTTTGCAGAGAAAGTAAAAAAAGATGCAGAGAAGTATAAAACGCTTTCAGAAACAACGGACACTTCGTTGAATCAGCAGTATGCGTCTCTGGCGGAAAAATACAGTCAGAAAGCGGCGGAACTTGATAAAGAGCTGCTGCAGAAGACGACTGAAGTTGTTTCTTCCTTCAAGGATTCGACCGGTACTGTTATAGCTAATATTAAAAAAACGCTTACTTCGCTTGATGAAAAGTATAAACAGCATATCGATGAATTTGATCAGAAGTATTCAGAAAAGATTGCCGCAGCCCATGATAAATATGCCGCATTACTGGATTCAATCGACGGAAAGAATGACGGACGTATTGCAGAACTCGATAAAAAATATGATGAATCATATACTGCGCTTACTGACAGGAATGACGCAAATATTGCAGATTTGAGTAACAGACTTGATGATGTATATGACAAGTTTTCAGAAGAACTTACGCAGAAAACGACTTCGCTTGAGCAGCAGGCCGCTTCAATCAAAAATATTTATGATGAGAAAGAGGGGACTGTTGTTTCCGGTTTGAATAAACGTATTACGGAGCTGGATGAACAGTACAACGGCCAGATCGCCGGGCTCAGAGCTCAGCTTGATGCTTCTCTTGGTGAAGCTAAAAAAACATCCGATTTTATAGCCCTGAATGTACAGACAAATTCGAAAAGTCTCGAAGGGGTGCAGACATCTCTTGAATCGCAGGTAAAAGAGCTGGAGTCGCGGTACAGCAGTCTTTTTGAAAATGCCGTATCGAAAGCTGATGCGCTTGAGAAAGACGCACTCGGGAAATTTACGGCTTCCGCCAATGATACGGTCCAAAGCTGCCGTACGGATATTGAGAATAAAATCGACGCACTTAAGTTGTCTCTTGCCGGATCGCTTAAGGCAGTGTCAGAACAGACAGAAGCTTCCGTAAAAGAAACAGCGGATTCAATCGGCAGACTGCAGACGGAATGTGACGCAGCGGAAAAACGGGCCGACGGTATTGCACCGCAGCTTCAGGAAAAAATAAAGGCTGTTGAAGCTGGAATCGAAACATTCCGTGTACAGGCAGAGTCTAAACTTTCAGAACTCGATACAGCACTGAACGAATCAATGAAAAAAACGGCACAACTTTGTGAAGCGCATGAAGAGAATGTACTCAAATCACTTGATTCTCAGCTTGGGGCATATAAGAAGGATCTCGAATATCAGTTTTCCCGGCTTGAAACTTCAGGGAAAGATGTGGATACGCTTGAAGCGAATCTGCGGAAGGCGATGGAAGAAATACGGAAACGGGTACTTTCCGATTTTGATGCGTTTACAAACGGTCAGCAGCAGAAACACGACGAATTTACCGCTTCAATAAAAAACGATTATGACGCAATGGAAACGCAGATTTCGACGCTTGGAAAGAGTATCGACGAAATAAAGGCAACAGCGGTTGGGAACATGACTACGAAGCTCAAAGATTTTGAGGATACGTTCAATAATGATTTGAAAAGCCGCGGTAATAAAATGCAGGAAGATCTTACTGCGTGGAAGAGTTCCTTTGACGGAAAACTTACCCTGTTTACGACAGATTATGAAAATGCCCGTCGTGCACTGGAAGTAAAGTACAGCGAAGATATGCAGACAAAACTTGCAGCGCTTCAGGAAAAAAACGACGAGCAGATGGGACGTGTTGCAGAAGGAATAAAGGATATACAGGGGTCTGTAAAAAAACGACTGGACGATATCAGACAGACAGTGGATGATTTTACGACAGACACCCGGGAAAAAGTAAGCAGTTCGCAGTCTGCCTCCGATGAATATCTTAAGAAAGCGTCCGATGAATATGAGAAGAAGATAAACGAACAGCTTGGAAAGATCCAGAACGGTCTGATTGAAAGTCTTAAATCGTTTGAAGATGCTGTCACGACAAGGCAGGAGACCAGCTCTTCCACAATCGATGCCGCTCTAGCCGAGTTCAACACCTGGAAACAGCATTTAAAACAGCAGCTTGATGAATCGGGCGAAATGTTCAAGGGGCAGCTTGAAAGTCTTAAGAGTACTTCCCAGAAGAAGATAACGGAAGCAGAAAGTGCACTTGCCGCCGATATGATGCAGTATACGACTGGTGTCAAAAAGCAGCAGGATGATCTTGTTTCACAAATTTCACTCCTTCAGTCGAAAACAGATGAATCCGTCGCATCGTATGAAAAGCGTTCAGATGAAATTCTTACCAGACTGCAGAACATGTACGAAGAAATGCTGAAGGACACGGAAGACCGCATAAGCCGGCAGAGCGCAGATTCAGCACAGAAGTTGAATGGGCTGAAAGAGAAAATTGATTCGTTTGAAGTTTCGAACAGCGCAAATCAGGCAAAATTTATTCTGAAAATGCAGAACGATTCAAACGATATACAGAGCCGTATGAGTGAACTTAATCGGGAACTTCAGAATGTAAAATCGCAGATGCAGGTGTATGAAAAAGCCGAGCAGATGAAGAAGCAGCTGGATGAAAAGATTGCGGACCTTAACAACGATTTTTCAAGAATCGAATCGTTTAATCAGACCGCTTCAAAACTTTCCGACCAGTACAATGCAATCTGCAGAATAAGTGAGGATATTAATACCCGCTTTAAGGATTTTGATGCGCAGAAGACGAAAATTGATACGCTCGGCCAGAAATATGATACGATGGTCGGTCTTTCGGATAAAATGGATGAAAAGATCAGCGGATTAAAGACGACATATGACCAGCTTCAGAATATGGAAGTGTCTGCACGAGATTTTCAGGAAAAGCTCAATACAATTTCAGCTTCATACGACCGGCTTGAACAGAAACAGGATGTTATTGACCGTGTGAATAAAGATGTAAATACGTCGTTCGACAATCTGAAAACTCTTGAGGACCGGCTGAAGGCTTGTGCCCGGCAGTCTGATTCTTTACCGCAGGAGATAAAAGACGTTCAGACAAACGTCGACGAAATTATAAAAAGCGGTCCGAGAATTGGAGATGCCGTTTCGAAACTTTCTTCGTTACAGTCTCTCCTTGACGAAGCTGACAAGCGCATGGATGCATTGAATTCCGCACGGCAGGGTATAGGCCGCAGCGAAGCCCGGCTTGAAGAACTCAGAAATGATATTGAGTCAAAGTTTAAATTGCTTAATCAGATGACGAAACAGGATCTTGAAAAACATCCCGAAAAAGGCGATGAACGTTTATCTCCTCAGGACCGCGAAAACATCAAGTATCTTAAGCGGCAGGGATGGACAATTCCGCAGATTGCGAAACGTATGAACCGGACTCAGACGGAAATTGAAATGGTACTCGAACTGCCTGATAATATGTAAACTTGAAGCAGACATCCGGCAGAGGGTGCCTGCTTTATTTTTGGAGAAGACAGGAACACCAGGCTTCTATTGCACCACCTTTTCCGACGTCTCCCATTTTTTCGCCTGTCTTGGCCTTTACAAATATATTTTCAGCAGTAGTTCCAAGAATTTCTGCTATTGAACTGCATACCGTATTACGGTACGGAAGAAATTTCGGCTGCTCAAGTTTTACAATACAGTCTATATTCACAAGATGCCAGCCTGCGTCTGTAATTTTCTGCCATACTGCGCGCAGGAGGACTGCTGAATCAGCATCTTTCCATTTGATGTCTTCGCTCGGGAAAAAACTGCCTATGTCACCAAGTCCTGCTGCTCCGAGCAGTGCATCGGTTACTGCATGAAGCAGTACGTCGCCGTCCGAGTGTCCCGCCTCTCCTTTGTCAAAAGGCAGTTCGACGCCTCCGATCAATAATTTTCGTCCCGGGACAAGCGGATGTATGTCATATCCGAGTCCTGTATGTATAATCTGTTGTGAATTATTCATTGTTTTACCAACATCCGATGCAAATGTTATTTTTTTATTGCAGACGTCTCCCGGAACGGTAAATACTCGTCCGACGTATTTATCCCATATTTCCGTATCGTCTGTATAGGTACACCCGTCGTTTGACGCCTTCCTGTGAGCTTCAAGAATCGGATTGAATAAAAATGCCTGCGGTGTCTGTACTGCCGCGATCAAGCTGCGCTCAAGATGGCGGATAATCATTCCGCGGCCGTCTGTTTCTTTTTGAGTATCTACGGGAACAACTGCAGGAACGGCCGCCCCGTGTTCAACAGCTGCAGCTGCGGTATTACGTATTATATCGTCTGTAACAAAGGGGCGTGCTGCATCATGAACAAGTATAATATCAACATCAGAATCGGGAAGTGCTGCAATTGCTTCAAGCGCACATTTTACCGATTCCTGCCGTGTTTTTCCTCCGTGTACAAAAAGCAGTTTTGTCTGATGCAGAAGAGCATTTATTTCTTTATCAGCCGATAAGGCTGTGTTTGCCGGAATGTCGTTTTCATCGGCAGGAATTGTAATCACTAAAACCGTACAATGAAGTGTCCGGAGAAAGGGTTTTACCGCTTCGGAAAGGACAGTACCCCTGCCGAGCGGGAGATATTGTTTTCGTACTGAAGTTCCCGTCCGGGAAGACGTTCCTGCGGCAGCAATAACAACGGCCGCATTAGTGGGAGGAAGGGACTTTTTTATCATAATAAGGACATACCTTAAAAAGTGTCGTTATCCAGAGAATCCCCGCCGTCATCGGAGTCGTCTGAATCATCTGCGGCATTATCGTCAGAGTCATCGGCGGAACTGTCCTCTTCGGTTTCTTCGTCATCATCATGTTCGTCAGTAGAATTTTCATCCTTCTCTTCCATGTCGTCCATAAGGTTATCATCATCATCGTCGTCTATATTAACAACATGTTTAACTTTCGGCATTGATCCGGGCGGTTCAAGTTTCGTATGAATAAGTGTTTCCACATCCTTTACAGCTTTTCCCATGGCGAACGAAATCTCATCTTCAAGAAGTTTACGGGCTGAATCATAAAGTTTTCGTTCAAGAATCGGCAGTTCTTTTACCTTGCTCCGGTTGTATAAACAGCGTACGATAGTCGCGATGTCCAGAATACTGCCTTTTTTCAGCAGATCAAGGTTCATCTGGTAACGAAGCTTCCAGTCTGAAGTAATTGGTTCAAAATCATCGGAAAGAAGCTGTAACGCCTGTTCCGCTTCTTCCGGGGAGACAATCGCCCGTATTCCGAGTTCTTCCGCACGTTCAACAGGAACCATTACGACCATATCAGAAGCTTCAATATAAATATTGTAATACCATAACTTCTGTTCTTTAAAAGTCTGTTCTGTAATATCAGTAACTTTACCTACTCCCTGACTGGGATAAACGACTTTCTGGGTGATTTTGAATTTAGTATCAGGTACAATTGTTTTCACTTTAGTAGATTTATTTCCTTTATTTGCAGTTGAAGAACTTTTCCCCGACGAAAAAGTTTTTGATGGTAAGGAAGATCTTTCTGATGACTGTTTACTTGTAGAATCCGACTTTACTGTTGATGTTATTTTTGTCGTCTTTGCAGATTTTCCTGTTTTACCTGAATTAGTTGCTTTTGCCATATAGATTATAGAATATCATAAATTTGCAAAAAAATCAAATTATTACGGTTGAAAGCTTCTAAAAAACGGTAATAGATGCGGAATATTGCACTATTTGCTTGCAATTATTATATGTTTATACTAGAATTACATTAACGTGTGCTATGTCTGATGGACGCATGCACGATTAGTCGACTGCCTTTAATTCTTTTCCAATCACCTAAAGCTGGTTACGGATTTCTGGTTTATATGCTTCCTGTCACTCTCGTCACACGAAATAATGGGCGGTTTTATCCGGCCCGCAGGAAACAGGTATACATATGGAATCAGAAGAAATCTCTTTTGAAGACCTTGGTCTTGATGAACAGACCCTGGCAGCGGTAGCCCGAAAAGGCTTTGTTACTCCGTCACCTATTCAGGTGCTCGCTATTCCCCGGCTTTTAAACGGCGATGCAAACGTTATTGCCCGTGCCCGTACAGGTACGGGAAAAACAGCTGCGTTCGGACTTCCTCTTGTGCAGAAACTCCGCGAAGGAAGCAATTGCGTAAATGCACTTATTCTTGAACCTACGCGGGAACTCGCCATGCAGACATGTACGGAAATGCAGTCCTTTACGGAAGGCAGATCTCCCCGTACATGTGTCGTTTATGGTGGTGCTTCTATGGGGCAGCAGATACGTGATTTGAAACGAGGCTGTGAAATTGTTGT